>JBBRDL010000011.1:0-45670 GCA_038203965.1 Chitinophagales bacterium | reverse complement strand
ATCGTTAACCAATTTTTTTTTGTAGGTCATGAGACACGGAAAGACATTTAATCACCTGGGTAGAAAGGCAGGCCACAGAGCTGCTTTGTTGATGAACCTGAGTTTAGCACTCATTCAGCACAAACGTATATTCACCACCGTGGCTAAAGCAAAAGCGCTCAAAAAGTATATTGAGCCTTTAATCACGAAATCAAAATCAAATACAACGCACAACAGAAGGGTTGTATTTGCTTATCTCAACAACAAAGAAGCCGTTACAGAATTGTTTTCTGTAGTGTCTGCTAAAGTAGCTACACGTCCAGGTGGATATACCCGTGTCATTCGCACTGGGTTCCGTAAAGGGGATGGGGCTGAAATGGCTATGATCGAATTGGTGGACTTTAATGAAATCTACACCAATACCAAAAAACGCAGAAGCGAAAAATCAGTTTCTTCGGATGGTAAGACCAGACGCACACGTAGAGGCAAGGGTAAAGCAGTGGCTGAGGCTACCGCACCTGCTGCAACGACTGCCGCAGTGGCAGATGCTTCTGAAGAAGAATAGACATTTTATATTCCAGAAAATAGATGAAGGCCGTGTGAAAATCACGGCCTTCTTTTTTTGTTAACCATAAGCATCCTGATTTATTTAAAAGGAAAATCCACGATAACGATTCTTCAAATAATATGGCCGCTGGTAGCATCTTCAATAGTCCAAAAGATGAAGGTCCCACAATGATTGGCCATCGATTACATTTTTTGCTATATATTTGGCCTCCTGAATGAAAGTGTTAACACATGCCATATGATTCAGCGGCTTTAAAAGCCATCCTCCTATTAGAAGACGGAACCTATTTCGAAGGCAAAGCTGCGGGTTACCCCGGCACTGCTACCGGCGAAATCTGTTTTAATACCGGTATGACCGGATACCAGGAAATCTTCACCGATCCTTCCTATGCCGGTCAAATCCTGGTGACCACGCACGTCCATATCGGCAACTACGGAATTAAGGATGATGAAGTCGAAAGCAACAAGATCCAGATCAATGCGCTGGTCTGCAAAACATTCATCGACGAATTTAGCAGGGCTATGGCCGACAAGTCCATCCAAGCCTATTTTGAAGAACAACAGAAACTTTGCATCTATGGTGTCGATACGCGCGCTATTGTGCGCCACATCCGAAGCAAAGGCGCAATGAACGCGATTATTTCAAGCGAAGTCACAGATATTAAAGAACTTAAGAAAATGCTCGCCCTCGTTCCTTCCATGGAAGGCCTTGAGTTGAGTTCCAGAGTCACTACAGAGAAACCCTATCTGGTAGGCAAAAGCGATGCTGCAATACGTGTTTCCGCTATTGATTACGGGATTAAAACGAATATCCTCAATTGCCTGACAGCACGAGGTTGTCATGTCAAAGTTTTTCCGGCAAAAGCCACCTACGAAGACGTGATGTCCTTTGATCCACATGGCGTCTTCTTATCCAATGGTCCCGGTGATCCCGCAGCTATGGGATACACGCATGATGTGATCGAAAAGATCGTGGAATCAGGGATGCCACTTTTTGGCATTTGCCTTGGCCATCAATTGCTGGCACTTTCACAAGGTATCTCAACGTACAAGATGCATCATGGCCACAGAGGCATCAATCACCCTGTCCTCAATACGATCACAGGCAGAGCAGAAATCACCAGCCAGAATCATGGATTCGGGGTATCACCTGAAGCCATCTTAAAACAAAAGGAAAAAATTGAAGTAACACACGTCAATCTCAATGATCAGACAGTGGAAGGACTTCGAGTCAAAGGCAAACCAGCTTTTTCAGTTCAATATCACCCCGAATCTTCTCCGGGCCCACATGATTCAAGATATTTGTTTGATGAGTTCCTTCAACTAATGTCCAGTTCAAATTAATACTCCCGACTCCCGACTCACAACTCACACTTTTCACAAATGAGCGCAATAGTTGATATCATTGCAAGAGAAATTCTCGACAGCCGGGGAAACCCTACCGTCGAGGTAGAAGTTATCACAGAGTCAGGCCATATGGGCAGGGCGGCCGTTCCATCAGGCGCGTCAACCGGTAAGCATGAAGCAGTGGAGTTAAGAGATGGTGATCCCGCCCGTTACCTGGGAAAGGGAGTACTGGATGCATGCCGCAATGTAGAAGAAAAGATCGCGGAGCAAATCATAGGCATGGATGTCTCTGAGCAACTCGAGATAGATCAGGCAATGATTGATCTCGATCCGAATCTCAATAAATCAGGGATAGGTGCAAATGCCATGCTTGGCGTCAGTCTTGCAGTTGCTAAAGCAGCAGCGTCTCTTCATAGGCAACCTTTGTTTAGATATATAGGTGGTGTCAATGCACATATCCTCCCGGTTCCGATGATGAATATCCTCAATGGCGGATCACATGCAGATAACAGTATAGACTTTCAGGAATTTATGATCATGCCTGTCGGTGCTGATCATTTCAGAGATGCTTTGCGCATGGGTGCAGAGGTATTTCATCACCTTAAGAAAGTCCTTCATCAAAAAGGATACTCCACGAATGTCGGCGATGAAGGTGGATTCGCACCCAACATCAAGTCCAATGAAGAAGCCATTGAAATAGTCCTCAAGGCAATTGAAATCGCAGGTTATCATCCGGGTGATGACATGGTCATTGCCCTTGATGCAGCCGCATCAGAGTTTTACAATGAGGATGAGAAGTTGTATGTTTTCAAAAAGTCAAACGGCATGAAGAAGACATCTGAGGAGATGGTTGATTACTGGGCCTCATGGGCGGAGAAATATCCGATTTTTTCCATTGAGGATGGTCTCAATGAAGATGACTGGACAGGGTGGGGTAAGTTGAATACAGCCATTGGCCATAAAGTCCAGCTGGTAGGAGATGATCTCTTTGTGACCAATGTCGATCGGCTCAGCTTGGGCATTGAAAGACAAAGTGCCAACAGTATCCTGATCAAACTCAACCAGATCGGAACACTTTCTGAGACTATCGATGCGGTACATCTCGCAACGCGGAATGGATTTACCTCCATCATCAGCCACAGAAGTGGGGAGACGGAGGATGTGACCATTGCAGATCTAGCCGTGGCGCTTAATACAGGTCAGATCAAAACGGGTTCATTGTCAAGGTCTGATAGGGTCGCTAAATACAACCAGCTCCTCAGGATTTGCGATATTCTGGGCGATTCTGCTTTTTATCCGGGCAAATCCCTTTTAGGTAAATAGCCTGCCCGAGCCTCTTACATGTACAACACATTACGAGTCTGTTCTTGATAGGAACGGCTGATTTTTACTCCCCCTTTTGTTTCGTTGGCACAATACTTGCATCAGATCAGGTATCCCATCTTTACTGCCCTCTTCCCATAGAGCATATCTCTTGTTGTAGTAAACTTTTATCCCTGGACAGGGGGCAAGCGTTTATTTGCATTGCACTATGGAATGTAGATAAGCCTGCCCCTCTTTCACCTCCTTTCAGCGGTTTGGTCAGATCGGTTTTATGAACTATCTTTCGGACTTTACAATCAGGTCTCAACTACATGAAAAAACTAATTCATCTTCGGCAGGTGATAGCAGATTTAATTGCTGCCGGCTGGCTCAACAAATATTCTGTTTCCGCAGGCTTGTTTGTGATGTGGATGTTGTTTTTCGACAAACACAATTTTTTCACACAATGGAACCTCCGACGCGCAGTGCATCACCTCGAAACTTCGATCACAGATTACCAGGAGCAACTGGCAGAGGCTGAGGCCGCGCACAAGGACCTGATGAATAACAAGGAAAAATTTGCAAGAGAAAAATACCTGATGCACAGGCCGGATGAGGATGTTTTCTTGTTTCAATAATTGACAGAAGAATCATATTGATTTTATGAGTGTACTTGTAGGAAAGGATAGCCGTGTTATCGTACAGGGCTTTACCGGGACGGAAGGAACGTTTCATGCCGGCCAGATGATAGAATACGGCACCAATGTCGTAGGCGGTGTCACACCCGGCAAAGGAGGACAGATGCATCTTGAACGTCCCGTTTTCAATACCGTTCAGCAAGCGGTTGAAGCTACCCAGGCTAATGTCTCCATCATCTTTGTCCCACCGGCTTTTGCTCCGGATGCTATTCTCGAAGCAGCCGAATCAGGAATTAAAGTCATTGTTTGTATTACAGAAGGCATTCCCGTTCAGGACATGATCAGGGTTAAAGATTATATCAATAAGTCCGGATGTCGACTGATTGGACCTAACTGTCCGGGTATTATTACGCCTGGAGAAGCGAAAATCGGTATCATGCCGGGATTCATTCACAGACCAGGCACTATCGGGATTGTATCAAGATCTGGTACACTGACCTATGAGGCCGTAGACCAGGTCACTAAAGCCGGACTCGGACAGTCAACTTGTATTGGCATAGGAGGCGACCCTATCTGCGGCACTACTACCCTTGAAGCTGTCCAGTTATTGATGGCGGACCCGGGCACCGAAGGCATCATCATGATCGGTGAAATCGGAGGAAGCATGGAGTCAGATGCCGCCTATTGGATAAAGGAACATGGCACCAAACCAGTCGTTGGATTTATTGCCGGAAAAACAGCTCCTGCAGGTCGGAAGATGGGCCATGCCGGTGCTATTATAGGAGGAAAAGCTGATACGGCTGCGGCCAAAATGGAGATTCTGGCAGCTTGTGGTGTCCACGTAGTGGAATCTCCTGCACAGATCGGAGCTGCCATGGCAAAACTGATTCTCAAAAATTAAACCGGTTCCATACCGGTGTATTCGAGTATAGATTTTTTCAATAGTCTCACCTCATCATGATGCAACATCAGTTATTAGCAGGTAAAAGAGGAGTCATCTTTGGCGCACTGGATGAGAGTTCAATAGCCTGGCATGTGGCCAAACAATGTGTGGCTGAGGGCGCAACAATCACGCTGACCAATGCACCGGTCGCCATGCGTTTTGGTACAATCCAAAAACTCGGTGAAGAATTAAATGCAACTGTCATTTCAGCAGATGCCACTTCGACCGAAGAACTCACGTCTCTTTTTCAGCAATCTGTCGATGTCCTTGGAGGTCCCCTGGATTTCGTCTTGCATTCCATCGGGATGTCCTTAAATGTTCGCAAGGGAAAAACCTATACAGATATCAATCATGAATGGATGCACAAGACGCTGGACATTAGTGCCATGTCTTTTCATCGGATGATGCAGGTTCTCTATCAAACGGACGCTATGGCTGATGGCGGCTCTATACTTGCCTTGACCTATATAGCTGCACAACGGGTTTTTCCGGATTATAGTGAAATGGCAGATGCCAAGGCTCTCCTTGAATCATTCGCCCGCAGTTTTGGATACCATTTTGGAGTAAAAAAAGGAGTGCGCGTCAATACCATTTCCCAATCACCGACCAGGACTACTGCAGGTAGCGGGGTAAAAGGATTTGATGATTTCTTCTCCTATGCGGACACGATGTCTCCTTTGGGAAATGCAAGCGCAGAAGATTGTGCAAACTATTGCGCAAGCCTCTTCTCTGATTACACCAAAGCAGTCACGATGCAGAATTTGTTTCACGACGGTGGCTTTAGCTCCATGGGGGTCAATCCTGCAGTTTTGAGCAAAGAATAGCATAACTTACCCATGGTGCGTTATACTTATTGCATGAACTACCGGCCAGGTTTACTTTTCAGTTTAATTTACTTGTTCTTTTCGCTCATGAGCGCGCTTCAGGCACAAAACGAACTGCCTCCAGGTCAGTCCATCGGTAGCACAAGAGAGGACTCCATCACTGTAGGTATTACGCCATTGGACACACCTGTAGCTATGACGTATGTGCTACTCAGTAATCCGGACCAAAAACACACGTTTGCAGATACTTTTCTATGGGACGACAACAAGCATTTTCCATTAAGAGGGTATGATGCATACCTTGGCAATTATGGTTCAGCTACCAGAAGCTTGGCGCCAACCATTTCTTCTCAAATCGGCTTTGCAACCGGCTGGAATCAGTATGATCCATATTACCTGCATCATGAATCCTTTAGATATTATAACCAGGATGTACCGGTCGCTTCAATAAAATATTCTCAGGCCGGTGATGAAGACACATATCTCACACTTGATTTCGGAAGGAGTTTCGCCAATGGGCTTAGTCTGAGTGTGGCCTATAGACGTATCAATCAGGTTGGTGACTTTGCTCATCAACGTCAAAAGGATACCGGTTTTAGCGTTGGGATCTGGCATGATGCGCCGTCAGGTAAGTATGATGCATTTTACAATTACCTCAACAATGCCGCTGTGACTCAGGAGAATGGGGGGATCTCAGACCCGGACTCTATCGGGCAACCTGATTTTCCGGATGAATCTATTCCGATTTACCTCACATCAACCAATCTTTCAACAGCAATTACAACACATAAGCATAGATCATTTCTGACGAAGCAGATCTTCCATTTAGTACCCGACACAATGGGTTTTGGAATGGATATCTGGCTACAGGGTGAATTTTCTACAGGCCTCTTCAAATATGTAGATGAAGACATCATCGAATCAGCACAGGCTTATTATGGTCCAACGTATTTGGTAGATGAACGTGGCATACGGCAGTATACGTTTATGCGGGAGAATGAATGGAGCATCGGCGTTGCGTTGCCATGGAAAGCGGCACATTCAACTTTAAATGGATCATTGAGGTACAGAGGCATTGGGTTAGACCAGGAACCTGTTGAAAAAAATATCAACGAGCTTTATCTGGATGTTGCAGGCGTGTTTCAATGGGTAGAGCCTCTTGTGCTAAAGGGGGATCTGTCGCTGGGGCTTGGCCAGGCGGAAGGTGTATATTCTTTTCGCGCTGAAGCCAATCTCGATGCAGGTCCGGTTGGTCATCTGATAGGCCACTGGTCAATCGTATCCAGAAAGCCCTATATGATCGAATCCACACTCTTCGTCAATCAGCAATCCATTTACGATATCGATTATCTCAATCCGTTTGCGAGCGAATTTGGGGTGACATGGGATTGGACCAAACAAAATCTCAAAGCTGGTGTCAGATGGCTCGTGTATGATAACTATATCTACTTTGATTCGATTTCTTTTCCGCAACAGATTGATGGTTCCTTTTCTCTCCGACGGCTTTATCTCTCCAAAGGATTTGATTTTAAAGTTGCGGGTGTGAAAGGAAGTATTTTCTGGCAACCTGATACGCGTAAGGAATTAGCAGTTCCTGAATTATGGTATACAGCGAGTGTGTATGGTAAAATCAGGGTCTTCGATAAGCAGCTGACGATCATGCCGGGTATGGATATTAATTACAATGGTGGCTTTGCAGGCATTAGTTATTTTCCTGTCAATGGCCGCTACCATTTGACGGATGGTCCTGAGATACCTGATGCATTTCGCATAGATGTAGCTATCGGACTTCAGGTAAGATTTATCAAAGCTTTCGCACGTTTTGAAGACTTCGTTGGTTTATTTGCCAACAGGGCGTTAATTCAGGCAGATTATTATCCGTTGTATCGGGGGTATTTCAGATTTGGGGTCGAAGCTTCGTTTTTTAATTAAATCCAGCCTCTTCTTAAACATGGTGGCTGTATTTGATGTTAATCCTTGTTATATGTAATTTATAAATTCGCTTTAACAAAATACCTAAGCTAATGAATATCAATTCACTGACCTTTTTATGCTTCGCTGCCTTTAGCATGCTCACTTCAGTTGTATTTGCTCAAGGAGATGCAGCAACTCGACCTAGTCCACCCTTAGAACAGAAAGGGAAACTCCAGGATGCTCAGGTCATGATTAATTATTCTGCTCCTTCCGTCAAAGGAAGGACGATCTGGGGTGACCTCGTGCCTTATGGAAAGGTATGGCGCACAGGGGCTAATGAAGCCACTACCTTTGAAACAGACAAAGACATCATGATCCAGGATCAAAAACTTCCTGCCGGCAAGTATGCCTTGTTTACCATCCCGGGGGAATCAGAATGGACCTGGATATTTAATTCACAACCGGATCAATGGGGTGCATATAAATATGATGAATCAAAAGATGTGCTCAGGGTCAAGTCTGTTGCTCAGCCGTCACCTGTCTTTCATGAACAACTTAAATTTGACACAGGAGGAGATAAAGTGACGCTGTACTGGGAAAATCTACAGGTGAGTTTCTAAATGCTAAGTCCCATAGTGTTTGATTAAAATATCAAAGCCCGTTCGCATTGTTCGGGCTTTATTGTTTTATGGCAGGTTGCAAATTATAACGAGTTAGGGTGGTGTCGGAAAAGAATAGCAGGATGAATTTCAGATTAGAAGGGTCTCTCTACAGTAAGTTGTTTGAGAAATAAAAATTAAAGGTCTTTAGCCAAAGGATAGGCATTATAATGTATAGTTTGGACTCAGCAGGTCATCACGCTGCGCATAGAAGTCATTGATATATTTCACCACATCATCCGGGTCATCCATGATCGGGATGAGATCAAGATCTCCACGGGTAATATTATTTTCTTTTTCGAGCATGACCTCGGTGATCCAGTCTTTAAGGCCAGTCCAGAAAGAAGTGCCGACAAGAATAACGGGGACAGGTGTGATTTTTTTTGTTTGCATCAGTGTCAATACCTCAAACGCTTCATCCAATGTACCAAACCCGCCAGGCAAAACCACGAAGCCCTGCGCATATTTTACAAACATGACTTTACGTACGAAGAAGTACCGGTGATTTAGGTTTTTGTCAGCATCAATGTAGGGATTGTGTGATTGCTCGAAGGGTAAATCAATGTTTAACCCTACTGATACACCTCCCTGAAGACTTGCTCCTTTATTGGCAGCTTCCATGATGCCCGGACCGCCACCAGTGATAATACCAAAACCGGCATCAGTCAGTTTTTTGGCAATGTTGACGGCTGTTTGATAATGAGGGGAGTCCGGCTTCGTCCGCGCACTTCCAAAAATGGAGATACAAGGACCTATCCGGCTAAGCGATTCAAACCCATCTACAAATTCCGCGATCACCTTGAACATCGTCCACGCATTCTCTCCTTTGATCTGCGTCCATTGCTTCATCAATTTTGGAGGGATTCCTTCAGTCATAGGTATTGGAGTAGATTTTATAAACTCATCAGGCATATATGATCATGCCCAAAAGACTAATCGATAGAGGACTGGTAGTTGGTATATTCCTGTTCGATGTATCGCTGAAGAGCTTTTAGATCCGTAAACCTGGATAGAACATCTTTCATTTCCAGGGAAGATTGTGCCGTCGGCAGTACAAACCTGTCTATATCCTGAGTGGATATGATTTTACCACCAAGGATGATCAGTCTTTCGACCACATTTTTCAACTCACGGATATTTCCTGTCCACGGAAGGGACTGAAGTTTTTTGATGGCCTTACCATCAAATTGTTTTTCAGGTATGCCATAATCCTTGCAGATCTCCGCGCAGAAATGCTGGATCAATTGTGGAATATCATCTACTCGTTCTTTCAATGGAGGTACATCGATGATGATGACCGCAAGCCTGTGATACAAGTCTTCCCTGAACCTTCCGGCATCAATGAGCTTACGAAGATCTTTATTGGTCGCTGCAATCACTCGGACATCCACACGTATTTGTTTATCTCCTCCGACGCGTACGATTTTATTTTCCTGCAAGGCTCTCAGCACTTTCGCTTGCGCGGACAGGCTCATGTCCCCGATTTCATCGAGGAAGATCGTTCCACCGTTCGCCAGTTCAAATTTACCGGTACGGGTTTTTATAGCGGAAGTGAAAGCTCCTTTTTCATGGCCGAATAATTCACTCTCAATTAATTCAGATGGTATCGCCGCGCAATTGACCTCGATCAGTGGGTTGTCACGTCGATGGCTCTTTTGGTGGATCCAATGGGCCACCAGTTCTTTTCCTGTACCATTTTGACCGGTGACCAATACCCTGGCATCCGTAGGCGCCACTAACTCAATGGTAGACATGATCTGCCCTATGCACTTGGATTGCCCTACAATAGGCTGGAAACGTGTATTGGAGACTTTAGTCTGTAAGACCTTTCGTTCTGTTATAAGCTCAGATTTGTCCATAGCGTTTCTAAGGGTGATCAGCAGTCTGTTCAGATCTGGTGGTTTGGAAATAAAGTCAAACGCTCCTTTCTTGACAGCTTCTACAGCCGTGTCGATGGAGGCATGTCCGGAAATCATCACTACCGGGGTTTCACGGGCTATTTCCTGGATTTTATCAAGGGCATCCATACCATCCATCTTGGGCATCTTAATGTCCAGGATGATGACGTCATAGGGGTTTTGTTTAATCTTCACCAGTGCCTCCATACCGTCACAAGCCTCATCTACTTCATATTTTTCAAATTCCAGAATATCACGAAGGGTGTGACGGATGCTTCTTTCATCGTCGACAATTAGGACTTTTGACATAACAGGTTTGTATTAGTTGTAGAAAAGATATGATGAATTATTACCAAAAGTATAACATTGATTCAAAATAGTTTATACTTTATGAAAAATAATATATGTTAAGAAAGGTTCCAGAACCCCCTCTTCGACTTATGGAGGCTGGTTATGTCTATAGATAGTTAGTATTAGGGTAACCGTTAAGCTGGGTAAAAGAATAGAAAAGTTTTGCTGGCATTCGCGATTTCTCAACGAATTAACTGGTTTTCAGTTAGCGTGATACGTCTATAGCATTATTCAACTAAGCTATTCCTGTGAGTCGGAAAGCGTTGATAAGACGATATAGGCCATTAGGCCCATTCCGGTCTCCAGCGATGCTTCATTGATATCAAACCTGCTGGTGTGAACAGGGAAATTCCGCTCTGTTTCGGGCCAGCCTGTACCCAGGCGATAGAACGTGGCCGGTACATGTTGAGAATAAAAGGCAAAATCTTCGGAAGACATTCGCATGGGCAGATCGTGGACTTTGTCCTGTCCCAGATACTCCACAGCAACATTCCTGCATACATTGGTGACATCATCGTTATTGATGAGGCTAGGGTAGCCGGTGACGATCTTCGTTTCCGCAATTCCTCCTGATGCAGCACAAATTTTTTCTACCAGGTCAATGATTTTTTGGTGGGCTCCTATTCGCCATGTTTCGTTCATCAAGCGTAATGTTCCTTCGAGATATACCTTATCAGGTATAACATTAGTAGCTCCTCCATCAGAGTAAATCCTGCCTATAGTCAATACAGCCGGAGATAATGGGTCAATATTCCTGCTGATGATCTCCTGCAATGCTGTAATGACCCGCGCTGCTATGACAATCGGATCAATACATAAATGAGGTGTAGCGGCATGGCCGCCTCTACCTTTTATAGTGATATACATTTCATCTGCAGATGCCATATAGAGACCGTTTCGGAATCCTACATGACCTGCTGGAAGCGGAGGATGAACATGCTGGGCTATGATCCATTTTGGTTCGCCCTCACGAAAGAGACCTTCGTCAATCATCTTTGATGCCCCTCCGGGCAGTTTCTCTTCGCCGGGCTGAAAAATCATTCTGATCTCTCCATGGATTAGCGCTCTGTTTTCATGTAAGATGACAGCCGTACCAAGGAGACTGCTGCAATGCACATCATGTCCACAAGCATGCATGACCCCAACATTTTGAGATCGGTATTCCACCTCATTTGTTTCTGTGATAGGCAAAGCATCCATATCTGCCCGCAACATGACTAAAGGACCATCCCCTGTGCCCTTGATGGAGGCTACTATGCCATACCCAGCCCAACCTTCTGTAAATGGGATACCATACAGGGTTAAGAAAGATTTTATTTTTTCACTTGTTCGTTGCTCCTCAAATGACAATTCAGGATATTGATGAAGATCTCTTCTGAAGTCAACGACAGAGGGAAAGAGGCGTTTAGCTGACGCGCGGACGATAGAGCTAAGTTCATTGGCCATAACCTGAGGGTGTTTGTCCTGTTTTCTTTAATTGCGCGATAAGGATGGATAGATCTGTTGTCCAGTGGTAATCACGCGCATAAACATAATGAATGTGCTGAAGCTTTCGTGACAGATCTGTTGCATCAACCGGATATGCCGGATGCAACACACCTATAGCAAGTTTTGGCAAAGAATCGATGACGGGATCAAGTGGATGATAGGATACCCATGTTTTTGTTCCAATCAGCACCAGGAAGGTATTATTGAAAAAAGTATAGAAGCCGGGAATAAAAAATAGCAAGACAGGGGAAACCAATATCACTATGAACGAAGATAGGATGTCAAATATTCTCTTCGCTCTTCTTGAAGCAGGTTGGGAAAGGTTGAAGTGAATACGAATCGCATAGGACTCTCCTTCAATATCTTTTCCCATGCTTCCGACGATATTCATCGTAGTCGAAGCAGCGAGCATGTAGCGTAATGCCGGCCCTAATTGTGTCATACTCCCTGTAAATACAGAAAAAGGGACATCCTGTGCTGAAAAGATGATCTCTTTGATCTGATAGATGCGCACCAGGTCTTCAAGTTGTGCGATTGTACCAAGGGAATCAACATTGGTTTGTTCAGTTATTTGATTGTCAGGAGTCACTGTGCCTAATACGTCAATGTGATCTTTTGAACGATTGATGAGTTCTTTAATTCTGGCTGCTTCATCTTTTCCGGCTATGATGATGGCTTTACGATTTGATTGTTGGTCGGCTTGCTTGGACCCCGATCGCCAGGGATTTAATTTAAACCTGGTTAGTATAAGCCATAACATAAATAACAAGGAACCCAGCACGATAACCATCCGTGATGTACGCAGGTGCATAGGCAGAAAAGCGTATATCACCAGGATCATCACCACACCTGAAAAGAAACCTAACCAGGATGATTTTTTAGTAAATGGTTTGTCATACGCTCCGTTAAGATGCATCGCGATGATCATGATGATCGTGTACAAGGGTATATTGAAAAAGTAAAATGCCGGTTTGAAATGATCCGCTGAATGGAATGTATAAATCGCCCATACCTTACTGACGAAGAAAAAGGAGATACTGATCAGGATGGCATCCATGACAACAGGCCAGAATCGAACTGCCGTCTGCCGCATGAGTTGAAGTAATCCGTGGAAATAGATGGCCAGTTGAATCAGGACTTTTTGTCCGCTAAACTCCGGATGCTTTTCCGTAAAGATGAGCATGGCCTGGTAAAAGGTCAGGATATAATTTAAAGAGGATTTGCGCGTCGATTCTCCTTTGTAATGAATGATGTTTGTATCCGGAAGATAGTAGATGGCGTATCCTGCCTTCGTAATCCGATAGGATAAGTCAATATCCTCACCATACATGAAGAAATCTTCATCAAGATATCCTGCTTTGTTAAGTGTTTCCTTTTTTATAAACATAAATGCGCCGCAGAGCACATCTATTTTTGCCGTTTCATTTTCTCCTATGTGTCCCTGGTAATACTGGTTCCATGATGCTGAGCCAGGGAAGAGCTTGTATAACCCAGTCATTTTCATAAAGGATGCTGAAAGTGTTGGAAGACCTCTCTTGGATTCAGGTAGAAAGCGGCCACTTCCATCAAGCATTTTTACACCGATGGCTCCTGCATCAGGATGACTATCCATAAACGAGATGCAGGTAGAAAAGGTATCTCCCGATACAATCGTATCCGGATTGAGCAGCAATATGAATTCTCCCTTTGCTATGGCGATACCTTGATTATTCGCTATGGCAAAACCGCTGTTATCCTGGTTGGCAATCAGCTGTACATCCGGAAAATGTTGTCTGACCTGGTGGCTGGTACCATCCACAGATGCATTGTCCACCACAATGATCTCCCCCTCAATATTTTTCAAAGCCTGACGGACGGACCGCAGACAGTTGTCTAAAAAGGGATAAACATTGTAGCTGACAATAATAACGGAGAGTCTCAATAAAGTTATGGATTAAACATTCTCTGTCATTTCGATATTCGTCCTGGCTACGATGGATCGCCCAAGCGTAAGCCCATCTGCATATTCCAACTCACCACCAAAAGAAACACCCCTGGCGATGATGCTGATACGAACAGGAAATGGTTTTAGTAGTTTGCTGAGATAGAAGATGGTTGTTTCTCCTTCTATCGTCGGACTGATGGCCATGATGAGCTCAGTGATTTCCCCTTGCTGAATTCGATTGAGTAAGGAGTTGATGTGAAGATCCTGTGGTCCTACACCTTCGATAGGTGAAATGATCCCGCCTAATACATGATATAAGCCGTGATATTGACCAGTATCTTCAATAGCCATCACATCCCGTTCTGACTCAACGATACAAATAGTGTGTCGCTGCCGGGTGTGATCATGGCAGATGCCGCATATATCGCCATCAGCCAGGTTGTGGCAGGATTTACAATTTTGTATGTTGTCCTTTATCCCATTTAATCCAATCAAGAGTTCCGGCAGGATGGTTGCTTTGTTTTTCAAAAGGAAGAGAGCGATACGCAACGCACTTTTACGGCCGATTCCGGGCAATTGACCAATGGTCCGTATAGCATATTCAAGGTGACGGGAAGAATACTGCGACATATACACGCAAAGTTATCTAAAATCCCCGGCACATGCTATGGGGACAACTATACCAACATGGACACAGGGTTCTCAAGGAACTGCTGCAGTGTCTGAAGAAATTTGGCGCCTGTGGCTCCATCAATGGCTCTGTGATCACATGACATTGTCACCTTCATGACTTTCGAAGAAATGACTTTGCCATCGATCATGGATAGTTCATCTGCAATAGCTCCTACCGCAAGAATCGCTGCATCAGGTGGATTAATAATACCGGTAAACTCATCGATTCCAAACATGCCAAGGTTAGAAATGGTAAAAGTATTTCCTTGCATTTCCTGCGGCTGAAGTTTTTTATTCCGGGCTTTGTCAGCAAGAGTCGCTACCTGTGCATTGATTTCTTTCAGACCCATTTGGTCTGCTGCGAAAAGAACAGGAACCATCAGCCCATCCTCCACTGCCACAGCTACACCAATATTTATGTCCTTATTAATTCTTATTTTATCGCCAAGCCATGATGAATTGATGGCCGGGTGATGACGAAGTGCGGATGCACATGCTTTGATCACAAAATCATTAAAAGAAATGCGGGTATCCGGCTGATCATTGATTTGTTTTCGTGCTTCCGCTGTCTTATCCATATTGATTTTTATGGTAAGATAAAAGTGCGGTGCAGAAAATTTACTTTCGGCAAGCCTGCGTGCTATCGTTTTACGCATCTGGGACAAAGGCAGGTCACCATATTGAGGTAATGTAGAAGGCGTATTTACTTTTGACGGTGGGGTAGCCTTTACAGCTACAAAATTTTCGACATCTCGCTTTACGATCCGTCCTCCATCTCCTGTTCCTGTAACAGCGCTCAGATCGACACCGGTTTTAGACGCGATTGATTTTGCAAGTGGGGATGATTTTATCCTGTGTTCACCTTCACCGGTAGGGCTGGCTGTTTCTGTTGGTGGGGTAGACGTTTCAACTTTGGATTCGGCTTTTGGCGTTTCGGTCTCCGTCTCGACTTTTGGCGTTTCGGTCTCCGTCTCGACTTTTGGTGTTTCGGTTTCCGTCTCGACTTTTGGTGTTTCCGTCTCGGTTTTTGGCGTTTCCGTCTCGGTTTTTGGCGTTTCCTCCTTGGAGGCAGGACTTTCAGTACCGGTTGCCTGGCTGGCAAGGATTGGTTTATAATCTTCGTCCTTTCCTCCGATGACGGCGAGTATGTCGTTGACCGGGACGGGGCCTTCGCTTACACTTATATAAAGTAAATAGCCCTCATGGAAGCTTTCCAGCTCCATAGTGGCTTTATCGGTTTCTACTTCCGCAAGTATATCGCCCGGAGATACTTTGTCTCCAACTTTTTTAAGCCAACCGACGATATTTCCTTCCTCCATCGTGTCGCTCAACCTGGGCATTCGGATAATCTCAGCCATTCGGTATCAGGTATTTATGGTGTGAATTTAAGTATATCCCTAGTAGAAAGGGAAAAAGTATCAATAAAAAATCAAAAGCCCCGAGCCACTATTGGCCAGGAGCTTTTGAATACACAAAAAATCTATCTCAAATAACCCTATTCAATTTAAGTAGACTAGTACCCTGAGTTATAATTACCGGAATACTTTGAACCCGGTCTTCCAGAACCAGGGGTGTTTTTTCCGGCCTCCGGACCAGCCGGACGACTCATTTCAGTATCAGTCGAAGTAGCTACGCGAAATTCTACGCGGCGGTTCATATAGTGTTTAAACTCTTCTGTATCGTTTGTATTGTATGTGTCCTTCAGATCGCCAACAATAGGGGACTCCTCACCTCCATATGTCAGTACGAAACGGTTACGCGGGATATTGTAGGTCGTGACCATATAGTCAATGGCTTCGCTGGAGCGGTTGTAAGAAAGCACATTGTTGTATTCACTCGTGCTGCGGTTGTCAGCAAAACCATTAACCAGAACTTTAATTTCAGGGTGTGAACGCATTACGGATGCGATATTATGCAGTGAACCATAGAATTCAGGTTTGACATAATATTTATCAAGGTCAAAATGAATCATAGGTAAGAACCAATTGAGATTTGATGCCATAGCTGCAGAGCGCTCATTGATCAGGTCCACAACATTATCTTCAGTGAGATAATCGTTTTTAACCTGGGCTATTCCTTCAGGATTTACCTCATACCCTGGTGGAGAATAAGGCTCTTCATCTTTACAGTCGACAACGCCATCGCCATCACTGTCCATAGTGATACCTCTTGTATCTACCGGGCAACCGACAGGGGTGTTTATTTCCTGATCTGTCATATCAATGACCCCATCACCGTCACTATCCGTAAGGTCAAATTTTGGACGTTGTTTGAGTTCGGCCAGATCATTGAAGGATGCATCTAATGGATTCACCCAATACAGAGGTTCAACGCGTTTTTCTTTTGAACCAAGATTAATGGCAAGTCTGATCGACGTATAATGCGCGATATCGTTGCTTGAAGTGGTTGAAATATTGTTCTGTTTTTCAAATCCATCTAGTAGGTCGTTGTCGCTCAACAATACCCGGTGCTCAATGCCAAGGTTGATCCGTTTGGATAATTTTCTGGAAAGACCAAGTGAAAGGCTTAAATGAGGAATTACCGTTTTGTAGTCGCCAAATGAAATAACATCCTGCTCCACGCCTCCCGGGGTTTCAAAATCACCATCTAACAGATTCTTCAAGTTGTCTCTTGCATCATTTCTGCCATCTGTGGTCGTGAGATCAAGTCCTTCCGTCACGGATGAAAAGTCGTACAACTGACCATTTGCGTCGATCAGGTCGACGCCAACGTCAGGAATATTAACACCAATACCGATTGCGGTGTATAAATTCCACTTATTAGAAGGATTGTGAAAAAGTACATTTCCGATGTTCAGGATGCCTTCGGCAGTAAAAGCAAGAATATTGGTTTCGTAGTTTCGGTGGATATTATCATCATTCGTATTCACATCCGTGTATCCTGCAAGAATAGGCAATGCATCAATATTTTGGTTATAGGTCCTTTCCGAGCCAAAGTAATTGAAGCCTCTTGCATCGTATCCTTTAGAGGATTGGTATGAGGCATCCAATCTCCAGGAAAGTGAATAATTGATGGCGCGTCTCAGATGTAATCCAAACCCGTATCCCGCAGGAAATGGAGCTTCAACATCACCGGAAACAAAAGCTGTTCCACCATGAATTCCAAGTTCCCACATACTTTTAGGCTTCGCGGAATATTTGGATTGGCCGGATTTCCATAGCTTATTCTGTTCCGGATTGACGGTCATTTCATCTTCGACCACAGGAGACATAAACTTGCTCGTCGTGGTTTGTGAATGAATGGAGGGCAGAAAAAGGAAAGGGAGGGCATGCAAAAGAACATGGCGTACTAGTGTCATAGGGTTCAGGTTTTATTTAAAAAGATACTTTGTGTTTTGCAAATGTATTCTATTCCTCTTAGAAATCCTATCATATACCCCAATTTCCTTAACATAAGGAGCGAAAAACCTATCAAGATGAGAAAGTTAGGTAAATACGCGTACATATTAAAATTAAATGTAATATATTTACCAAATGATTTCGCATTGGTTTATCCCGGATGAAAAAGCATCCATTCGCCCAGAACGGCTTAGCAAAAATTCTCTTTGGCATAAGGTCCGTTTCCTCCATGATGAAACGCTCAGCTTTACTGCAAGCGACTTGCTATTCATTAGTTTTGACAGGTTAATGGCGCAGCGCATTAAGCGAAATCTCTATCAGTTCAGTTCTACGCCTAGCCAAGCTTTGAATCTGGTGGATTGTGGGAATTTCGCACAGCAACAGCCTGATACCATCTTGCCGGTTCTGAAGGAGATCAGGGAAAGCGGGGCTATGGTGTTACTGCTGGGCGCACCTATTGGTTACATGAGACTTCAGGTGGATGGTGTTCGTATGGCCAGCATCATAAGGGAATCTAACCTTGATGATGATGTTCATCTCAGAAACAGCCAGCATGGCACTATGTACCAATATATTGGAACGCAGAGACATCTTGTTTCTGAAACAAATCTGAATGTTGAAGGCCATGTGCGTCTGAGTGATTTGCGAGAGGATTTGAATCTGGCTGAACCTTGCATCAGAGATTCTGATGTAATGATTTTCAATTGTGATAGCATGAGTGCTGCTGAAGCAGGTTATATCACGGGTATGTCTGGCAGTGGTCTTACAGTCATTGAAGCTTGTCAGTTATTCAGATATGCCGGTGCAGCCCAATCTTTGTTTGGTGCAGGTATCTATGGTTATGCTGCAAATTCAGATGAGTCAGGCATGATGGGCAATGCGATCGCCCAGATGATCTGGTATCTATTGGAAGGCTCAACGCTTAGGGAAGATCCCGAAAAAAGTGCACTGACTCAATATCTTGTTCAATCCAAGGATCATGATCACGCCTTATTATTTTTTAAAAGCGAACTTTCCGGTCGATGGTGGATCGAAAATAAGGCCGGACGTAAAGTGCCTTGCGCTTACCAGGATTATAAGAAGGCATGTGAAGAGGACTACAGTGAATTAATCATCAGATCAGTATTGGGCTAATAGGACCCCTCAGTCTCTATGATTCGAGAAGTAACTCTAGCTGCATAGATCTGGACCCTTTTAAAAGTATTGCTTTGCCCTGGCATTCTTCCCAGTTCCAATAACTTTTAAGTGTTTGAATGTCCGCGACAGGATGATACCGATGATCATTAATCTCAGCTGATTCTAATGCCTGCCGGAACTCCAGACCTACAATGTAAATGCGATCAAATGAAAAAGACTTTATCAGGTTGATCATTTGCAGATGAGCACCCGGACCATCTTCACCTAATTCTTTCATATCACCCAATACAATCCAACCGTGTGGATACTGTTCAGCAAAAGCCCGGATAGCCAATTCCATACTTGATGGATTAGCATTGTATGCATCTTTAACAATGGTGCATTGCCGATCCAAGATTATCTCGGACCTGTTGGATCCTGGTACGAAATGAGCAAGGATTTCAGCCATTTGCTCTTCATCCATACCAAAATGGCGTCCTACCACATAGGCTGCCAACACATTGGATGCATTATAATGGCCGAACATAGATGATGTAAGTGTTAGACCACTTAAGTTTTCAGATAGGGTGAATCCGGGCTCACCGACTTTAGAGGAATATGTAAAATGTACGTTGGGTTGAGTTGAAGCATTAAAACCAAAAGTAATTTTCTGACGCAATCGTTTAGCGAGATCCAGGAGGTTTGGATCGTCGGTATTTACGAAGCTAAAACCTTCATGTTCCCTTAAATAGTCAAAGAGTTCACCTTTCGCTTTTTTTACACCTTCAATAGAGCCGAATCCTTCAAGATGCGCTTTCCCGATATTTGTGATCAGGCCATGCGTGGGTTCGGCAATCATACATAGTGAGGCTATTTCTCCAAGATGGTTTGCACCCATTTCACAAACAACAAATTCTGTTTCATTTGTTATTCCCAGCAAAGTGAGCGGTACCCCAATGTGATTGTTTAAATTGCCTGCAGTAGCATGTACCTTATATTTCCCGGATAGGACAGACGTAATCAATTCTTTGGTGGTTGTTTTTCCATTGCTGCCGGTGATCGCAAGCACGGGCACGCTGAATTGACGACGATGATAGTTGGCTAGAAGCTGAAGCGCCTGCAAAGTGTCTTCTACATAGATGAATTGATCACCTTTTAATGCGGGATCAGAAACGACTGCGAAGGACGCTCCAAGTTGAAGAGCCTGATGGGCAAAGGAGTTGCCATCGAAATTAGACCCTTTCAACGCAAAAAAGATGCTCCCGGGTTTGATTTTTCTGGTATCCGTGGATATAGAAGGATGGACAAGATAGATGGAGTATAAGGAAAGTATTTCCATTTTCATTTCAATGAATTAGACAAATATAAGGTGTAAAATAAAAACGCCCAGTCAATAGATTGGGCGTTTTTATTTTATCGTCGAATAAAATTATTTATATCGTCTTGAAGTTTTTGAACTGCCGCCTCCAAAATCGTGGCCGCCAATCTCCCCACCTGGCTCTGAACCTCCAATCTGGTGCATGGCACACCTGAAACCAATTGTACGGTCACCCTGTGTTTGGTTCTTAAATCTTCTTGCCGCAGGGGACAACCAGAATAAACGATCTGCCCATGAACCACCCTTGATAACACGTGAACTATCATTAATCAAGGTTGATTCTCCATATCCGTAATAAACGGCTTCTTCATCATCATCCCTGTAATCAACTACGTTTCCTTTCTGATAATTTTCACGTAAGGCAGCTACAGAATCTTCTACGATGGTATAGCGTATACGTCCAAGGCTATCCTTTTCAACAGGCCTGCCATTTTCGTCAAGAACACGCTGCTGAAAAATATTACCCCTGAAAGGGTTAAGATCATGGCCCTCTACATCACGAAGCGTGGTACTGGTCATTGGACGATAAAGATCCAATGTCCATTCGCTTACATTTCCTGCCATGTTATATAGTCCAAAGTCATTTGGAAAAAATGATTTAACAGGCGCAGGAAATGGGGCATTATCATTTGGCTTGCCGGCAGTACCCATGTAATTACCACGTGATTCTTTGAAGTTGGCAAGCATCCTGCCTTGATTTTTATCATGTATTTTATAGCGGGCGGTATTGCCATCCCATGGATAAATACGGCGATCCGAAATCAATTCATCTTTTTTAGACAGGTTATTGCCCTGGAGAGCTAAAGCTGCGTATTCCCACTCTGCCTCTGTTGGTAATCTATAGGCAGGCAAGAGAATTCCATCTTCAAATGTGACAGGGCGTTCACCACCTGTTTTGAGATCCGGAAGATTCTTTTTGACACTTCCCTGATATTGGCCTACGAGGTAGGATTCAGTATTAAAGTTATCTGCATCTTTCTGCTCTGGTGTAAGGTTAAGGACACCTTTTTCGACCAGCAACATTTCATTTACCCTGTCGGTACGCCAAAGGCAAAATTTATTGGCTTGCTCCCAGGTCACACCAATAACGGGGTAATCCGCGTAGCTAGGATGTCTGAAATACGTTTCTACCAATGGTTCGTTAAATGAGAGTTCTTCCCTCCAAACCAATGTATCAGGCAGAATACTTAATACTTCCTGTGGATAGGATTCCCCATATACACGTTTTGTCCAATATTCAAATTCCCTGTAATGGGAGTTTGAGACTTCACTTTCATCCATAAGAAAGGAAGAGACAGTTATTCTTCTCGGCACGTTGTTCCAGTCATACGTTACATCCTGGTCTGTAAGACCCATAGTGAATGTACCACCATCAATAGGTACAAGGCCCGGACCAATTTCCAAGTCTCCATGAGAACCTTTTTCAAAACCACCCCATTCCTGGTCGTTATACTTCCAGCCGGTAACGGAGGAGCGTTCGGATTTCTTACAGGCCACAAAACCCAACATCAATAGTGCTCCAGCACTGATTAAAAGAAATTTCTTCATTCTTAAGTGAACGTGTTTGTTAATAAGAGGGACAAATATACATTTTCTGAAACGTAACCATGGGGTAAATATTGTTTTGTTTTACTAGGCAAAGCCACAACAAAATGTATGCCCGGACACCTTCAAGCCCTATCTAAACAGCTCAAGGCAGTCACTGTACTTCGATTCCTTTTCCCCGTCATCTAATACAAAGACTAGTCCTAATTCGTGCGTACCCCCGCTGACAGGAAAACCTGAAATGGTAGCATCGTAACTGTATCCAAGCCTTAATTGATTGGTCCTTAGCCCAATAGATCCAATTATTGCTTCTGAATCTCCTGAAGAGATGCGATAATACCCACCGAAACTTATTGGTCCGGCATCTAAAGTAACCCCACCGTTGATCTGCTGAAAAGGTCCTTGCTGCACAAAAATGAAAGAGGGAGATATAGCAAGATCAAAATTATTTCGGGATCTGGAAAAAATGGGCCAGGTTCCACCACCATGTAGGGTCCATCTCATCGGAATGCCGGGTGAAAGGGAAGGATTGATGTCCAGAAAATCAGGGTTAGGTGTGTTGAGGTGACGTATAGAGACCCCACCATATAAAGTGCCCCCATAAATCACAAAACCCATTCCCAGATCAGGATAGATGATCGTATTTTTCTCAGGTGCTGTTTCTTCTGAAGGGAATGGCACTCCGCCAGGACTTATGGTCCCCAGGTATTCATCAATTTGATCACCAAACACCAACTTATCCCAATTTAAGGTGGACTGAACTAAGCCTACCTCTGTCCCCATTTTGAGGAAGAGATCCTTATTAAGACGAAGTCGATATGAAAAAATACCGGCTGCTTTGATCGTTTTTAGAATTCCATTTCCAGCATCATCGGACAACAACCACAAACCTGCACCACTATTGATCGACGGAAAAAATTGGTCATAAGATAGGGCGTATGTCCTGTAGGCGTTATTAAAGCCCGGAAACTGATTGCGATAATTAGCTGAGAACCTTGGATCATCGGTCAAACCTGTTAATCCAGGATTAAGTTGAAGCGGAGAAAGATAGAATTGGGAAAAAACAGGATCCTGAGCCTGACCATATCCGGCAACGAACAAGAGCACACTGACCACAATACCTTTATAATAACCCGTGAAAAATGAGGCTTTCTGAAGGACTAATCTTGAAAAGGGACTGTGGCACATTGGTTCCATCGTTCTAACGCAATATTAATCCTTTTAAATACAGGTAACGTTGAAAGACACCAATTACGTCCCATACCTGGTAAAAAGACACGAAATTTGTCAACAATTAGCTAAAATTATTAGTTATGTTTAGCAATAGATGCCTTTCAGTAACGTTTTATTAACGATTTTTGGCACTCCACTTCAGTTCAGAAAAATTGTATGAAAAGACTTTTCACTCTGCTTTCCTTTCTGAGCATCATTCTCTCAGCAAGTCTCCCTGCACAACAGGTTGTCAATCACAAGTTTGATTTGACCTGGTCAGAAGACAACCCCCTAGAATTTGCTTATTACAGTCAGTTCAATGGGAATCCTGATTTGCCTGTATATACTTATCGATTTCCACTTGCAAATTATGCTGCGCTGACAACCGATATTTATGTGGAATCGGATGAAAGCATAACGATTGCTGATCCTGACTTGTATGCTTCCCTTCCTCTTGAATATACTGTTGGCTCCCACCTGGAGCAAGAACGGGGAAAATGGTATGCAAGGATATGGATCATTCCTATTCAAAGGCTAATGGATCAAAAAGCCACCAGGATTATTAGCGGTATTTTATCTATAAGCATGGAGACAAAGCCTGAAGAAGGACTTTTAAGATCAGGCCCTATTTTTAAGGATATCTCCCTATTGTCTGACGGTATTATTCACAAAATTGCTGTTGAGCAGTCAGGCGTTTACAAGCTGGATTACAATTTTGTCAAGGATAAATTAAAAATAGATCCTGCTACTATCTCCCCGACACAAATCGGAATCTTTGGCAATGGAGCCGGGCGCATACCTCAATGGAATTCTGCCCCAAGAATTGATGATCTCGAACAGTCTGCTTCAATTGGTTTTGGATTAGAAGATGGACAATTCAATCAGGGTGATTACCTGATGTGGTACGCTGATGGGCCAAACAAATGGACGTTTGATCCGACGGAAAGGATTTACAACATGGAATTGAATAACTATGATAATGTGAACCATTATTATGTTATCATCAATGGACCATCACGCCAATCGATAGAAAGCAGAGCAAATGAGAGTGCCAGTGATTACAGTTCGGACGCCTCTCTTGATTATCAACGGCTAGAAGAAGAGAAGGTCAATCTATTGGGCAGATTCAGGCCACCTGGCTCAGGGCAGGAATGGTATGGCGATGAAATGGCAGTGGTTAAGCAGTTAGATTACACAAACAGGTTTGACATGCGCGATCTGATGCCGGACGATACCATTAACTATAAAGTAGAATTCGCAGCCAGGGCCGGTAATGCAACGAGGTTTTATATTCAGTTTGATCAGAAAGAAGCAAGCCGTAATGTAGGTGGTGTGAATTTGACAGACTATGAATCTTCCTTTGCCAATGATGCAATTATTCAAGGTGAATTTGTACCTGGTGCACCTATCGAAAAAATAGTAGTAAGATATCCGGACGCCTCCGGAGTGAACTCCCGTGCATGGGTTGATTATATACAACTCAATTTCTGGAAGAAAAATATATACAGGCAGGGGAGTGTTTTATATATCAGAGATCCTCGTAGTATTTACGAAGGCACGCCTATGTATTCAGTAAGTGGTGTTGTGTCCGGATGTCAGATATGGGATATGACCAATCCACTTTTTCCGGTCAATCAACAATTTTCTGCCGGAGCCAATACAACGTTTATTCATAGCCCCGGCGCGAGTATCCCTGATGAATTTATTTGTTTCAATCCGGCAACTGATTTGCGCACTCCAAACTATGAAGGCGAAATCACTCATCAAAATCTTCATAGCCTTGAACGTGCTGATTTAGTCATAGTCTATTATGATGCTTTTGAAGAAGCTGCTATAAAGCTTGCTGAACATCGAAGAAGTTATAGTCAATTGCAGGTTGTTGCAGTGCCTGCCAGTATGGTTTTTGAAGAATTTGGTGGAGGATCAAAGGATCCTTCAGCAATACGCGATTTTATCCGTATGTTATATAAGCGAGATCTGCAATTTAAATACGTATGCCTGCTAGGAGATGCGACATATGATTACCTTAATCACTTTACCGATTTGCCCTACCAGAATTTTATTCCGGCATTCGAGACAGAAGAATCTTTGGATCCTATTCGGTCTTTTCCGTCCGATGATTTTTATGCACTACTTGATGATCATGAGGGGAATAACCTTGTAGGTGCTATCGATATTGCAGTCGGACGTTTACCAGTCAGTACACCTGACGAAGCGCTTAAGATTGTAGATAAAATTATTTATTATGACACCAATCCTGCTACACTCAACGACTGGCGATCCAGAGTTGCGATGGTCGCAGATGATGAGGACGGCAATATTCACCTGAATCAGGCAGAAGGATTATCTGTAAATACTGAACTCGAAAATCCAGACCTGAATTTTCAGAAAATCTACCTTGATGCATTTCCACAGGAATCAACCCCAGGCGGGGATCGATATCCTGCAGTCAATGATGCGATTGATCTGAATATGAAAAAGGGCGCCCTAACAGTAACCTATATTGGACACGGAGGCCCAAATGGTTGGTCACAGGAACGAGTGCTTGGTATCAACCAGACCCAGTCTTATGATAATATTGATAACATGCCTCTCTTTATCACGGCCACCTGTTCATTTGCAGGCTATGATGAACCAGGCTTCATCAGTGCGGGAGAGCATCTTTTGTTGAACCCAAAGGGGGGAGCCATTGCCTTGATGACCACTGTACGGGCTGTTTATTCAGGTTCAAACGAACGCCTGACACGCGCTGTTCTAAAACTAATCTATACACCTGATTCAAATGATGTGTATCCGAGTATGGGTGAAGTGCTCCGCAGAGCAAAAAATCTAAACGCTACAGATACATTGGATAACAATGCCAGAAAATTTACTTTACTCGGCGATCCATCTCAAAAACTTGCTATCCCGGTGTATCAGATTCAGGTAACAGAAATCGGTGGCAAGCCCGCAAGTGAAGGCATAACGGATACCATTAGTGCCTTGGAGAAAACAAGTGTTTCCGGAAGAATTGTTGGACATCAGGGGGAGGTGCTTACTGATTTCAATGGCCAGCTATTTCTGACACTGTTTGACAAAGTACAGATTCGCAAAACGCTAGCTAATGACGAATCCAGCTCAGTCCGATCCTTCAACACCCAAAACAGACAACTCTTCAAGGGCACAGCGACCGTTATTGCCGGATACTGGTCAATAGAGTTTGTCTTGCCAAAAGATATTGATTTTGTTTTTGGACCGGGAAAGATGAGTTTGTACGCACATAATAATGTCACTGACGCCTCAGGTTACTTTACAGATTTTATAGTAGGTGGTGTTTCTGAAGATGGACTGACGGATGATCAGCCACCGGTCATTAAGGCCTTTATGAATGATACCAATTTCCTGTCAGGAGGTATAACGGATGCCAACCCGGATATCTATATTCAATTAAGTGATGACAACGGTATCAATGTATCTGGCACAAGCATCGGGCATGACATAGAAGCAATTCTTGATGGCGATGATAGGAATAGCCTTATACTAAATGATTTTTACCAGGCCTTACTGGATGATTATACAAAAGGGGAAGTTAGATATCCGCTTTCAGACATTGCCCCGGGGTTGCATACCTTAAAGGTGACCGCCTGGGATCTGGCCAATAACCCTGCTGAAGCATATCTCGAATTTTATGTCATGGACAGCGATGCACCGGTCATTGAAGATTTTTTCAATTATCCGAATCCTTTCAAAGACCTTACGTACTTTCAATTTGAACACAACCGTCCAGGGGTGCCTATGGATCTTGAACTTGAAATATTTGATCTTTCCGGACGTTTTGTCAAGAATATTTCAAGGGAAGGTTACGTTTCTGATGGATATAGGGTTAATGACCTGGAGTGGGATGGACAGGATAATCAGCGTAGAGAAGTACCACCCGGGATGTATATTTTCAGACTCAGGTTGGTATACTCCAATAATGGAATTAAGGAAGTCGTAGAGAGTGATGCCGAAAAACTCGTCATTGTCAATGATTTCAATTAAAGTATCTTTGCAATCATTTTTTAATAAATTCAGACTTTCATGAAATACATTTCACTCTTTGTATTAATGTTTTCTGTGGTAAACATGGCCAAAAGCCAATATTGTGATCCCGAAACAAACCCAGATTGCCCAAATGCAATTATTTCTGCCGTGCCATTTCTCAGAATAGTTCCTGATGCCCGTTCTGCAGCTATGGGAGACGGAGGGATTGGCATTTCCGCAGATGCAAACTCGATGCACTTCAATGCGTCAAAACTTGCTTTTGTTGAGTCTGATTTTGGACTCGCTGCCAGTTATTCACCCTGGCTCAGGTCGCTGGGACTTCAGGATGTTTACCTGGCCTATCTCGCAGGATATAAAAAACTAGGGGATAATCAAACGATCGGCGCTTCCCTACGATTTTTCTCGCTGGGAGATCTCCAGTTTACAGATATCAATGGTCTGTCCCTTGGTCAGGGTAAGCCCAATGAATTTGAAGTTGCGATTGCCTACGCAAGAAAATTATCTACCAAATTCAGCGCAGGTCTGACCGGTAAATTTGTCTACTCCAACCTTGCAGGTGGACAGCAGATCGACAATATTGATATTGTACCTGCTACCTCCGGCGCAGTTGATATATCCTTTACGTATGAAAACCCGATTCAAATAGCGGATGGAGGTGTACTTAGAATCGGAGCGGCATTTACCAATATCGGTTCAAAAGTATCTTATACGAAATCGGAGTTTAAGGATTTCATTCCCGGCAACCTGGGCTTAGGTGCAGCGCTGGAAATGAATTTTGATGATTATAATCAACTCACATTTCTTTTTGATCTCAACAAGATGTTGGTGCCAACACCTATCAGTTCAACTTCAGATGAATATGATACTAACAATAACAGTTACCCTGATTTCAGGGAGAAACCACTGTTTGAAGGCATTTTCGGATCTTTTACAGATGCTCCTGGTGGGTTTAAGGAAGAAATGAGAGAAATTTCCTTTTCTTTTGGAGCCGAGTATTGGTACAATAAGCAGTTTGCCTTCAGGGCTGGATATTATTACGAACATCCAACAAAAGGAAACCGTCAGTTTCTGACCGCCGGTCTTGGTCTCAAGTACAATGTTTTTGGTTTGAATATTTCTTACTTGGTACCAACCTCGAATCAACGCAGTCCACTAGACAACACACTCAGGTTTACACTGATGTTCCATTTTGATGAAAATAAGGATGTAGCCGCGACAACAAACTAACATATAGTTTTACCGCAAGAGGTTTTCCCTTTTGCCTAAAAAAGCCGGACAATGTAAATCGTCCGGCTTTTTTATTGCTATTTGAGCAACATAAAGGTCAACCAAAAGAAAAAATGCATCTGTGATGGATAAGCCGGATTCTGTTGTCCCGCCGCAAGGCGGGATACCTATCATTTATCTGGACCGTGCATTGCTGCCTCGGTTCTAGCTGCCTACCCCCTTCAACTATTCACATACTCCAGCGAGCCGCCGGATACCCTTTGCCATCGAAATGGTTTCAGGAATTGAAGTGTACATGGCATTTCAGCCCGCAAGGTTTATCCCATAGTCGGGTCGCCCTGACTATGCGTGCGCTCTTACCACACGATTTCACCCTTACCCTTGAGGACAGGCCTTAAAGGCGGTTTATTTTCTGTGACACTTTCTGTCTTCACCTTCGTGAAGCCCATCTGTTAGATGGTGCGGTGCTCTACGCTGTCCGGACTTTCCTCCCCCTCTTCAGGGAGCGATAGATTCATCACAGATGCTTCTCGTAAACCGCGGAGAAGGCGAGTTAGTTCGGTTCAGGCTCCTTAAATTTTAAATCAGCTGCTTTTTTTATTACCTAAAATGCAACCGTATGATAGTTAGTAAATTATTTATTAAATATTATCTTTATGTGATTATATGCAGGTCACCTTCAACGTATTCAGGTATCTTCTTCTGGCAGGCTCATGTCTTATGGCCCTGGCGGCCCTTATCGTCTTTGATCACTTATCATATGACAGATCGCATTTTGCTCAGCAAATAGAAGAGAATATCCAGAATCTGGAGACAGAGGCCGTTTATCAGCTTAGGGAAGGAGACTGGATCGGCCAGATTCGCTCAGTTCAGAAAACAGATCGAATATTCTCTAACACGCTGATCAGCCATATTGAGAGACTGGGACAACAGCCGTTTACAGTGTATTTGTATCAACATGACAGCCTTATATTCTGGTCGAAGCCCGGTCTTATTATCGATCCTTCGCACAAGGAGTTTAGAGACATTCCTTGTGTCAAAAGGGATCATCGAGAGGATTATTATGTTAAAAAAACAGAGATTGCTGATGGACAGGATCTATTGCAAGTCTATTTTAAAATTCCAATTCTTCCCGAACAGCAGCAGGCTTTCAGCATCAGTGTGACTCCTTATAAATTTGGGCATCCTTCGCCTGATGATGCCACGTTGATTAGAAGCATTGACGGTTCACCTATCGCGCATATTCAACTACTGACAAAAGAATTTTCTTTCCTTATGCAGGCAGTGATACTGCTGCTTTGTATTGTTGCTTTCTGGGCTTTCTGCATGGCATGGATTGTCTGGATCAATAGCCGATCAGATCAGAAGGTATCCAATATCAACAAGATACTTTTACAGATGTCAGGCGTGCTTGGTTTGCGCATGGCTACTTTATTTGTCCCATATCATGATTTCTTTGACCAGCTGACTTTGCTCAGCCCGATAATCCAGAATATCAAATTCCCTTATTCGACAGCAGACCTGCTGATCGACAGTTCAGTCTTCCTCTGGTTGTGTGCGCTGGCTAGTAATTTATACAGCCGCGAAATACAAGGAGGTGTACCTTCTTCCACAGTTTTTTCTTCAGGAAAGAGATGGGCGGATCGCTTGATGACATCGAGCCATTACCTCGTGGTGATAATGATGTGCGGACTTACTTCATGGATATTACGACAGGTGGTTGGTCAGAGTAATTTCAGGTTGGATCTTGGAGAAATTTCTTTATTTGATATTCATCACTTTTTATCCATCCTGGCGTGTGGGCTAATTGTGATGGGTGTTTTTACTTTTTCGTTTCAAATTGTCACCCGGGCTATTTTTTATACGACCAATTTTTATGAGCGGATGATTGCTCTTCTGTTTGCAGGTGTAGTGAGTTTGCCGTTGATCTATCTTCTCAATATCGATATTCCATTTGTTGGTTTTTATCTTGGTGTGTTTATTCTGATGACCTTACTCGATTTATACATTGAGCAGGGAAATAAATCGGTTATCTGGGTGATGAGTTGGTTAGTAGCCATTTCATCCATGACGGCACTGGTCCTATACAAGTATCAAAAGGATTTTGAAAAGATAGCACGAACAGATATCATCCTGAGCGCTCCAGGTGATTTTGGGATGACTGAAGGATCCGAAGAAGCGATCATAGCGTGGCTTCCACATCTCCCAGGGAAGTATAGCCTGGGTGTTTACAAGGAAGGGCAGTTAATCTATGCGCATCAACATGATTATCCATTGGTATTGTCTCGATATGACAGAATGAAAGTGGGGGAGTTCCAGGAATTGTCAAATGGCAATGACCGTACGGACATTGCCATGCGTGATGAAAATAACCGGGTCATCCTGATTGGGAAAAAAGTGGAAGGAGTAAATCATGTTGTTTCCCTTTTCTCACTCATCTTCACAGTATTCAGTTTTTTACTTTTTATTCTTGCCGGTCTTAATGCAGTATTTGGGTTTTTACCAAAGAATATGCAATTGACAATTTCGCCAAGGCCGTCGCTAAGGAATAAAATTCAATTGTCCGTCGTCATTATTATCATCCTTACGTTTGTCATCGTTGGCTTATTGACTGTGTATTATATCCGGTCCAACAGTCGCGCGGATGAATTGAGGCGATATGATGAGCGTATTCGAAATATTGCCGGATCTATACGCGAGTCACAATCGCCTGAAATAAAATCGTGGCGGGATGAAATGATTAAGGCTTCACGTATCGCAATAGGCAATAGCGCGTCTAATAAAATATACGATCCTGAAGGGAATCATATTCAGCAGCAAGATAATCCTGGAATCAATGAGCAACAGATTGCCGTAAAAATGGCTTTCCTACCCAAATTGATCCTGGATGCTGGCTCAAGGGATTATTACTTGTCAGGAACTCACCTAGAAGAAGGAAATCCCAATCGGATAAATGACGTAGGTTTTGTGAAGATTCATCATCAGGGTGCTCAATCAGGTTATATAGAATTAACGGAACTTTTTTCATCAGGCAGTGAAGGAGGCGACCCGGGCTCTGCTTTTTTTATGACCTTGCTAAATGCATACGTTTTTATTTTTCTCATTGCCATAGGGATTGCTGTTTTTATGAGCAAATCCATTACCGGGCCGGTAGCACAATTAAGTGAAAAGCTTAAAAGGATCCGCCTCGGAAAAAAGAACGAAACGATTCAGTGGTCTATAGATGATGAAGTAGGGGAACTCATCCGGGATTATAATACGATGGTGACCAAGCTGGATGAGAGCGCCATGTTGTTGGCCCAGACGGAGCGTGATACAGCCTGGAGGGAAATGGCGAAACAAGTCGCCCATGAAATAAAAAATCCGCTCACACCGATGAAGCTCAGCATACAATATTTGCAGAATGCTGCTTCAAGAGATGAAGATGTGGACTTGCCAGCGATGATCAAGCGTGTAAGTAAAACACTGATCGAGCAGATTGACAACCTTACACATATAGCTTCTGAGTTTTCGAGCTATGCGAAAATGCCTCAGGCATTAAACGAAGTTTTTGTCATCAATGATATCCTCGCTTCCGTCCATGATCTTTTTCGTAAACGGGAAGATATGGATATACAACTCCAGGTACCCATCAATGATTTATTTGTTTTTGCCGATAAGAGCCAGATTATTCGTGTGCTCAATAATATTGTTAAAAACGCTATTCAATCTATACCAAAATCCAGGAGAGGTCTTATCCATATCAAACTCAATTTTACAGATGATCTGGTTATCTTGTCAATTGAAGACAACGGAGTAGGCATTGATGAAAACATGAGAGAAAAAGTGTTTTATCCCAATTTTACGACTAAGTCATCAGGCATGGGACTAGGACTCGCCATTTGTTCAGATATTATCCAATCGTTCGATGGCAGAATATATTTTGAAACAGAAAAAGGTGTTGGGACCACTTTTATTATTGAATTGCCGCGGCATGCTATGCATGAGAATAATGCACCCATTACTGCTCCCACAGGCAAAGCCAATCCATGGATCATATCTGATTAAGAAGGATTAAGGATCTTTTCCCTTATGGATTATACGCCGTATGTTTTTATCTTGTTTTTATACATTGCAATGAATGGTTGTCATTACACACTTTGCTGGTCAAGAAAAGAGTCAAATAATTTCCGAAATAAAAACTAAATCTTAACAGCCTTAATAAGACTTTCTGCATTTGACACAGCTGCTTTTGATGGCGGATCCCCACTCAGCATTTTTGCCAGTTCAACAATTCGCTGCGGTGGGTTTAGAAATTGAATGGAAGAAATATCCCTATCGTCTTCAGTCACTTTGGATACATGATATTGAATCGAGGCATGCGCAGCGATCTGCGGCGAATGTGTAATCATCAGAATCTGGTGCCCTTTGGCCAGGGATCGGATGAGTTGTCCCATGCGCCATGCTACTTCACCTGAAATACCGGTGTCAATTTCGTCAAAAATAATAGTTGGCAATTGGGCTTGGGTAGCATAGATAGATTTTAAAGCAAGACTAAGCCTTGAGAGTTCTCCACCTGAGGCAACAGCTTGTAACGGTTGTAGCGATGTGCCCTTATTAGCTGAAAACATAAAGGAGACATCATCCATGCCATATATTCCGGGAGAAGGTAGCTGACCCAGGTCTATCGTAAATTGGGCATTGGACATGCCCAGTTCATGAAGAAGAGTCACCACTTTAGGAATTAATTTTTTCGTACCTGATTTTCTTTTTTTAGTGAGTCCTTCTGCCAAAACGCGAAGGCTTACCGTGGCCTCTACAATATTTTGCTCCAGCGTTTTGATTTGTTCACTCACGGAAGACAGTGCTCTCCATTCTGCTCTTAAGGTTTGTTGTACTTCCAGTAATTGAGATTCATCTGTGCATTGATATTTTTTGATTAGACCATATAGCTGATTGAGCCTGGATTGAACTCTTGCAAGTTTTGCCGGGTCTTTCTGTCCGGGACCGTCTAGCCTTCCTGCCTCAAGAGAAAGATCTTGTATTTCGACGCGCACTGCTTCTATTCTGTCCCCGATTTCAACTATGGGTGAATAGACATTCCTGACACTTTCTATTTGTTTGATTAGCCCAGTCAATTGTGCAGTCATTGAATGAGAGCCATCACTCAGCACAGATTGAAGATGCCCCAGCACATGATCAATGGCCTCCGCATGTTCAAGCATATTTTGTGACTCTTCGAGTGTAGTCATTTCACCTGGAGTGAGTTTGGCATTCTCCAGTTCTGTCAATTGAAATGTCAGAAATTCTTTTTTTCGCGTGGAAGAAAGTTCAAGCTCCTGTGCTTTCGTCAGTTCATTTTTTAATGCATTGAGACGAAGGTACTGGGAAGCATATTCCTTATGCTGTATATTGCTTTCACTTATGATATCCAGTACATTGATCTGGTAATCTTTGGACTGTAAGGCAAGATTGTCATGTTGATGATGCAGTTCGATGAGATGGCCGGTGACCTCCTGCATCAGTTTAAGAGAGACAGGGGTGTCATTGATAAATGATCTGCTTCGTCCACCACTACTGATTTCCCTTCGGCAGATGAGCAATGTATCATAATCAAGACCCTCTCGGAGAAAAATCTGTTTTAACTGATCATCCCTTAAAGTGAAATGTGCTTCGATAATGCACTTTGATTCATCATCAGGTAATACTTTCGCATCAGCTCGGCGGCCAAGAGCCAATCCTAATGCACCAAGTAGGATAGATTTACCTGCTCCGGTTTCGCCGGTGATGATCGTGAGGCCTGGTTGAATAGCTATATCCAATTCAGGGATGATGGCATAATTTCGAATGAGGAGCCTGCTGAGCATTTGTTTTCCTGGTGCTGAAAGATGAACTAAATGTTTTACTCGTTAAGTCTGGCCTGAACTTCAGGTTCAATCGCAATACCAAATTGTTTTACAGTTGGCAATATCTGAAGGGCATTAGCTTTTTGCCCCAACAGTAAAAAGCATTTCATTTTTTCATAAAAATACAAACCTTGTTTTTTGTTGAGCTGAATGGCTCTGTCCAGATCCGGGAGGGCCTCATTAGGTTTGTTTATTGCATTTTTTATCCGTCCGCGTTCGTACCAAAGGTCAGCGTCTTCCGGGTGCATGCTAAGGTACTTGGTGATGTCGGCAATTGCATTATCCCATTGGCCAAAGGACTGGTAAATCAATGACCTGTTTTTGTAGCCATTTGCATGGCCGGGTTTCAGTCTCAGGCCTGTATTAAAATCTTCAAGCGCCCTTGGCAAATTATTGGTTAAGGCATATACAGCACCCCGGTTGATAAAATATTCCCCTTCCGTACTGTCAAGCGCGATCGCCTGGTTGTAATTTTCAAGAGCTGGATTATATTGTTTGAGATTGAAATATAGTTTAGCCCTCGAGTTATATAGGGCCCCATCAGGTTTAAGTGATATGGCAGAATTATAATCCGCAAGCGCTTCTTCTGTCCGACCCTGATCGCGTCTGTAATTTGCTCTGTTTCGAAAAGGGAGTGGCGTTTTGTCTGAATATTTCAGCACGTGTGTCCAGAGCGTATCGCTGTCAGTCCATACTTTGTTTTGATTCCATGTCATCACCATATATAATGCAAGCAAACCACCGAATCCGTAGACAGCAATTTTACCGGCTTGCTTTTTTTCGGTGAGAAGCCATTGACCTGCATACACCATCATAAACATGAGCCCGGCATATGGGATATAGGTAAAACGATCGGCAAGGAATCCTTGTCCAGCACCTACCACCTGTAAGACAAACATTACATTGAAGAGGAAAAACAAGATACCAAACAGATATGGTCTCCAGTCTTTCTTAAATGCGATGTAAGCGAAACTGAAGATACTGATCACTGCAACTGAACCTATGAAATAGATCTCGGTTGGTAAAGTCGCAGGATAGGGGTATAAGGGAGACATGTTATAAGGGAATATAAATTTCGCAACGTAAACACCCAGCGAATATCCCCCTATGAATAATCGATCAATAAGTGAGTAGGCGGTGGTGTCATTGATCGAACCCTCGTTTCTAAGGAAATAGATACCAACTAAACCTATTATTAATGAAAGCGCGAAAAAAGCCCATTTTTCGATGACCAGTTTCAATTGAAGCGGCCTGCGGAAAAAATAATCTACCAGCAGCATCGTCAAGGGGAGACTTACTGCCTGGATTTTTGAAAACAATGCCACGACAAACAAGCCCATTGCGGCATAAAAATATTTTCGCGCATATCCGGTCTTTACATATTGAATGTAAAACCATAAGGCAGCCAGGAAGAAGGCGCCAAAGAGTACATCTTTTCTTTCAGTCACCCATGCGACGGATTCAACACGCATCGGGTGTATACCAAAAAGCAAAGCCCCCGCTCCGGCTGCGAGATGAGAAAGATTGAGCGATCTGAAGATCCGGTACACAAAAAAGACACAAACCAGGTGTAAAATGATGTTATTGACATGGTAGACGGTCGGATCGAGTCCGAATATGGATCGTTCGATAGCAAAGGTTAGGATAGGCAGGGGATTGTAATTACCTATGACAGGGTCACTAAATATATTAACAATGTTGTCCCAGGTCAGATGGGCAGTATTGGTATTATTAGCCAGATTATAGTCATCATCCCAGTTGACAAACTCATTGCTTAAAGCTGGTATAAAGGCAATAAATGTTAATGCCAGTATCCCAGCAATATACTTCCAGTCCTGACTGTCAAGCCTTTGAGTAAAGGAATTTTTACTTTTCACCCCGCTTTTAGCGGTCTTCTTGTTTGCTTTTTTATTGCTGGCCATAGCCCAAAATTATACAGAGAAGTGGATATATCAGTTTTCGGCCGTATGTGTAGCCAATTCTATTTTCAATATTTAGGTGAATATATCAGTCTTTCGGTGGTGCAGATATCCCACGAATGTTAATTTTGCGCCATGATAATCAATGCTGCACAATTGTGCGAGCTGCTCCAGGGTGAACTGATTGGCGATGGGGACACGAAGATCCACGGACCTTCACAGATAGACAAAGGAATTCCGGGTACAGTATCTTTTTTGGCGAACCCAAAATATGAGGAGTATGCATATACTACAGGTGCCAGTGTATTGATCGTGTCGAGGGACTTTATCGCCAAAACACCCCTGCAGGCTTCTATGATCAGAGTTGATGACGTTTATGGTGCCATGATGTTCCTTATCGACAAGTTTAGTAAGAATGGAGCACCTGTTCCGGGTATATCTGAACTGGCACAATTACCGAAAGAGTTTAATCAGGCCCCAGATGTTTCTATTGGGGCTTTTTCAGTCATTGAAAGGGAGGTTTCCATTGGAAGCAGGACGATTATTTATCCCCAGGTTTTTATCGGATACGGTTCACAGATTGGTGAAGATGTCGTTATATATCCAGGCGTCAAGATTTATCCGAATACCATAATTGGTAACCGGTGCACCGTTCACGCCAACGCAGTAATAGGATGTGACGGTTTTGGGTATCGCCCGGATGAAAAGGGGCAATATGTTAAGATCAATCATGTAGGTGGCGTCATTTTAGAGGAGGACGTTGAGATAGGGGCCAATACAGTTATTGACCGAGGTACTTTAAACTTTACGAAAATTGCTAAGGGTACCAAAATTGATAATCTCGTCCAGATTGCACATAATGTGACAGTAGGAGAGCACACGGTTATTGCAGCCCAGGCAGGAATTGCTGGGAGTACCGAGGTTGGCAGTTTTGTTCGTATTGGTGGTCAGGTGGGAATTGCAGGCCATATCCAGATTGCAGACCGGATTGAAATTCAAGCCCAGAGCGGAGTCCATTCAGGGAAACATCCTGCCGGATCCAGACTTTTTGGTTACCCGGCTATAAATTATAGTGATTATTTAAAAGCGTACACGGTTTTTAAGCAGTTGCCCGCGTACGGGAAAAGAATTGCGGAATTGGAAAAACAAATTGCAGCATTAAAACGGGATAGCCAATGAAACAGAAGACATTAGCCAAATCTTTCAGTTTGGAGGGAGTAGGGCTTCATACCGGAAAATCAGTCATCATCGAATTCGAGCCTGCTGAAGTTAATCATGGTATTCGGTTTATGCGAGTGGATATGCAAGATCAACCTATTCTCAATGCGGATGTAAACCAGGTAGTTTCAACCAATCGTGGTACTACTATAAGGAATGGGGAAGCGCAGATCAGCACAGTTGAGCACGTGTTGTCCGCATTAGCCGGGCTCAGCGTCGATAATGTGTTGATCAAAGTAAACGGGCCTGAAATACCCATTATGGATGGAAGTGCCTTCCATTTTGTGCAAGGAATTCAAAAAGCAGGATTGACGGAACAGGCCGCAGATCGTGAATATTTTGAGATCGAAGAGCCTATTTCCTTTAGGGATGAAGTCACAGGGACTGAACTTCTTGCTCTGCCGGGGGATAAGTTTGAGATCACGGCCATGATAGATTTTAATTCCCAGATACTGGGACATCAATATGCCAGTCTTCAGGATATTGATGATTATGCAGATCAGATTGCATCATGCAGAACTTTTGTCTTTATCCGGGAATTAGAGCAGTTATTTGATCAGAACCTTATAAAAGGTGGTGATCTGGACAATGCTGTGGTGATCGCTGACCGACTAATGGAACAGGATGAATTGGACAGACTCGCCAAAAAACTTGGGAAGCAAAGTATTAAAGTAGAGAAGACAGGGATACTCAATACGACATCGTTGAAGTTTGAGAACGAACCCGCGAGGCACAAACTACTTGATGTACTTGGAGATCTGACGTTGCTGGGTAGGCCTATTAAGGGGAAAATTGTAGCACGGAAACCGGGTCATACTGCTAACATTGAGTTTACCAAGCTGTTAAAGCGTAAAATGGTGGAACAACGTAAGCTAAAAGGAAGGCCAAAGGTGGACCCTGATCAGCCACCTTTGTTTGATGTTGAGTCCATCCGAAAGCTTCTTCCGCACAGGTATCCGTTTTTACTCGTAGATAAGATCATTGAGATGACGGACACCTATATAGTGGGTGTAAAGAATATTACCTTTAATGAACCGTTTTTCCAGGGTCATTTCCCTGGCAATTCTATTTTTCCCGGTGTTTTACAGATCGAAGCGTTAGCGCAGGTTGGAGGGGTTTTTGTGCTCTCAAAAGTAGAAGATCCTGAGAACTGGGGAACGCTGTTGCTGAAAATAGACAATACAAAATTCAAAAACAAGGTAAGTCCCGGAGACCAGCTTATCCTTAAAATGGAATTGTTATCAGCTGTCAGAAGAGGAATATGTCTGATGTATGGTACCGCTTACGTTGGTAGTAAATTGGTTTCCGAAAGTGAAATAACAGCACAGATCGTGCGCAATCAACCACTTCATGAATAATATTCATCGAAACGCAAAAATAGGTCGAAACGTCCAGGTTGGCCCTTTTACTACTATAGAAGAAGATGTAGTGATAGGCGACGGTTGCAGAATCGGAGCAAATGCCAGCATTCTTAATGGCACCCGCATGGGGAATAACTGCAACATTTTTCCTGGCGCTGTAGTCGGTGCTTCACCGCAGGATCTCAAATTTGAAGGTGAAAGTTCTACGCTTGAAATAGGGAATAATGTTACCATTCGGGAGTATTGCACCATCAACAGAGGCACAAAAGCAAGTTTCAAGACGTATATCGGCGATCATTGCCTTTTGATGGCGTATGTACATGTGGCACATGATTGCATTGTGGGACCACATACTATTCTTGCTAATAATGTTAACCTTGCCGGCCACATTCATGTTGGTCACCATGTAGTGATCGGTGGTCTTGTTGCCGTGCATCAGTTTGTCAAGATAGGTGATCATGTCATGGTAGGTGGTGGTTCCCTGGTCAGGAAGGATATCCCACCTTTCGTAAAGGCAGCGCGTGAACCATTGTCATTTGTAGGGGTCAATGTTACTGGGTTGAAAAGACGAGGGTTTTCACAAGACCAGATACACGCTATCCAGGATATATACAGGGTCCTATTTGTGAGAGGGTATAATATCAGCCAGGCGGTTTCTGTCATTAAAGAGACCATTCCTGACAGAGTAGAGAAGGATCTCATTCTGGATTTTGTAGATCAGGCAGAGAGAGGTATCATGAGAGGATTCAGGGCACATAATCCGGTCAATGGATCTGTCTATACAAAAGCTGAGTAAAGCTTACAATCAAAGAACTGTTTTTAAAGAACTGACTTTCACCATTAAGTCAGGAGATCGCTTTGCCATTACCGGACCAAACGGTTCGGGCAAGTCTACACTGCTCAAAATTCTTTCAGGTGGATTATTGCCTTCCGCAGGCCACATTAATTATATGCACCTGGGTAATCCCATAGCCGATGATATCCTTTATCGTTACGTTCATTTTGTAGCACCTTATAATACAGTCATTGAAGAACTCAACCTACCTGAGTTATTTCAATTACATCACCGGCTCGGGCTCTTGAAAAAATTTAATGCATATACTGAATGGAAAACACAGCTCGAGTATCCATTCGATCCGGAACGTCAGATAAAAACATTTTCTTCGGGAATGAAACAGCGTATAAAACTCGGGCTCGTCCTGCTTGATGACAGACCTTTGATACTCTTAGATGAGCCAGGATCGAATCTTGATGCTCAAGGTAAAACCTGGCTATACACTCTACTGAAACAATTGAATGCTACACAGACCCTGATCATTGCTTCAAATGAACCGGCAGAAATAGCATATTGTACTTCAGGAATAAATGTAGGGGAATAGGGAACGTTCTATTTAACTGGAAAGTTTGTCATCCAAATCTTTAAGCCGGTGATGGACTGACTTTAGCCTGTCGACCATATCAACTTGTTCCGACAACGTTCCTTTTTCTTTTTTTAGTTCTTGTTTGGCGCCTTCCAGCGTAAACCCTCTGTCTTTGACAAGATTGTAAATGATTTGTATTTGCTGAATATTCTCTTTGGTAAATAACCGATCCCCTTTTCTGTTTTTCCTGGGCGTCAGAAATGAAAACTCATTTTCCCAATACCTTAAGAGCGACCTGGAGACGTCAAACATTTCAGCAACTTCACCAATGCTGTAGTAAAGTTTTTCAAGGTTTTGGGTATCAATCGATTTCATTCTTAGATGACAATTTGTAAAATGCAGTATTAGGTTAATAGCCTGTTTTGCAAAAAGATTCGCAGGATTGGGCTGCTATAAGCTTAATTGAAAGTGAAATATAACGATAAATGTTTATAAGAGCATGCTTACTGCCTCAAAATAAGGGTTTTCCATCAATGTGTTTGCAAAGATTCAGGAAGCAGTAGGAAAGTTAGAAGCGGTGAGTGGTGACTGGAGAGACGAGAGACGAGAGACGAGAGACGAGAGACGAGAGACGAGAGACGAGAGACGAGAGACGAGAGACGAGAGACGAGAGACGAGAGACGAGTTGTAGCGAAGCGGCGATCACGCCATCATGAAATGATGTAGCGGGAAGACATGTTGAGGCGTTTAACGTGAGGCACATCGAGAAGGCTCTTGCTCCTTGCTCCTTTGCTCCTTGCTCCTTGCTCCTAGTCGAAAGACTGATTCTCCAATGCGGCACGGGACACAAGCTGCTGATACTCGCGAGGCGTGAGATCGTCAAGACAGTAGGTGATAGGATCTACCGGATCGTCTTTATATCGAACTTCATAATGAAGATGTGGGGCGGTTGATGTGCCCGAAGTACCAACGGTGCCGATACTTTGACCTTTCTGTATGACATCACCTACCTTGACAGTGAAAGTCGCCATATGGCCATACAGGCTTGTATAACCAAAACCATGGTCGATGATTACGTGATTACCGTAACCAACACGTTCGTGTTCAGCTTTGATGACTTTACCATTTCCGGTGGCTTGAATAGGTGTGCCTTTTGGCGCGGTAAAATCAATACCGGTATGCATCCTGTCTACTTTATGTACCGGATGAAGTCTGATTCCGAAACCAGACATTGCATTTAGATTTTTCTTGAGAAGGTCGATCCGCACAGGCTTGATGCTGGGGATACTGGCTATCATATCAGCCCTTTTGTTTGCTTTAAAGAGAATGGTATCCAGGGAGTTTTTCTGAATCTTTAGTTGCAACATCAATTTGTCAACCTTCTCCTGAGTAGATATGAGTAATGCACCAGTATTTGGAAACTTTACAAAATTTGCATATTTCTCATTACCTCCTGTACCGCCGCTCCATACCGCCTCATCAATAGGTTCCATACCAAGCATAAATCTATGAATACCTCTATCCCGCTCCTGCACTACTGAAAGTTCTGAGGACATTTCATCCAGTTGCTCCGTTATACCATCGTAGTGATATTTCATTTGCTCCATCTCCCGTTTAAGGGCTAATTCCTGCTGGCTCGGAAAATAAGTGTTGTGAAGAAAGAAAAATACAAGAGAAGTTACCACGGTTGCGCAGAGATAGCCGAACAGGGTGAGCAATCTGAATTTGCCAGGTGTCTTATATTCCTCAAAAGAGAGGGAGGATTCGTTGTAAACGTATTTCTTTCCAGCCATGAAATTATCTGATTTGACTAATTTTGACCTCGCCTTTATAAGGCGCTGCTCAAGATGTTCACGATGGGATCGTTTTGCGAAGATAGCTTCTGAGTATCTGTTTACAAAACATTTAACGTTTTATTATATATCATTTTTATCTGCAATATGTATTTGAACTCAGGATATTGAACATATACTATTTTATATTAATCTATAATAACCACAACTAAAATATATTATGGCAAAAACAGCCAAAGAAATACGCAATACTTTTTTAGCTTTTTTTGAAGAAAAACAACACACGATTGTGCCTTCAGCCCCTATGGTCAATAAAGATGACCCTACACTGATGTTTACAAACGCAGGAATGAATCCCTTCAAGGATTATTTCCTTGGCCACAAGCCGCCGATCCACAAGCGGATAGCCGATACACAGAAGTGTCTGAGAGTCAGCGGAAAGCACAATGACCTGGAAGAAGTTGGACGGGATGGGTATCACCATACCATGTTTGAGATGCTGGGAAACTGGTCTTTCGGAGATTATTTCAAAAAGGAAGCCATTGACTGGGCCTGGGAACTCCTTACAGTGCGATTACAGCTACCTGCTGACCGAATTTATACAAGTGTGTTTGGTGGCGATCAGGAAGATGGCTTGCCGGAGGATATAGAAGCACGTGCTCTTTGGCAACAATGGATGCCTAATGAACGGATCTTATCCTTCGACAGAAAGGACAACTTTTGGGAGATGGGGGACACCGGTCCTTGTGGTCCTTGTTCAGAAATACATGTGGATCTCAGAACGGATGAAGAAAGGGCATCCCTTCCGGGAGCGGATCTGGTCAATGTGGGCCATCCCAGCGTCATTGAAATATGGAACCTTGTCTTCATGCAGTTTAACCGCAAAGCGGATGGCTCACTCGAACCACTTCCTGCACAACATGTGGATACAGGGATGGGATTTGAACGATTGGTGCGTGTGATACAAGGCAAGACTTCCAATTACGACACAGATATTTTTGCACCGCTGATTCATTATACAGAACAGGCTACTGGGATTCCTTATCAAAATGATTATTCAGGTGCTGTAATGTCTGATATTGCCATGCGGGTGCTTGCTGACCACGTAAGGGCTGTCAGTTTTGGTATTGCTGATGGTGCGATGCCCTCCAATACCGGAGCTGGATATGTGCTTCGAAGAATATTGAGAAGGGCAGTGCGGTATTATTACACCTTTCTCAATACTAGGGAGCCACTGATGCATCGGTTAGTACCATTGCTTGCAGATTTTTTCCAGAATCTTTTTCCAGGTTTTCAAGAGCAGAAGGATTTTGTAAAACGGGTGATAGAACAGGAGGAAATATCCTTTCTGAGGACTCTTGAAGGTGGGATCAAACGATTTGAAACATTGAAAGCATCTAATAATGTGATAGCAGGTAAAGAAGCTTTTGAATTGTTTGATACCTATGGGTTTCCAGTGGACCTTACCCGACTGATGGCTGCGGAAAAAGGATGGACCATTGATGAAGCTGGTTTTGAAAAAGCATTACAAGAGCAGAAGCAGCGATCAAGGTCTGATGCTACACTAGCAGCAGGTGACTGGATAGAAATCACGCCGTCAGCAGCCAGTCCGGCTTTTGATGGCTATGACCAGGATCAGCTTGAAGGTGTTAAACTGCTTAAGTACAGGAGCATAGAGGACAGAGATGGTGTACATTTTCAGTTAGTCCTGGATCGTACTTCTTTTTATCCCGAGGGTGGAGGTCAGGTTGGTGACAAAGGATATCTTTCTTTTGGAAATGAGCAGATTGAAGTCATAGATATGATAAAGGAAAATGATCTGCCTATCCATATTACAAAGCGACTTCCCATAGAAGTGTCCGCACCTGTAGCGACGCATATCGATATACAACGAAGAAGGTTGATTGAGAATAATCACTCGGCGACACATCTCCTGCATGCTGCGTTGCGCGAAGTTCTTGGTGACCATGTACAACAAAGGGGATCGTTATTAAATGAAGATTATCTGAGATTTGACTTTTCACACTTTTCTAAAGTGACACCGGAAGAAATAGTAAAGATTGAAACAATCGTAAATGAAAAGATCAGAGAGGATATCAGGTTAAAGGAAGACAGAAATATACCAATCAGCCAGGCAGAAAAATCTGGGGCAAGAATGTTGTTTGGTGAGAAGTACGGTGAGAAAGTACGTATGATCACCTTTGATCCAAAATTTTCGATTGAACTTTGTGGGGGTTGCCATGTCACATCCACAGGGCATATTGGCTTTTTCAAAATCACGACAGAATCAGCAGTAGCAGCAGGAGTAAGACGAATCGAAGCTGTCACAGCTCAAGGTGCTGAACGATATGTGCAGGATCAGATAAATCAACTTTCACAGATTAAACAGGAATTAAAAAATCCTGGTGATCCTGTTAAAGCAGTAAAAGAATTGCTTTCCGAAATCAAAGACCTGAAACAACAAATGGAGGAAATTGAGATTGGCAAAGCCACCAATATAAAGTCCACTTTGTTGAAGAGTGTGGAGGATGTGAATGGGATCAAATTTATCAGCAGTGAAGTAGAGATTACAGATCAGAAGGTACTGAAGCAGCTCATTTTCCAGATGGGCCAGGAGCTAGGCGATCATAGCTTTTTACTTTTGGGCTCGAGAGGTGATGACAAGGCCCAACTCATGTTGTATGTCAGTGAAAGCCTGGTGAAATCAAAAAATCTAAATGCAGGTACGATTATCAAACAACTTGCTAAGTCTATTAACGGAGGTGGTGGAGGTCAGCCATTTTTTGCAACTGCAGGTGGGACAACTCCTGCAGGCTTGAAAGCAGCGTTGGACGAAGCCAGATCGATCATTGAATAAATAAACTTTTTTCCTTTCGCCTGAATCTTAACCTTATTCGAGCTGTACTGGATGTGTTGAATCAATCGTATGAACAATAAGGAATCTTTAGGGCAGACAAATCAGATTGAAGTAGGCGTCATCGGCGCAGGGCACTTGGGCCGATACCATATTGAATGCTTGCAGCGCATTGAGGGATTTTCCCTTGTAGGATTTTATGATAGTGATCCTGCTCGAGCGAAGGAAATTTCTGCTAAGTATGGGATACGGTCTTTTGACAGCATTGCTTCATTAATGGATAGTGTCAAAGCACTATCTATAGTAACCCCAACAAGTACACATTTTGATCTGGCTGTCCCTGCCATCGAGGCGGGTAAACATTTGTTTATTGAAAAACCGTTGACAGATCATCCGGATACCTGTCGAAAACTCGCAGATTTAATGGCTGCTAAAAACCTGGTTGGCAGGGTAGGCCATGTCGAGCGATATAATCCCGCATTTATTGCAGCGCAAAAAATGGGAATTGATAAGCCCGTTTTTATCGAAGCACATAGACTTGCCCCGTTCAACCCTAGAGGAATGGATGTGCCTGTGGTGATGGACCTTATGATTCATGATATAGACTTGGTATTATCAATGGTCGATGCAGAAGTCGATCATATTGAAGCCAATGGAGTTGGTGTTGCAGGTAAGTCCGCGGATATATGTAATGCAAGGATTACATTTAAAAATGACACTGTAGCCAACCTTACCGCCAGCAGGATCAGTCTTAAGCAAATGCGAAAACTGAGAATATTTCAGCGCGATCAGTACATGGCTATGGATTTTTTAAATCATGAGGTGCAGGTAGTTAAACTGTTTCACGCAGAGCCACAGGATATGATGACTATGAAATTAGAACTTCCGGAGGGAGACCGTTGGATTGCGGCTG
>JBBRDL010000010.1:0-47359 GCA_038203965.1 Chitinophagales bacterium | reverse complement strand
AGGATCACTGCAGTACACGGATTGGATGGAGGGGAAGAATGATTTCTTAAGTCGCTTTTACAAATAATAGGCGGAAAGCATACTGAAGACTGGTTAATTAGCATCGAAGTGGGTTAGTTTCCAACTACCAGCTACCAGCTATCAGAATCAGAATCACGCCTCACCAAGTCTTCCCGCCGCACCATTTCATGATGGCGGGATCTCCGCTTCGCTACGACGACAACTCGCGCTTCACAATAACAAATTCTCCTTCTTCACCGGACCGTCCATGGTATAGCCTTCTGCATATTCGACGCCGATAAGTCGACCCATCTCGCGTGCACGTGCGCGCAGGAATTCGAAAAAATCGAGACCAGATATAGGCGTATGCGGTTCCGGAGAAAGTGGATCGTAAAACTGGGATTTGAAAGCCATCACTGCTTCTATTTTAAGATCAATATAGGGAGTGATATCAACGCATATATCTGGAGAGATGTAATGGTCCTGGATCATGTGGTAAACTTGTTTTGGACGCCAGGCTGGAAGCAGGTGTCCTGCTTCATCATGAATATCAATTTTGGGCAGGCCTGAGAGAAAGCAACTTTCACTGACCAGTTGTGCAGATCTTCCATGGTCCGGATGGCGGTCACGGATGGCGTTAGTGATGACGATCTCAGGTCGGTATTTGCGTATGGCGCGGATGATGGGTATCTTATTTGATTCGCTCATGTCAAAGAAACCATCACGGAGGCCCAGGTTTTCACGCACTGCCAGACCCATGATAGCTGATGCCTTTACAGATTCTTCTGCACGCAATGCTGCATTTCCCCGGGTGCCGAGTTCGCCGGCAGTCAGATCAACTACACCGATCGTATATCCAGCGGCTATGTGCTTGAATATTGTGCCTGCGCAGCACAATTCGACGTCATCCGGATGGGCGGCAATAAAGAGAATATCTATTTTCATGTGTGGCAAAGATAGTAAGGTTAGGGGGATCTGTAATCTGTGATCGAGTGATCACTGAGGGGTTGATGGGTTTATAAGTTTATAGGTTTATATGGTTATATGGTTATATGGTTATATGGTTATAGGTTTATTGGTTTATAGGTTTATTGGTTTATAGGTTTATATGGTTATAGGTTTATGGGTTTATAAGTTGATGGGTTTTATAAGCCCATAAGCCTATAACCATATAAACTGAAAAGATGGTTTAAGTGATAGGAAATTGACAGTTTTCAGCTACCATCTATCATCTATCAGCTACCAGCTTCCAGTCGACTGTTATCAGCCAAGTTGAGCGTAGATTGTATCTACGTCCTTGCGTCTGCAATATTGCATTTTGCATTTCCGCGATTGTCAATACACAAAAGACCGCCGCTAATTCTCGCTAATTTAATTTTTCATTATAAATTGTCAATCGTCAATTTGTAATTGTCTTTTCATGCCTTAACTTCATGAAAAAACTACTTTATCTATTCTTGTTAATTCTTGCCTCTTATTCTTTGTCCGCTCAGCGGATGGAGATCATTGGTGGAGTGAATGGAACTACATTCTATGACAATGCCGGGGACGAAGGACACTTCAGTTCAAGCTACACGTCTAATACAGGGTATGTGATCCGGCTGGGAGTGGATGAGATAAAAGTGGGCTGGTGGGAGAGCAGGCTTACGTTGAGTTATGACAAATATGGTGGTGGTTTAAACGCGAGTGATGGAGGGTTGGGTGGTGGATATATTATGGAAGCCGAAGTGGAAAAGTCACTTATTTCTTTAGGCTTGTTTCCTGTCAATGTAAAGATCATCAACAAGATTGATTTGAGCATGGGTATGGAATTTTCCGCTTTGCTTGATGAATCCTTTATGGGTACATATACCAACTGGAATATGGGAAGCCCGGACCAGATAACTCATCTGCAGGACAAATATGACAGCTATAGTGCAGGATTTTATGTTGGATTGCAGGGTAGGATAGGCTACGAAATAAAGTTATCTGATCGTTTGTTTGTCGTTCCTCAATATGTCTTTTATTTCGGGCTGTCCAAAGAGTTTAAAGAGTTTCCGGAACAAGCGAAGTCTATGAGGCACTATCTTAATATCGGCCTTGCATGGAATTTGAAAGGCGGTGATGATTCTCTGATCAAATAGAAATCATAGGCAAGTTGTGTATTATTACTCCAGCCCTTTGAAACAGATTCCTCCTTATACACCCTTCCGAATGTACCGGATGATCTATACCTATTAATAAAATCTTGAGTGAAATAGGACGAAGTTTGCACGAAGAGCCATTTGAAATTGCAAACGCCAAAGAAAAATTCAATTTGACAAGGTTCAAGAAGAATTCAGTAGTTGCAATTGAAACTTTCATTTCAACAAATGCAACTTATACTGTAGCCTCAAAAGACGGCTGGATCATGGTAGGCAAATAAGGTGGATATATGACACAACATGAACATACTATTGTATTTACTGACAATAAACCAATTATCCAGACCGAGAAAAACGAAATCTAGACTTGAAAGATCAGGAAGATAGGAAGTCCGTACCGTTAACAAGCTTTTGGCACATAAGAGGGTTCAGAGCTTCCTTTATGTACGCAGTTTATCCGTGATGGAAATAGGAATAGCTCACTGATAAAACTGGACTAGCAGAGTGCAGTGAGTCATTTAAGCAAGCTTGTTTCGTTTGGACAGCATGTTGTGGGAACATAGGGGCGAAACGCCCCTGCATGATCCAACTGTTATAGTTTTGAAAGGCTACCTTCCAATCCGATCAATTTGCATCCATTTACGATGCTGCATTTAATAAGTTAGTGAGAAACACTTTTCAGTGATAGTATCCTATTGCCGAGCATCACGCCTCCTGCATCAACTTTCCACCATACTTATCGCGCCTGTGGTGGAAAACATCCGGCCTTCCAGGTTCGATCCGGCCGCCATTGCAAAAGCTCCGTTATGGGCTATCAATGTTCCTTTCATTTTTGTTGTGGCGGCCAGTGCGATTGCCCCTTCCCCGACCCAAAATATATTACTGGCTCTTGCGCCATTCTCCAGTAATACAGTAGTGATAGCGCCGGTGGTGAGGGCACCTCCTGTCTTGATAATAAATACTGAATTTGTATCTCCACCTCCAACCATTGTAAGGGTATCGGCCAGGGAAACAGCTGCTGGTAGATCATATACTCCGGGAGGTAAAATCTCACCATTCCCAAAAATAGGACCGTGACCAGTATTAGTTGCAGGGATAGCCATTAAGGCATTGTATCCAGTGGTCAGATCTATAATACCTTGTGCAGTGCTGATTGGCTCACTCGCCGTCAGGCCATATTGACCATTAAATAAAATGAGATACATGCCCGATGGAGGAGATAATATCATTCCTGATATTAAAACTTCTGTAGTCGAGATCGTAGCGATATCTCCGCTGGAAGTAATAGAGGTGATAATCGTATCTACGAAAGTCGAATCTGCATTTCTTTTACGCCCATTTACTATATTTATTGTAAGAGGTGTATCCGTAGTATATTTTAAATTTATGATTGAACATGAAGAGCACCGGAAAAATGGTATAGGCTGTGTTTAGGGAGACTTTTAAGCATGGCTCTGCGGAAACGTAGGGGTGAGACTTCCCTGCTTGACACGACTAGAGGACATAGAAAATGAAAAATAGACTTTTAGTAAGTATTGTAGCCATGGCCTTCCTTGTTGTATGTGATCCAGACACCACTGGACCAGAAACGGATTGTAATATCTCCCAAAACTATAAACTTGAATATTATCCTGTGGATACCGCAAAGGTCATTGATATTAGAACCGGTCAGCCGAAAGAGATTATGACTGGGGTATTGAATATGACTTAGCTTATCAGTTGATTTATTTGCACACTTTAAGCCCGACCCCGTATTACTTATTCAGAATACTTTATTGATTCAATGACTTTTTTAAATGACAATACTGCTTTCGTTAGATTTTTCGAGCAAAATGTAACTCGGACCTTTTCCTTTGAAAGAAGTGATTGTCAAATAGACTTTATGTCAGTTGATGGCGACTTGCATTTAGAACTTACAGATGGTGGTGAAGAAATATCTGAAAAATGATTTGCGATCTATGATCACAAAATGCCATCATTTAATCGGGATACATTTTTATTTATTGAATTCAAATTGGGAGCATTTTCAACAAATGAGGAGATGATATTACAATTTGCCAAAGACAACATGGGGATTTATGATACTGTCGGCATTGAGTTAGTAAACAATCGAACGAAAGAATAGATACGTCCTTTAACATCGGATGCTCATAAGCAGGGATGGCAAGATAGTACTCCTAGCTTACAACTGAGAAACACTATTTGCATATTTGACCATGTAAAATCGGGTATGCTGCAAACCTATTAGATGAAGCAATAAAAAAAGTGTGGCATATGTACTATAAACACCGACAACCGTAAATTGAAAACAACAATGCTGAAGTTGCTTTCCGCAACGATACGAACAGCAGTGCCCACCATTTCGAAAAAAAATTGATATTTAGGTAAAATAGTATGTTCTATCCGGTGGTTTCGATGGGGTTGATTTTCAGTGGGCAAAAGAAAATTATGATTTGTCCAATTTTCCCATATATTTGCGCAGAATGAAATCAGTACTTAGACATAACGCATGGTGGTGGCTTGTTGAATCCCGCATAGGATCCAGTTGGTAGCTTACGTTATATCCATTAAGATATTTTAAAAGCCCGCTGAGTCCAGCGGGCTTTTTTTATGCGATTAAGCAAAAGAAATCGAAGGAAATGAAGTTCCATTTTACGTCCAATATCATCCAAACCCTCAGCGATACCCATACGCCGGTAGAATTGTACCTGAAGTTGAGGGACAAGTTCCCCAACAGCATTTTGTTGGAAAGTTCTGATTATAAAAGCAGGCAAAACAGCTTTTCTTATATCTGTTTGGATTCGATTGCCTCATTTATTGCAGATGGCTCCACGATAGAGATAGGGTGGCCCGATAAAAGTATAGAAACCCATACTACCAGAAATGCCGGAGTTGCGGACAAGCTTCATGCATTTTCAAATTCCTTTTGTATGGAGAATTTGAAGCTTGGTTTTGTCACCAATGGTTTGTTTGGCTACACGGCTTACGATGCCATTCCCTTGTTTGAAGATATTGAGTTCAAAAATCAATCCGTTGATTTACCGTTGATTCAGTACCATGTGTACAGGTTTATAATTGTATTTAATCATTTCAATAATGAATTGTATTTGATAGAGCACCTGCTGCCTGGCGAGGGATCAGGCATATCCTACGTAAGCGACCTAATCGCCAATAGAGCCGTTACGCAATTTCCATTTTCTACCACAGGAGCAGAATCCTCTAATTTTTCGGATGCGGCTTTTTTGGAAAAAATAGTAAAGGGGAAAGCGCACTGCTTTAGGGGTGATGTTTTTCAGGTGGTCATATCAAGGAAATTTAAGCAGGCTTTCATCGGGGATGAGTTTAATGTCTATCGTGCTTTGCGGTCGATTAACCCGTCTCCATACCTGTTCTATTTTGATTATACTAACTTCAAAATATTCGGCTCCTCGCCCGAAGCTCAATTGACCATTAGTGATCACAAAGCGATGATTAATCCCATAGCAGGAACCTTTAAACGGACCGGCCACTTAAAAGATGATGAAGCAATAGCCCTATCCCTTAGCAGCGATCCAAAAGAAAATGCAGAACATATCATGTTGGTAGATTTAGCGCGAAATGACTTAAGTCAAAATAGTAAAAAAGTATCCGTCGAAAGTTTTAAACAGACCGAATTCTATTCACATGTCATTCATTTGGTGTCAAAGGTGAGCGCCGAGCTTGAAGAGAATTACAATCCGGTCAGGATCTTCGCTGATACATTTCCTGCGGGCACGTTGTCAGGAGCTCCAAAGTACAGGGCCATGCAGATCATTGATGAAAACGAACCGGATAGCCGGGGATTTTATGGAGGTGCTATAGGATATATTGGGTTGGATGGCTCATTTAATCATGCCATCTTCATACGCTCTTTTGTAAGTAGGAACAATACACTTACATATCAGGCAGGATGTGGCATCGTCTCCAAATCGGACCCTGAAAGTGAGTTGCACGAAGTGGATCATAAATTATCAGCCTTGCGACAGGCGATTCAATTGGCAAAAAAATTGTAACTGGATGAAAATACTTGTTATTGATAATTACGATTCGTTTGTGTTTAATCTGGTGCACATGATGTACCAGTTGGGTGTTGATGATATCGAGGTGGTCAGGAACGACAAAGTGGATTTGGGCGGATTACACCAGTACCACAAAATCCTGCTATCGCCAGGACCTGGCATTCCTAATGAAGCCGGATTAATGGGGGATCTTATAGCGAAAACGTACTCGAGTAAAAGCATATTAGGCGTGTGTTTGGGCCACCAGGCCATTGCTGAATATTTTGGTGGCAGCTTGATCAACCTGACAGAACCCCTGCATGGAGTGTCATCATCGATTTCAATTTTGAGGGAAGATTATTTATTTGCAAACACACCTCTCACATTCAATATCGGGCATTATCATTCATGGGTGGTCAGTCATAGTATTCCGGAAGGTATAGAAATAATAGCAAAAGATGAGGCAGGAAACATCATGGCCATCAGGCATAAAACATATGATGTAAGGGGTATACAATTTCATCCCGAATCGGTGCTGACTGAATATGGAAGAATAATGATCGAAAACTGGTTAAAACATTAGGCCATGAAGGAGATTTTAGAAAATTTATACCGGCAAAAAACACTGACAACAGATGAAGCAAAGAATGTTATAGTGGATATCGCCTTAGGCAAATACAATCATGCAGAGATTGCTTCATTTCTGACCGCCTATTTAATGCGCAATATTACCCTGCGGGAATTGCGGGGTTTTCGCCAAGGTTTAATAAGCCTTTGTCACAAAATTGATTTGTCGGCTTTCAACCCTATGGATGTATGTGGTACTGGGGGAGACGGGAAAAACACGTTTAACATTTCCACCCTGACCTCCTTTGTGCTAGCTGGAGCGGGTATACCTATAGCCAAGCACGGGAATTATGGTGTCTCTTCCGTTTCGGGCTCTTCCAACGTAATGGAACAACTTGGTATTCGATTTCAAACCGATGAAGCCAGCATAAAAGCACAACTGAAGGAGACGAATATTTGTTTTTTGCACGCCCCGTTATTTCATCCGGCCATGCGTCACGTAGCCCCGGTACGTAAAGAATTGGGCATCAAGACTTTTTTCAATATGCTGGGGCCATTGGTTAATCCGTGTCAGCCCCGGGTGCAAATGGTTGGTGTATTCAGTCTGGAGCTGGCACGCATGTATCAGTATTTATTTCAGGAAGAAGATGTCCGATATGCTGTGGTCCATGCCCTTGATGGTTTTGATGAAATTACGTTAACCGCCGGGTGTAAATTGATCAGCAATGATGGGGAGCAAATGATCAGTGCCCATCATTTCGGCTTTCCTGATATAGTAGAAAAAGACCTGCATGGCGGAGACACAATTACCGAAGCGGCAGAAATATTTATGAACATTCTCGAAGGAAAAGGTTCCCCCGCTCAAAACCATGTAGTGATCGCGAATGCCACGGTTGCTATTCAGACATACGAACCATCACATTCGTTGGAGGAGAGCATTGAAAAAGCTACGGATTCTCTGCTGGGAGGAAAAGCCGGAAAGACATTCACCAATCTAAAAGAAATGCAATGAACCTGTTGGAAACAATCATAAATCACAAACGAAGGGAAGTAGATGAGCTTAAATCGCTGTTTCCTATCAAGCTGCTGGAGAAAAGCATTTTCTTTGAGAGCCGCTGCGTTTCTATGAAAGCGTATGTCAGTGATCCTAAACGTAGCGGGATCATAGCGGAGTTCAAGCGCAAGTCCCCATCTAAAGGTGACATCAACAAATATGCAAACACCGAAGAGGTCACATTGGGTTATATGCAGGCTGGTGCTTCTGCTTTATCGGTTCTCACGGACGAACATTTTTTTGGTGCGCGGAAGGATGATCTGCAAGTGGCCAGGAAATTTAATTATTGTCCCATACTGCGAAAAGATTTTATCATCGATGAATACCAGATCATCCAATCTAAATCCATGGGCGCAGATGCGATTTTACTGATTGCCAAAATATTGTCTCCTTCATTGATCAGGCAGTTTATAGACCTGGCCCACGAACTCAGCATGGAAGTTTTACTGGAAACACACTCAGAAAAGGAAATAGAGGACAATGGTGGAATCAACAGTGATCTAACAGGAATTAATAACCGTAATCTGGATAATCTGGAGATGAATATAGAAAACAGTATCCGCCTCGCAGGTTTGTTGCCAAATACCACTGTCAAAATAGCTGAAAGTGGAATTGACTCTGTGGAAAAAATTCGTCAGCTCAGACAACATGGCTTCGATGGTTTTTTGATTGGTGAATATTTCATGCGCAACAGTCATCCGGCAGAAAAGTGTAAGGAGCTTATTAAAAAATTAGCGTCTTGAAAATCAAAATATGCGGCATGAAATTCCCTGCGAATATTGCTGATATCTCGATGTTGCGACCCGATTTCATGGGCTTTATATTTTACCCGGAATCAAAGCGTTTTGTAGGTGAAAATTTCCAAAGGGATGCATTACATCTTATTCCTGAAGGGGTAAAAAAAGTTGGTGTTTTTGTAAATGAGTCGTATGAGTATATCATGGCCCGATATGAGGCGTATGAATTGGATGTAATACAGTTGCATGGGAATGAATCGGCTCAGCTTTGTCAGCAACTCTGGGAGAACGATGTACCTGTCATCAAGGCTGTACATGTTGACGACACGTTTAAAACTGAGGTATTGAGAGGTTATCAGCCATATTGCCGCTATTTTCTATTCGATACAAAAACACCAGGCTTCGGCGGAAGTGGAAGAACGTTTAGCTGGAGGCATCTGGAGAAGTACAGCCTGGAAACACCCTTTTTCCTCAGCGGAGGGCTGGGCATAGAGAATATAGAGGAGGTATTGCAGATAGAACATCCTATGCTGCAGGGTATAGACCTAAACAGTAAGCTGGAGTCAGCGCCCGGATGGAAAGAAACAGAGGTGAGTATAGCAATCATACAAAAAATAAGAAACCATGAACACATTTAATCCAACCGAAAAAGGCTACTACGGAGAATATGGCGGAGCCTTTATTCCTGAAATGCTATTTCCGAATGTAAATGAATTGCAGCGAGCTTATAAATCGATTATTGATTCTGCAGATTTTCAACAGGAGTTTAGGGGACTTTTGAAAGATTATGTTGGGAGGCCTACACCGTTATTTTTCTCAAAAAATTTGTCAGCGGAACTTCATGCAAATATCTATTTGAAACGGGAGGATCTGAATCATACGGGGTCGCATAAAATCAATAACGCTATCGGCCAGATCTTACTAGCCAGGCGACTGCATAAAAAACGGATCATCGCAGAGACGGGAGCCGGCCAGCATGGTGTAGCCACGGCCACAGCCTGCGCGCTGATGGGAATGGATTGCACCATTTTTATGGGTGAAATAGATATGGAGCGCCAAAAGCCAAACGTAGAGCGCATGCGCATGATCGGAGCGAAAGTCATACCTGCTATTAGTGGCAGCAAGACCCTGAAAGATGCGACTAACGAAGCCATCCGTGAATGGATAAATGATCCGGTAGATACGCATTATATCATTGGGTCAGTTGTCGGTCCGCATCCTTATCCGGATATGGTGGCTAAATTTCAATCGGTGATCAGTGAAGAAATTAAAATTCAGCTTAAGGAAAAGACAGGTCGTGAACATCCCGATTATGTGTTGGCATGCCTGGGCGGAGGAAGTAATGCCATTGGTGCTTTCTATCATTTTATTGATAATGGAAAAACCAAATTGATTGGTGTGGAAGCCGGTGGTAAAGGAATAGATTCTGGCAGAACGGCTGCCACCATTTCGCTCGGAAGAAAAGGGATCATTCACGGAAGTAAAACGTACCTCATTCAAACAGATGATGGGCAGATTGTAGAACCACATTCGATTTCAGCTGGCTTGGATTATCCGGGCATTGGACCTGTACATTCCTATTTGCACGATACCGGGAAAGCTCAAATAGTCAATGTAACGGATGACGAGGCATTGGAAGCTGCACTTCATTTATCGAGGACAGATGGCATTATTCCCGCACTTGAGTCAGCTCATGCACTGGCGTATTTGCGCAAAATGGCTTTTAAAAAAGATGACGTGATCGTCATCAATCTGTCAGGTCGGGGAGACAAAGACATGATGACCTATCAAAAGCATTTTGAATTATGACAAACCGGATTCACGAATTATTTCAACGCAAGAAAGAGAATGTGCTTTCGATTTATTTCACCGCCGGATTTCCGCAGCGGGAGGATACCCTTCCTATCCTCCAACGTGTAGAGGAGGCAGGGGTGGACATGATAGAGCTCGGCTTTCCATTTTCTGATCCACTCGCTGATGGCCCTGTCATACAGCAGAGCAGTCAGAGGGCAATTTCGAACGGCATGAATCTTACAGTTCTTTTTGAACAATTAAAGGCACTACGCAAAAAGGTTACGATACCGGTGATAATGATGGGGTATCTAAATCCTGTATTGCAGTATGGTGAAGAGGCTTTTATAGAAAAATGCAGTGAAGTGGGAATCGATGGTGTCATCATTCCGGATATGCCGCTGGACTACTATCAATCACAGTGGAAGGAGAATTGTCGAAAATATAGCCTCTCTAATATTTTACTGATCACACCACAAACCACTGAAAACCGTATTCGGGAGATTGATGAAAACACCAATGGATTCATCTATATGGTTTCTTCCAACAGCATCACAGGTTCAAATAAGCATCTGGATATGCAAACCGATTATTTCCAACGGATACGCAGCATGAAACTGATAAATCCAATCCTCGCGGGATTTGGTATTTATGATAAAAGTAGTTTTGAACATGCTTCGAAGTATAGTAATGGTGCCATTATCGGAAGCGCATTTATCAGACACCTTTCCATAAGCGGAACATCCGAAACAAGCATTCATCAATTTGTTAAAAACATAAGGCCATGATAATTCAATTGTCTAAAAATATTACTTCAGCAGAACGGAATGCCATCGACAAGACGCTGGCAGATCTTCATCTAAAACCAATGGAGATCAAGACACAAACCAATAATTACCTGGTCGTCGTCCTGAATAAGGAAATTGATCTGCGGATGATTGGCAATATGCAGGGTGTCACGGATGTACATCGGGTGACAGATGGCTACAAACTAGTGAGCCGAAAATGGAAGGTCAACCCAACCGAAATTGATTTGGGCGATGGCGTGATCATCGGTGAACGCGATTTTACGCTGATGGCAGGACCCTGTTCCATTGAAAGTGAAAGCCAGATTGAAAGAATCGTGCAGCAGCTGGTGAAGAGCAATGTCAAAATAATGCGTGGAGGAGTCTATAAGCCTCGAAGCTCCCCGTATGCTTTTCGTGGCTTGGGTATTGAAGGCTTGCGATTGTTTCATCGCATCTGCCAAGCCAATGGTATTAAAATTATTTCCGAGGTGATGCAGGTTTCACAGATTGAGGCCATGATGGATTATGTGGATATTTTTCAGATTGGCGCCAGAAACACGCAGAATTTTAATCTGCTAGATGCCTTAGGAGGGATTGATAAGCCTGTTTTGATCAAGCGAGGTATCTCTGGGAGCATTGATGAATTATTACAATCAGCAGAATATGTTTTTTCGGCCGGAAATGAAAAAATTATGCTTTGTGAGCGGGGGATCCGAACCTTTGAAGGTGCGTATCGAAACACCTTTGATATAAACGCGATACCCATTTTAAAAGAGAAAAGCCACCTGCCAGTGATTGCTGACCCTTCACATGGCATTGGCATACGGAAGCATGTCGAAAAAATCACATTGGCGGCGCTCATCGCGGGCGCTGATGGCGCCATTGTAGAAATTCATTACGAACCTGAGAAAGCATTTTCTGATGGACCTCAGACATTAAACTTTGAGGAGTTCGATGATTTGGTTGAGAAAATAAAAGGATTAACTGCCGCTTTCAGGCAAGAGCGTCAACATGTTGATGCTTGACCAACGCTTAGTATGCAAAGAAATACTTCAATGGGAGCCATAGTCATAAAAGCAGATAGTCGGAGTAGTAGGATTCTCAAGGAATTGGCTGAACACATTGGAATAAGCCTAACTAATAATAAAGATGACCAGTACAATAGATTTTGTTCTTGGTGAGCTGATGGATGAAGAAAAGACCGGAACATTGATTGCAAAGGAAGTCATCTTCAAGAAGCTAAACTCCAAATGATCGTTGAATATGATAAGTCATTCCAGAAATGACTAACTAAAATAAATAAAACCAATGCGCTTAAGAAAATTGAACAAATCATTTTATAAGCGGAGGAAGTAAAAACATTATCGATATCCCGAATACTAAAAAACTAGAGGGTCACAAAAATTACTATCGTATAAAAGTACGTGATCATCGAATAGCCCTGTAATGGATTTTGCGCTCTGCCGCTGGAATAAAAACCTATACATATTTAAATAACTTTTATCGGCATAGCGTCCTTGCCAAACCCTGTCTGCTACCAACGAATCAACGCAGCGCCCCAGGTAAACCCACTCCCAAAAGCAGCCAGACAAACCAAATCACCTTTCTTTACTTTACCGGCTTCCACCGCTTCAGCAAGTGCAATAGGAATTGACGCTGCAGTCGTGTTTCCATATCGCTGGATATTATTCCATACCTGGTCATCGCGGAGTCCCATTGTCTTTTGGACAAACTGACTGATGCGAAGATTGGCCTGATGACAGACCAGTAAATCAATATCGGATTTTTGTAAACCGGAGGCAGCAAGAACTTCTTCAATCACCTCCGGAAATTTTGCGACCGCATTTTTAAAAACGAGCTGCCCATTCATATTGGGGAAAAGCATACCATCAGTAAGCATTTTGGGGCTGATAAATGTTTCGCCAAATTCCGAATCTTCGTATCCGAAGATGGAAGGATCTTCCACGTGCACCCCTCCGTGGGAACCGGGATTGATCATCGCCAGTTCTTCAGCAAATTCTCCATTGGCATGAATTCGCGTGGAGAGTATACCTCTGAAGTGTTCATCGGTAGCACTCAGTATCACTGCACCGGCACCATCGCCAAAAATGACGGTTACATTCCGGCCACGTGTTGAATAGTCAAGACCCATTGAATGCGTTTCTGCCCCGACGAGAAGAATGTTTTTATACATCCCACTGCGGATGAAAGCATCGGCAACAGATAAGCCATAGACAAAACCACTGCATTGATTGCGGATATCAAGAGCTGGGATTTCTGTTTTGGTGATCCCTAATTGCCGCTGCAGCAGTACACCGCATCCAGGAAAATAATAATCAGGGCTGAGGGTAGCAAAAATGATGAGGTCAATTTCGTCAGCTGACATGCCTGCATTATCCAGCGCTTTTTTAGCGGCATTCGTCCCGAGGACAGAGGTGGTTTCTTTATGTTTGCTGCAGTAGCGGCGCTCCTGGATCCCTGTCCGTTCCTGTATCCATTCATCAGTCGTATCCATATGACGCTGGAGGTCGTGGTTGGTGACGATATTTTCCGGAACGTAGTAGCCGATTCCTTTGATATAACTTGAAGGCATTGCGTATGGGAGATTGGTGAGTTAATCGATCTCAAGATATTAAAGTATTGTGAATGGTGAGATGAGAGATGTGGAGGCAGCAGTCAACAGTCAGGTTGAGTGGTGAGTGGTCAGTCGTGAGAGTCTTGTGTCTGGCATCTGGTGTCTTATGTCTTAGTGTGTTGTCAATTTTCAGTTGACTGTTGACTGTTGACTGTGGTCAGTTGACGGTTGTCAGTTATCCGATTATACCCTTATCCGATAGACCGGGTTGAAATCCTGCTTTTTAACCCGTACTTTTGAATATGAATCCCCAAAACAAAGAGGGGATATCTCGGTTAAGTTAATGGTAGGATGAAGGACATGCTAGAGAATACTAAAAATAAAAGGCATGTCGGGAACAGGTTGTTGAGGCTTCTAAAACTTGCAGGGAAGGCGATCATTGGCCTGATACTGCTCCTTTTTGTTGCAATACTTCTCCTTCACGTCCCTGCTGTACAGAAGCAGCTCGCCCACAGGCTGTCCACTTACCTGTCTGACAAGTTGGAATCAAGAGTTGAAATTCAGGAACTTCGCTTCTCCTTAAATGGCAACGTGACCATCGAAGGATTACAGGTCTGGGATCCTGAAAGTAGCAGTGTGATTTCTGCACGAAAGATCGAAGTCACTTCTGATGTGTTAGAGTTGCTTTCAGGTAATTTCATCTTTAAAGAGGTAAGCCTGGAGGGCGTCAAAGGACAGGTGATTCAAACACAAGACGGGTTGAATATCCAATTTATTCTCGGGGCATTTCTATCATCGGACATAAAGGATACTACGACTAGGGATGTGAAACTGATTTTTAAGAAGGTGACCCTGGAGGATATTGCCTTTCAATTTCTCAACCAGGTCAACGGAATGACTATTGACGCAAACATAGGAGAGTTGGTAAGCCAGGATATGGAATACTCTTCGCAGGCAAATAGGATTAAAGCCAGTCATGTAGACCTTGTGAAAGGCATTATTACAATGGTATCAGACCAACCTTTGGATTATATTGGGCAATCGGACAGTATAAATACTAGTTACGTTTTAATCCCTGATATTGACCTTGGAATTGATGTAGAGATTAATGAAGTTAAGATCAGCGAGAGCGCATTTTCTTTTCACAAAGACCAGGTGACGACGACACCCAAATTTGATCCATCGCATATCGATGTAAAAGACCTTCAATTAAATGTTTCGGATATCCTCATCAGCGGAGACACACTTGAAGCAGATATCCAAACACTGGCGTTTTTGTTCCCCGGATTTAAACTTTCTAAAGCAGGAGGTGAAATCAGGATGAGTAAAAATCAATTGTCTCTGGATAGATTTTTTGTTGCATCCGGTGATAGTGAATTTTCAGCAAATGTGACTACCAAGTATGATCCAAGCGCTGAAACTCAAGTTGATGAACCTGACGTCAGCATCGACGCTCAAGGCATGATTCATCCAGATGACATTGATTATTTTTTCAGTGATGATATGGTTAAACAGTTCAGTCAATGGAATACAACTGAAGTAAAGTTGGCTGCTAATTATAAAAAGGGAAACGGAGATATAGAAACACTGCAATTGAAAACCTCCAATAGCCTGTTGGATGCATCAGGTTATATCAATGATATATTTGACCTTGATAGAATAAACTGGCAGGACCTTAAGATACATTCTTCTATTGGGTCAGATTTCAATAGACTGATTGTTTCGATTATTGGTGAAGTAAATATTCCGAATGGGATCGAAATCAGCGCGATCAGTTCAGGAACGCTCCAGAAAATAGCTTTAGACGGCAAAATCAATACGAAATGGGGTAATGTTACAGCCAAAGGAGCAGTGAGTCCTTTAGCGAATAATATTAAAGTTGATTTGCACCTGTCTGGAAATGATGTGCTCCTCGGAAAATGGATGGACCTGCCCTGGCTTGGACCTGTTGACTTGTCTGTGGATGCAAAAGGTGTAGTAGGTGAAAATTCGGACGCTGAATTTATCGGTATGATCAATTCGATCGAATTATTTGATAAATCAATACAAAATATAACTTTTCAGAGCAGATTGCTCCAGGACAGCGCCATGGTGAATATGATCATTAAGGATCCGGAATATCGATCAAAGATCGTTTCTGAAATATCATTTGCAGGGCCGGTGGTTGTAACGAGCAATATGCAGTTCGATACCTTTGAGTTAGGAGGTCTGTTGAATTTGGACAGCACATTGACCATTACAGGCGACCTATCTTCAAATATTAAAACGGAACAATCTTCTATCGAAGTAAATGCTGTGGGAAGTAATTTATTGATTCAGAAGCAATCCATCGACTATGCACTGGATACGATGACCTTGAGTGCACTCACTTCTCCTTCCGAAAGTCGGATTGATTATGTTGCTGATGATGGAAAGGTCAGCTTGTCGTCCAACTTTGACCTTCGTGAATTGCAGGACGTTGTTAAAACCTGGTCTGAAAATATACTAGGCCACGCACAAAGCATACATGACGCTGAAAGAAGTAGGGTGTTACAATTTGAAATTCAATTGGATACGGCTGTCCTTTTGCCCTTGTTTGGTATCGAAGTTGAAGAATTGTCCTCCATCAAAATGGCAGGGGATTGGGATGAACAAAAGCGGACGTTGGCATTTAGTGCTACTTCAGGAAGGTTTAAAAGTTACGGTGTTTCGCTCGACACCTTGCAAACAGATGTGGCTATGCATGGCGATAGTATAACCGCCACCATGATGAGTCAGAATCTGTTTTATAATACCTTCGAGCTTGGCGATCTGAATGTCGATGTCGTGACGGACGGGGACACCGCCGTTTCGAAGATCTTGCTTTCAAAAGATTCCATTTCTTATTTACAGTTGGGTGCCAGGATTTTGTCTACGGATACTGCTGTTTTTATATACCCTGATACGCTCTTTGCTTATGGCAAAGATTATCATTTTGAGCACAACCATCCGGTTTACATCAGCAATGGGAATGTGAAATTCGATCAGTTCCAGATTTCACAAGAGGATATGCAGATAAGCATCGATGGTGATATGAATGCCTTTGATGCCAGCTTCGAGCGAGTAGATCTAGCATCCCTAAACGATATCTTTTTTGCTGACACGCTTGTAGTCAACAGCGGTTATCTCAGCGGCATCGTGACGTATATACGCGATCAGGAGCTTTCGGTTAAAGCACAGGTGGACAGCCTTGTTTTATACAATTCCATTCCATTGTCGATTGATATGTCAGCGGAGAGAGAGCAAGATAAGATTCCATTTCAGTTTTTACTTTCCAATGCTTCTAACAAGATTGATATGTCGGGTCAATATTTCCCGAAGAGTGAAGTATTGGATGCATCCTTGTTGCTGGATGTGAATGAACTGGAGATGTTTTCATTTTTAGCCACTGATATCCTGGATGAAATGAAAGGTGGTGTCAAAGGCGAAGCAAAGATTGATGGAACTATTGATAAACCTTCGATTAAGGGATCCTTACACCTTGTTGATGTTGAAATCACCACAGCTAATCCCCAGTTTAAGTTTAATGTGCCCGATGATGTCATCACCTTCGATGGCTCCAGCATCTCTTTTGACAATTTTAGGTTGTACGACGAAGAGCAACATCCACTTATTGTCACCGGAAGTCTAAAAACCAGTGATTTCGAAACATACGATTATAACCTTAAAATAAATACGGACCAATATACCCTTCTCAACAATCCCGGTACGACAAAGGATCAATTTAGCGGCTTACTCGCTGTCGCTGCTGATATTACAATGAAAGGTGATGAACGCGATACGGATATCGAGGCTGAGATCACCATCCTGAACACGACCAACCTTACCTTCTTATTGGCTAATGATGAAATTAACTTACTCCAAACGGAGGGGATTATTGAGTTTGTTGATCCTGGTCAATTACTTGATTCTGCTGAGCTGGAACAACCGGCTAATTTATATGATTCGCTGATCACCAGCTTACCTGATTTCAATCTCAATTCAACACTTATCATAGAAGAAGGTGCCCGGCTCCGAGTTATCATCAATGAGCAATCAGGCGATTTTTTCGAAGCATCAGGCGCTGCCAAACTTGATATGGACTATAACCGGGCGGGCAAACTACAGCTTGTGGGACAGTATACCATTAAGGAGGGGGTTTACCGTGTTTCCTTTTATGATCTGGTCAAAAAGAATTTTCAAATGGTGCCAGGCTCAACGATTAAATGGATTGGTAGCCCTGAAACCGGAGAACTGGATATCAAAGCTGTTTATACGGTTCAATCAAATTCGGTTGGTTTAATTGGTCATGAAGTCGGAGAAAATGAAATGTCGATTTATAAACGAGCCCTCAATTATGAGGTCGGTATCAATATTGAAGGAACTGTTGAAAAACCTATAATATCCTTTTCATTAGATCTACCCGATGAAGAAAAAGCAAATTTCCCCGCGCTGGCCACTAAACTAAATCGACTGGCATTGCCGGAGTTTCAATCCGAATTGAATAAGCAGGTTTTCGGACTTTTGGTCCTTGGAGGATTTTTGCCGGAAACCAGTGTTGCTGATATCAATCAGAACCTTATAGCGACAACCGCTATAGCCAATAGTGTAAACAGTTTGTTGGCTGGCCAGCTTAACCGCTTTGCCGGTCAGTATATCAAGGGTGTAAACATTGATGTGGGTTTGCAATCCTACAGTGATTATTCCACGCCCGGAGGTAAGACGCAGACAGCAGTGGATTTCAGCGTGTCCAAGAGTATCTTGAATGATCGCTTAACCTTTGAAGTTGGCGGTGATTTTGATATCAATTCGGACCAATCCGGAGGCAACAAGGGTGATGCCTATAGAGGTGATGTAGCTATCATTTATGATCTCACCGGGGACGGAGATATAAAGCTTAAATTATTTAACAATGAGTCATACGATATTATTTATCAGGAAATACGCAATACAGGTATATCCTTAATCTTCATCCGGGAATTCAATAAAGGTGAGCGTAGGAGGGTCAAGGAGCAATGAAGAAGACGGTAGTATATCAAGTGTTCGTATTTTTTTTCCTGCTCTTGACGGGGTGTACCGGAATGAAGTATATCTCACCGACAGATCCGCTGTATCTGGGAAGTAAAATCAACTTTACATCGGAGCATCCACCTAAGAAAAAATTGTTACCGGTGATCCAGAGTGTTATCAAGCCTGAGCCCAATAATAAAACTTTATGGATGAGGCCTGCCTTGGCACGCAACAATATGTTATCTGATAAGGCAAAGACAAGAAAGTTTTGGAAAAACAAAGTGGATGACCCGGTTCTATTATCTAATACAAACACGCTCCAGATTTCTAAAGCAATTCAGGACAGGATGTTTCATAACGGCTATTTTGAAAACACCGTTGTCGTGGATACCGTCTTTAAAGGCTCGCGTAAAGCCGGTTATATCTTCAGTATCGATTTGAAGAAACCTTATAAAATTGTTTCTATCGGGTTTCCCCAACCACAAAGTGATCTCACCCAAAAAATAGTTGAAACCAAGGATGAATCATTGTTAAAGGTAGGAGATATTTATACCCTTGATGCTATACAAGGTGAGCGGGCCAGAATTGACAAAGAGTTAGGAGAACAAGGCTATATTTATTTTAGTCAGGATTTTATTTTATTAAAGGCTGATTCTGTCACGGGAGATCACCAGGTCCATGTGGAAGTGACCGTTAAACCTGAGACCCCGCCTGAATCCAGGAGGCCTTATTCGATACGAAAAGTCATCATCCATGATGATGTGTTACAGATAGACAGCACAACCGATACCATTCATTTTGAGCAGTATGATTTTATTTCCGATAGAAAAAATTTAAATTTTAGTGCACTTCGTGAGGGCATTTTTCTCAAGCCGGGAGAATTATATTCAAGATCAGATTACTTGAATACGATCCGGCATTTCAATGATCTTCCAGTCATCCGAAATGCAAATATTAAATTTTTGCAAGTCGGTACTAGTGATTCAATTGATGTAATGTTGTATTTGAACCAGCGAAAACGATTCGCATATACGGCTGAATTCAATACTTTATTTAGGTCGACCAATTACTTTGGGCCAGGCATCATATTCAGCTATACGGATCGAAATGCGTATAAGGGTGCTGAGTTATTAAAAATAAATCTCCATGGTTCATTTGAGGTGCAAATCGTTGACGGTGATTATAATCCTGCCTATCAAATGGGGATTGAGGTCAGTTATCTGCTTCCCAGGTTATACCCTGCATTTTTAATTGGGAATGCACGGCAGAGCCTTCCTAAAACAAGCATCTCGGGAGGGTACAATTTGTTTAACCGGCTTGATCTGTACAGACTGAATTCATTCATGGTAAACTTTGGATATCGTTGGAGCAAAACAAATAGGATAAGTCATTCCTATAATCCAATCGAAATTAGTTTTACTAAACTACCGGAGGATTCGAAGTCCGAAGAGTTTAATGAATACCTTGAGGAAAATCCTGGTGTACGACGGAGTTTTGATGAGCAGTTTATTCTAGGGATGGGATACGAGTTTACGTATGCGTCGGGTGCAGACTGGCAGAATGATTTTTTTTTCAAGGGTGCTGTAGATGTTGCTGGTAATGCGCTTCATGTTATTTATACTGCGACAGAAGCGGTCCAAGATTCGCTTGGCAGGTATTCGTTGTTTGGCGTTCCTTTTTCTCAATATGTCAGGATGCGAATGGATGTGCGCAATAATTTTAAAGTTAGCCAGCGATCGAATCTCGCAGCCCGCTTGAGCGCAGGCGTGGGTATCCCGATAGGCAATTCAGCCATTCTCCCATATATTAAGCAATTTTACGTAGGGGGCACTAATAGTCTTCGTTCATTCATTTCAAGGTCTGTGGGACCGGGAAGTGAAGTGCCTCCTGAAGGGTATAATGATGTGACCGGTGATATCCGCTTAGAAGGGAATCTCGAATATCGTTTTGATATCTCCGGAAATCTGAAGGGTGCGTTGTTCGTTGATGCAGGCAATGTCTGGCTCTTCAATGAAGATCCTACGCGACCTAGCGGTAACTTCAGGTTTGATTCGTTTCTTGAGCAGATCGCTATCAGTGTAGGCTGGGGATTGCGATGGGATTTTGATTTTATCATAGCCCGGCTTGACTTCGCTTATACGGCACGTACGCCTTATCTACCGGAGGGTGAAAGATGGACCGAGAAAATTAATTTCCTGAAACCCGCTTTGAGTGTTGCGATAGGGTATCCCTTTTAATAAATATTCAGTGATGGTCGTTTCGACTCCTTCCAATCAAGAAAAGAATCTCAAAAAATCATTGATGCCATGTTCAATTTTATATTGGAATAATATATAACTCCAAGTGTCCTTTAAGTTAAAAACCTGACTTCATTATCTTCCCAATCCCTACTGTCTGTCCAGCAGCATTGGTGACATTGTAGAAGTACATTCCTCCACTCAGTGATCCAAATAAAACAATATCATGATCTGATTTTAGATTTTGTACCAAAACGTTTTTTCCATTCGAATCAAACAGGCGTAAGGTGTGCTCACCGGGTACGGTATTTTTTAATTCAAAAATCGTCTCGTTGGTGGTGGGGTTAGGAGAGACGATGATGGTTATGACGTCACCTGTGACTGGATTGACAGCACTAGGTACACCATTATCTTTAAAATCTACTTGCGCTGCTGTGAGTTCTGTTGAGTCCACGGTGACTACAGCGATGGGTTCTTTGTCGGTGTTGCTGATAAAGTTATAGGTGATCGTAGTGTCTATCGGAAAAAGGCCCATACCTATAATGGTACTGATATCTACCCAGCCTAGAAAAGTGCGTACGTCTATGCCTGTCTCTGTGTAGTCAGTTCGCTTTTGCCTCAGCACATCATACGTGCCACCGGGGATAGTGAGTGTGCCGTATCCGTCTACGACATCAAAGCGAGTGATGTTGAGCCTGACGCGAATAGAGTCAAACAAGCCTGTAGGTATACCAAGGCTATCAAAGATTGCTCCGGGGATAGCAGAAGTGGGGATGGCTATAGTCGCATTGGCCGAAGTATTAGAAATCGTTAGGAAAGTTAATGGAGCCTGCCGTTCGATCAATGGTGGAGCATATTTAAAATCTGTTTCAATGGGGAAACCACCTCCAAGGCCGGCGCCGCTGATCCCAAGTATGGAAAATGCAGTGGCACTCACATCATAATATATTTCAGCGCCTGCATCACTGATGGTGACCAGCTCTGCAGCAGGATAAACAGCAGAAGCAGCGCCATTAGCGGCGGGCTGAAAGGTTGTCACCTGGCGAGAATCAGAACGCAGTGAACTGAAATCCCATGTCTGAGGTCCCCCGGCTGGTGTGATGGTGATGCCCGAAGGATTATTGTCTGTAGCCGTCCTGAGCGTATCACCAGCCGCTGGAAAGGTGCTGTTGGTCACAATGATTTGAGCCGACAGGGATATAGTGGTCGCCACGAGAAGAATGATGGTATAAATGTTCTTTTGCATGATTTTATTTTTTGGTGCGTAAAGATAGGTTTTCATACTGGGAGTAGGTTAATGTTGAGAATGCAGAGGAAGTTCTTCTGAAAGAACAAAAGTTTAGGAGGAAATTGAAATCACAATTTCTTAGGCCGCTTAGGATAGCCTGTAAGACCGGGGGATAAAGACTTGATCTTATCCTTTAGCCAAGAGGCTATTGAGTATGATTTTTACATCGACACAGTATTATTTGATTTTTCCGCCCGCAGCCGCAAGCTGCTAAAATCATCCGTTTTTTTTAACAAAAAAAACTGATGATTGAGTTCACCTCCTAACCTTCTTACTTTCTTACCATCTTACCATCTTACCATCTTACCTTCTTACCTTCTTACCTCTACTCGTTCCTGACCACGTCACGAACAGTATATGCGGTCTGTCCCGTCTGCCCGAAATACGTCTTCATCAGCATATCACTGATAAACCCTAGGATCAGAAATTGGATTCCAATCAGAAAGGACAACAATGTAAACATCGGCCAAAATGTCTCTGACATATCCTGTCCTCTGAAAAATTCTTTCAACGCCATCAGGCTAGAGAAGAAACTGAACATGACAATGAGAATGCCCAGCGTACCAAGAAAGTGAAACGGTCGCACGGCATATCGATTCCAATACCAGATGATGATCATATCCGCAAAGCCTTTCAGCGTCCGCTTCATATTGTACTTTGATTTACCTGCATGGCGCGCCCGGTGATTGACGGCTATTTCCCCTACCTGAAAACCACGCATCTTAAGCAGTGCAGGAATAAATCGATGCATCTCGCCATAAAGACTTATGTTTTCAAAACATTCTTTTCTATAAATCTTCAGTGTACAGCCACTGTCATGAATGCCATCTTCTACTAAGACAGATCTTAAAACATTAGCGACTCGACTCACAAATTTTTTAGAGATGGAATCCTTCCTGTTTTTACGCCATCCTGAGACTACATCCAGTTCATTTTCTTCGAGGTGGTAAATGAGTGCAGGGACATCTGCAGGATCATTTTGCAGGTCTCCATCCATGGTGATGAAATAAGGATATTGCCCGGCCTTTATTCCGGCATCTAACGCGGAGGTCTGACCAAAATTAGTCCGCATACGAATGATAGTCACAGGGCTGAGGCTCTTCAATACTTTATAGGTACCATCCGACGAACCATCATCGACCATGATGATTTCAAAAGGCACACCCAGCTTTTGCGCTACGGCTAGTATCTCCTTATGCAGTTTTTCGATGTTTTCGACCTCGTTGTACACGGGGACTATAAAGGAGACAGGGTTCATAAAGTTCTTTTCGTTTAGGTAATTCCCTGATACGATTTGTACCAGTCCACAAATTTACGAATACCTTCCTCAAGATCGGTGGAAGGTGCGTACCCGGTCAGGTTTTTCAACGCTGTTATATCCGCCCACGTAGCAGGCACGTCTCCTGGCTGTATTGGAAGAAAGTTCTTTTTAGCCTCCTGGCCAAGATATTTTTCCAGGAGCTCAATGAAGGTCAGGAGGTTGACCGGACTACTCCTGCCAATATTGACGATGCGGTGCAGGTCACCGGATGTTACCAGTGGCGGGTGCTGGATCAGGCCAATGATACCATTGATGATATCATCCACATACGTAAAATCCCTCTCCATCTTCCCGTGATTGTACACGTCAATGGTATCCCCATGCTTGATCTGATCGGCAAACTTAAAATAAGCCATATCGGGGCGACCCCATGGACCATATACTGTAAAGAAGCGCAGACCGGTAGATGGAATTTTGTAGAGTTCCACATAAGAATGTGCCAGTATCTCACCTGCTTTCTTGGTAGCTCCATACAGCGAAACAGGTTTGTTGGTCCGGTCTGATTCTTTGAAGGGAATTTCAGCATTAGCCCCATAGACACTCGAACTGCTCGCATACACCAGATGTTTCACAGGGTACCTTCTGCAGGCTTCAAGGATATTGAAAAATCCCTGCACATTGCTATCCAGGTAGGATTGTGGATGATATATGCTATGCCTGACACCCGCCTGAGCGGCCAGGTGAACAACAACTTCGGGTCTGATATCAGCGAAAAGACCGGAAATATTGGCACCATCCATGAGATCGAGGTAATAGAAGGTAAACTCTTTGGTTCCCTTCATGGCTTTACCCTGGATAAGATTCTCTTTACCAATGCCAAGCTGCTCCAGGCGCGCATATTTCAGTCGCACATCATAATATGCATTGAGATTGTCAAGTCCGTAAACCTCGTGACCTTCTGCCACAAGGGCTTTACTCATGTGGAAACCAATAAATCCCGCAGCACCGGTAACAAGTATTTTCACGTTACGATTTCTTTACGGCCACAAGATAGAAAAAGGAGTTTTGTCGCACTGAGTACAAAATCCCGTTTTCAGTATCTATGGAGTAAGACCCCTGTTGGAATCACTTTTAGTACTTTTAGCACATTGAATTAAACTATTCGTCCCCATCCGGGTCAAACCCTGATCAGGATCATTAAAGCCTACATACATTATGGCAGACACATTTGATATATCAACGCTACTCAAAAGCCAGCCAAAATCGAACGCAGCTCCACCTGCCACCAGGATGACCAACATATTGATGGCTCCTCCTGTAGAAATACTCGGGGGTCTGGATCCATATGTCGGAGAATGGAATGAACATACCGCGAAACACCTCCTGATGCGTGCTATGTTTGCTCCAAATGTCAGCCAGATTGCCCAGGCAGTCACTGATGGCTTGGCGGCGACTATCGAAAAATTGTTTGCACCGTCACCTGAGCCGGATCTGCCGATCAATTATAATTACCAGGATGATCCTTATGTGCCGGTCGGTGCCTCATGGGTATATGCACAGATGTCCCAGAATGCAAACTTTACCCACCGATCCATGCGTGCATGGCAACTCGGACTGGTGATCAATGAGGGCGTTAGCCTCCGGGAAAAATTGGTGCTCTTCTGGCATAATCATTTTGTCACGGCAGATGCACCGCATGGAAAATATACCTACCAGTATATTGATCTTCTTCGAAAAAATGCATTTGGTAATTTCAGAAACCTGGTCAAGGAAATCACTGTCAATTCGTTGATGTTACGGTATCTCAATGGCAATGAAAATAATAAGACCGCCCCAAATGAAAACTATGCACGTGAATTGCTTGAATTGTTTTCCATCGGAAAAGGTCCGCAGGCAGGCCCCGGAGATTACACCAATTATACTGAAGAAGATATCAAAGAAATTGCCCGCGTACTGACAGGTTGGGTCGCTGACAATGTAGGATTCCAGGCAGCAGGGGATCATCCACCTGCTATCTACAGGAACAACCGGCATGACACGGGTTCGAAGACCTTATCTCACCGTTTTAATAATGTGGTGATCAACAACCTGGGAGCGGAGGAATACAAAACAGTGGTCGATATCATTTTCGAGCAGGAGGAAGTATCGAGATACATGGCCAGGAAATTATACAGATGGTTTGTCTATTATCATATCGATGCTGAAATCGAAGCTAACGTGATTGAACCATTGGCTGCAGTGATGCGTCAGGAAAATTATGAAATGCAACCTGTCATCACTGCTTTGTTGTCCTGCGAACATTTTTATCATGAAAACGCGATTGGTTGCATGATCAAAAATCCGATTGACTTTACGGCTTCGTACATCAAAACGTTTGAAGTTGAAATTACCCTTAATGTCAATCAAACCTATAATCTTTGGTTTTTACTGCATGGATTGAATGCCACCATACAGCAGGATATGTTCAATCCTCCGAGTGTGGCCGGCTGGAAAGCGTATTACCAGGATCCAATCTATTATCGAAACTGGATCAATAGTGTCACACTCCCGCTACGAAGAGCTGTCACAGATGGTATAGCATCAGGCCAGGTTGTATTATTTAACAGACCATGGAGTATTGATGTGTTGAAAGTCGTAGATAAGATTCCAAATGCTGCTGATCCTAATATGATGATTCTTGCTTTGACCAACCTTGCTTTACCCTGGCCGTTGACGCAATCACAGTTGGACAACCTTAAGGAGGTATTGATCCCCGGGTTACCTGATTTTGAATGGACAGTAGAATATGGGGCTTATCTTCTTGATCCGACAAATGATGCCAAACGGCTTGCTGTAGAAAACAGGCTCCGGGCTTTGTTCCTTTCGATCATGGCATTACCTGAATTCCAATTACATTAAATGATCCTGGCTGCAGGCTTCAAACATAAGATTATGAAGAGGAGAAATTTTTTACGAACCAGCGCACTCACCACTGTTCCTGTCATGCTTAATGGCATGAAACTGGGTGCAGTACCGTTTCCTTTTTTATTTGGCCAGGGACCGGACAATGATCGTGTCCTGATCCTTATACAGTTAAACGGTGGTAATGATGGACTCAATTGTATCATACCCCTTGATCAATACAGTGCGCTTAGTGCCGTCCGTTCGAATATCCTTATTCCTGAATCAAATGTGTTACCGGTAGAGACAGGACTTGGATTTCATCCGTCCATGGGAAAATTACAAGAAATGTATTTGGATGGTAAAATGGGTGTGATCCAGGGTGTTGGTTATCCTAATCAGGATCGTTCGCATTTCAGATCTACAGACATCTGGACTTCAGGATCTGCTGCCAATGAATACGTATCTACAGGCTGGATGGGTCGCTATTTTAATGATGGCCATCCTGATTATCCTGAAGGATATCCTAACGGCGATTATGATGCACCTTTTGCACTCACGATGGGCTCGTTAGTATCTGAAACATGCCAGGGTACACTGACAAATTATTCATTGGCCCTCAATGATCCGTTTGCGCTTGCACCTTTATCAGAGAGTGAGGCAGGAACACTGCCCGATAATAATTATGGAAAAGAATTGAGATTCCTTATCGATTCCATAGCACAAACCAATGCATACTCAGGAGTCATACTTGATGCTGCAGAGGGGGGAAGCAATCAGGTGGTCTATCCTGATGGTAATCGGTTAGCCTCGCAACTTAAAAATGTTGCCTTGCTGATTGCAGGTGGTTTGAAAACGAAGGTATATATCTGTTCGCTTGGTGGATTTGATACACATTCTGCTCAAGTTGATGCCGATACCACTCAAGGTGATCATGCCGACCTGATGCTGCAGTTGTCTGAAGCCGTGCACGCATTCCATCAGGATATTAAGCTTGCTGGCAAAGATGAAAAAGTGTTGACTATGACGTTCTCCGAGTTTGGACGTCAGATCAGGTCTAATGACAGCATGGGTACAGATCATGGAAATGCTGCTCCGTTGATGTTGTTTGGTTCTTGTGTCAAGCCCGGCGTACTGGGCGATAATGCACAGATCGTTGTAGACTCAGATCCACAGGATGGCGTAGCGATGCAGTACGACTTCAGATCCGTCTATGCCACAGTACTTAAAGACTGGATTGGCCTCGAAGAATCCACCATCTTTGAAATCCTTAATCCTGAAGTTCAGTTCTTGCCACTGATTGATGGTTGTTCACTCTCCACAGCTATCCAGCAGGAAGTATTTACAGATGTTCATTTTAAACTTTTCCCAAATCCTGCTTCTCAATACACCACGATGGAATGGTTATCCACCGGTCAGCCCTGGACAGCCACCATGCTTGACAAATGGGGTCATGAGATCATATCTTGGAGCGGATCAAAGGCTATCAAACAATTGACTTCACAGAAAGTTAATTTGCCCACAGTTCCATCAGGACATTATTACATCCATCTCCGCCAAGGCAATCAAAGTGTGACCAGGGGGATCGTGTTGCTTTAATTTCGATTGCGGAAATACAATAAAAAAAAAGATACGGATTAAAACGCATGTAAGATCCGTGGCAATCCTTGCATGGATTCCGCGCCTTTTTTGCCCGCACCTTTTTTTGGAAGAATCCTCAAAAGGCCTTTTCTTTCGCCTCTTCTGCCTCTTTTACCTCTTCTGCCTCTTCCGCCTCTTTCGCCCCTTCCGCCTCTTCCGCCTCTTCTGCCTCTTTCGCCCATTCCGCCCATTCCGCCTCTTTCGCCCCTTCCGCCCCTTCCGCCTCTTCCGCCTCTTCCTAGTTAGTATTAACCACCTGTCCCTCACCCAATAAAGGCAGATGGTTCAACCGCAGATAAACCTGCGCCACCGTCACCACATCACGTTCACAGTATTGTTTGATTTGTTCCAGTTGATCATCGTGCCAATACGCATGACCAACTTTAGATCCATCCATCTGCTCTTTTGGCGAAGGAATTCCTAACGTATAGGCAAGGAGATCAAGCGAAGTAAAATTTTTATGGTCACCAAATTTCCATAACTCCATGGTGTCAGCGATATATTTTACTTCCCAAGGTTTTTTGCCTGTGATATTAAAAAGATTGGGAAGCGGGATTTCATTGATCGTCATACGACGACAGAGATAGGGGATATCAAACTCCCGGATATTGTGGCCGCAGAGGGCATGAATATTAGGATCATTGAAATTTTTGTCAAGAATTTGTGCAAACTGAAGAAGGACTTCTTTTTCATCATGACCAAAAAAAGATTTTACACGCAGGGTAGGGCCTGATCCTTCTACATGGCTGATGATGCCGGCACTGATTACAATGGCTTTTCCAAATTCTGCATAGATAGCCGCTTTGTCCGCATAACTCCGCGCAAATTCCTCCTCCGACCATTCATGATCATCGCGTCGTGCCATATACCCGATTTTTTGTTGCCAGAGGGCTTGACCACGTTGATCTAAAAGTTCATAATCCTTTTGCTGGGAGACCGTCTCTACATCGAGAAATAGTATGTGCTGCAAGCTACTCATGGTATAGGGTTGTTTTGATGGTAAAGCGGAATGGGTAATATCCGATCCTGAATTTTCGTTAAATGATGGGTACGCTCCTCTTTTCCTGAACTAAGTTAGGGAATTGTGAGATAGTATGAAATATAGGCCAAAAAAGCAGATATTCGCTGCTAGGGGTATCATACGTCCCTTCTCATCCCGACAAAGCCCCCGTTTATTTTTAAGCATTCTCTATCTTTAGCATTCATTTACTAACTGATTATATACAGATATGTCACAATCATCTCAACAAAAGCTCCTGGCCCTCGCCACCGTAGCCATCATAGCCCTCCTTGGATTGAGCGCTTTCCTGATTTATACCAAAGTCAATCAGGATAAACTGATCAAAAAACAAAGCGCTGAGCTCATTGAAGAAACACGCCTGAAAGCAGACCTGGAAAAGGAATATTACCAGGCACTCTCCGATCTTGAAGAAATGCGTGGTACAAACAGCGAACTCAACGCGATGATCGAGACGCAAAAAACCGAGTTGAAAAAACAAAGAGACCGCATAGATACGCTGATCAAATCCGCCAAGGAACTTGATCGCGCCCGCGAAGAAATAGCTAAACTGCGAACCTTCGTGACCGAACTGGAAAAACTACGCAAAGAAAATGTAAGCTTACAGGAAAATAATGTAGCCCTCAGTGGCGAAAGGGACGAACTGGTCCTGATGGTGCAACAAGAAAAAATGACCAACGAAGAACTCGCCGCGAGATCAACAACGCTGCTTACAGAAAAGGAAAAACTGCAAGCAGAGAAAGATGCCCTTGCAGGCAAAGTGAATGTGGCCTCCTCTATCAAGGTCAATGAGATATCAGCTGTAGGTTATAAGGTAAAGAGTTCCGGCAAAGAAACCGATAGTAAAAAGGCAAACCAAATCGACGGCATCAAAGTCTGCTTCAAAACAACCACCAATGAAGTTACAACTGTAGGGCAGGAGAAATTTCACCTCCGTGTCATCAATCCCCATGGGGAGGTAATGGCTATCCAGGATCTCGGCTCAGGTAGTATGAAACTCGGCAACAGCATCGAAAACATTCAATTTACGCAGTATGTGGATATTGATTATAAAAATGAAGTAGCCCCGGGTTGTGTCAACTGGCAGCCAGGCTTGCCTTTCGAAACAGGTAATTACGAAGTAGAAATCTACAATAAAGGATTTATGGCCGGCAAAGCAAGCTTCGAATTGAAGTAAATTGCTGGTTTCAAGGTTTATTTTTTGATTGCCACAGGTTTGTAGCCTGTGGCAATTTATTTATACCTGCAGGGTTTAAACAATTTGCCCTGCTGGATTGTCCTATAATACTCCTATGTTCAGCTGGAATTTTCGCAAATACGACCCGAATGCCTTCTCAGACAGCCCCTTTGAAAACCTGCTCAGGTTGTTCAAAGAGCTGCTGATGTATACATCCGGCAATGTTCCGGAAGCATTAAACTGGCTGACTCAATTAGATAAACAGTACAATCTTACCAAACCGGATTACGGGATTGCGGATTTTATCCGAGAACTCAAAGAAAAGGGATATCTGAAAGAAGACGGTAAAAGCAAAAATTTACGTCCGGCTGCCAAGATGGAGATTGAGCTGCGCAGGAAAGCCCTCGAAGATGTCTTTGATGACCTCAAAAAATCAAAACGAGGTGATCACAAGACCAATTCTATCGGACTCGGTGATGAAGTCACCTCAGAAATAAAACCTTACGAATGGGGCGATGCATTGGACCAGATTGCGGTCTCAGAGACGATCAAAAATGCGCACATCAATCATGGTATCGAAGAGTTCAGCCTGACGCAGGAGGATATGCAGATCCATGAGAGTTTTTTTCAATCACAGATGAGTACCGTACTGATGATCGATATCTCTCACTCCATGATCCTCTATGGTGAAGACCGTATAACCCCCGCCAAGAAAGTCGCCATGGCACTTTCGGAATTGATCACCACGCGTTATCCCAAAGACACACTGGATATCATTGTGTTTGGAGATGATGCATGGCAGATCGGCATCAAGGACTTGCCTTATCTGGAAGTGGGACCATATCATACCAATACAGTCGCCGGTCTCGAGCTGGCGATGGAGATCCTAAGAAAGAGAAGAAATCCAAATAAACAGATCATGATGATCACAGATGGCAAACCCACCTGCATCAAGATCGGCAAGAAATATTACCAGAACGCATTCGGACTAGATAAAAAAATCCTCACACGATGCTTTGCACTGGCAGTCAAATGCAGGAAGCAGAATATCCCGATCACTACGTTCATGATCGCACGCGATCCATGGCTGGTGCAGTTTGTAGATCAGTTTACCAAAGCCAATGATGGCAAGGCTTTCTACAGTAGTCTCGAAGGGTTGGGTTCATTTATCTTTCTTGATTATAAACAGAACAAGCGAAAATTTAAACGTTAATGGCATTAGCTACCACACTGGGAGAACTCAAAAGGCAAGGTTACCAACCCAAATCTATAAAGCAGGAACTGAGAGACAACCTGATCACTCGGATCGAAAAGCGGCAACCGGTTTTCGAAGGGATCTATGGTTTTGATGACACCGTGATTCCGGATATGGAAAGGGCTATCCTTTCCAAACATAACATCCTTTTACTCGGTCTCCGGGGCCAGGCCAAAACAAGACTTGCCAGGCTCATGGTGGATCTGCTGGATGAGTATATTCCGATCATTGAAGGCAGTGAGTTGAATGATGATCCGATGGCGCCATTGTCGTCCTTTGGTATCAAGCTCGTCGCGCAACTGCATGATGAAACACCTGTCAAATGGATACACCGTAGTGAAAGGTATGTTGAAAAATTGGCAACACCGGATGTATCTGTGGCTGACTTGATCGGTGATGTGGATCCGATCAAAGCTGCAACCCTCAAATTACCCTATAGTGATGAGCGCGTGATTCATTTTGGATTGATACCGAGATCACACCGTTGCATATTTGTCATCAATGAGATACCTGACTTACAGGCCAGGATACAGGTGTCCCTCTTTAATATCCTGCAGGAAGGGGATATCCAGATACGTGGATTTAAGACTCGACTACCTCTTGATATCGAATTTGTATTCACTGCCAACCCTGAAGATTATACCAATCGTGGTTCGATCATCACGCCTTTGAAGGATAGAATTGAAAGCCAGATTCTGACACATTATCCAGAGGAGCTGGAAACAGCCAAAACGATAACGAAACAAGAAGCAACGATTGCTAAACGGCAAACAGACGTGGTGTTTGTGCCTGATGTAGTGCACAACATCCTTGAACGTATCAGTTTCGCAGCTCGAAAGAGTGAATTTATAGATGAAAAATCAGGGGTGTCTGCACGTCTCAGTATTACAGCACTTGAAAACCTATACAGTACAGCTGAGCGTCGTGCCCTCATCAATGGGGAGTCAAAAACGATAGCCCGCATCGCCGATTTTTGGGGCGTGATTCCATCCATCACCGGCAAGATCGAGCTTGTGTACGAAGGCGAAGTAGAGGGACAATACAATGTCGCATTACAACTCGTCAGCCAGGCTATCCGCGAAGAATTTCTCGAGACCTTTATCCATCCCGAAAAAATTAAAAAGGGCAAAGACAAAGATCCATACGGAGCGATCAGAGCCTATTTCGGAGATAGCAATACAGTTGTTCTTCCAAATGATCTTGATGATAACAGTTTCCAATACATCCTCGATGAAATCCCGGGTATGGACAGGATACTTGATCCTTTTAAAATCCCAAAGAAGGAATATCACGTCTATAAAGAAATCGTCCTTCACGCACTGTCTGACCTTGATGTTCTGACTAAAGAGCTTACACAGGGGAAGATTGGCTTCAGCGACCCGCTGGGTAAGATGTTGAATGATTTGGATGAGGATGATAGTAATTAGGAACTAGGAGAAAGGATCTAGGAGACAGAAGACAGTGGTAAGTCGATTGGTTTTCTAAAGGGGGTATACATCTCTTTAAATAAGTTTGATGGTTTCTTCCAAGTTTCTAAAGATCATCTCGAATAAGTCAGATCATGTGTACGAAAACTGTTCGAGCAATGCTGATATCTATTTCATGTTTAGTCAAGACTCTTCAGGAATAAATCAAATGGAAGAAATAGGACTATGAAAACGTGCAAGCGAGAAAGCAAACCAGGACCATAAATAATTGAACTGAACAACAGGCGAGTTTTTTCGGACACGAGGTTTTTGGTTCTTTTTTCCGGCGTAAAAGAACAAGATTTGAATCATATGTCGACTCCCCGGCAGGATCAATCGGATAGACATACTAAATGCTATATCTTTGGCGCTTCTTGCATCATAACAAAATCAACGCCTTGTGAGCATTCTTATCTTCCTTATTGTTTCGTATATCTTCCTGAGTATCAGCCTATATCTCCTGTTTCCGAAGGCGGGGGTGCCAGCCAGTAAAGGCCTGATCCCAGGGGTCAATTTCGCAGAATGGTGTAAGCTGATCGGCCGGAAACCCTCTCATGCCCTATGGTTACTCTTCCCGATCGTCAATATTTTCATATTCTGTGGGATGGCAGTGGATCTGGTGCGGTCGTTTGATAAGCTGGGTTTTGTGCACAGCGCAATAGCCGTGATCTATGCGCCGGCGATTTTTACCTCCATTGCGTTGAGCAAAACAGACAAATATGTCAGCCCTATCCTGCCGCGTGAAGAGGAGTATAAAAAGCAAATCGAGGAGGCCATCAAAACCAACAAACCACGCCAGCTAGAAAAACTGGTCAAGAATAATCCATTCCGCAAATCACAAGTTCGTGAGTGGACAGAAGCAATTGTATTTGCTGTTTTCGCAGCAGCTTTTATCCGGATGTTTCTATTAGAGGCTTACAAGATTCCCACACCTTCGATGGAAGGTTCGTTGCTCGTAGGTGATTTTCTTTTTGTGAGTAAAGCACACTACGGTATTCGCACACCGATGACCGTGGCGATGTTTCCTTTGTTACACAATACGTTGCCCATTGTGGGTGGTGAATCATACCTCGAAAAGCCATCTCTTCCCTATTTCAGATTGCCTGCACTTGAATCGATCGATCGTAATGAACCTATCGTTTTCAACTGGCCGGTAGGGGACAGTGTTTATTTATCACCGTCACGCTCGTATACAGCATTTCAAGTCAAGACAAGTAATGAAGCAAAACGTGATGTAGGCAATGCCCCTTTGATCACTCGTCCGATTGATAAAAAGGATCACTATATCAAACGTTGCATCGCTATCGCAGGCGACAGCCTTGAAGTACGCGACAGACAGGTGTATATCAATGGTACGCCTGCCGTCAATCCAAAAAACCTAATGTTTATGTATCAGATACCAACAGCGGGTTTAAACTACGCGAAGATCCAGGAACTTGGGATACAGATACCGGAAAATAAAGTAGTGCCTTACTTTCTCAGTAGTACACATATCGAAGAACTTAAGAAACTTGATCCTGCAATGCAGATCATACCTTTTGATATGTCACCTTACTCATCAGGGTTGTTTCCGCATGACCCGGCACATTTTGGTAAATGGACAGTTGATAATTACGGACCGATCTATATTCCCAAAAAGGGAGCTACGGTTGCGTTGAGTCCTGAGACGATCGCTTTGTATCGCCGTGCCATCGATGTTTATGAGGGTAATGATTACAAAGAAGAAAATGGCCAATATATCATCAACGGAGTAGCTGCTACATCCTACACATTCAAACAGGATTACTATTGGGCGATGGGAGACAACCGTCACAACTCGGAGGACTCTCGCGCATGGGGTTTTGTGCCTCACGACCATATTGTTGGCAAGCCTTTGTTTATTTGGTTTTCGACCAAAAATGGAAGCATGGGGAATGGTATCAACTGGAACAGGATATTTACGTCTGCGTATAAGATGGATTGAGCCGTCAGATCGCAGCAAAGCGAATACTTCGGCTACGCTCAGCACATCGCCTAAAGGGGACTTGTATTTCGTTAACAAAGCAAAGTTGGGCGTTGGTTGTACCTGCGCCCGCGTACGATAGATCAAAGAAATCATGTTCAAGGTAAAGATCTGTGCAGCCGTTTTTAACTGCAGGTAGTGATCATCACCTGCGTATGAAACGTAAAATCCAATTTTCTCCCTAATTTCAACTTATAAACCTATCAACATTATAACCTCCTAATCCTCGATATATGCTTTCAAAATACACACTCATTATACTTACTGTAATCACAGCATGGACGTCCTCCACGACACTTGCCCAGGATCCCACTGATCTCTACCTATTCCAGTTGCATGCAGGTGATGATCACAATTATAATATCTATCAGGCGAAATACCTCAGCGGATTCAATCAGGGTGGATACACTAATCAGCCATGGTTTACCCCTTCAGGTGATTTGCTGGTCAGTGTGCGTAAGACAGGTGAAAAGCAAAATGATATCTATCAATTGTCAGTCACCACGAGACGAGTCAGGCGGCTCACGCAGACTAAATCAAATGAATATTCACCCCGCATTCATCCCGATGGCAAGCGATTGACAGTGGTTCGACAACTTGTGGGTGAGCCTATCGATCAGCAAATATTTCAGTCTTCCTTGCAGGGTGGGGGATATCGAAGTTTGACACCTGATATCAGGGATATAGGGTATTATACCTGGGTCGGAAATGACCAGCTAGCGTTGTACCGTATCGAAGGAGAGTCAAATCATCTTGCATCGCTCAATCTGACTGACAATCGCACCCGAAGAATCTCTTCCTCTATCGGCAGAACATTGATGTCGGGCGGTGGAGGGACCATCGTATATGTCCACAAATACACAGACAACTTCTGGTATCTCAAAAAGTACAATCCGGGTTCATCTGTAATTGATATCATCGCTCAAACACCGGGAGCCAGTGAGGACTTTGCGCTTGCACCTGATGGAACTTACTTTATGGGCGTCGGCAGCAAACTGTATTGTTTGCATCCTGCGCATCATACTGCGTGGCAGGAAGTAGGGGATTTGTCAATCCATGGCATCCGTCAGATCACGCGTATGGCGGTGAGTCCTGATGGGAAGCAGCTCGTGCTGGTATCCAGTAAATAAACAAACGGATATAAAAAACAAAGTTGAGCGTAGATTGTATCTACGCTCGCGTACGGTAGATCAAAGAGGGCTTGTTCATTACAAAAGACTATGTAGCCGTTTTCAACGGCAGGTAAAAATCTCCGTCTTGTAATCATCAACGTAATCCAAAACCGTAAATTCGCTTAAGAAAAATTCAACTGCAAAACTTTAGAACTTAATACCATATGAAATACTCCGTGCTCCTTGCCATTTTCCTCGTGACCGCTGCCATTTCATTCGCCCAAGACCTCAATGCCCATCGAGAAAAATTTAAGCAGGACTTCCTCACCGACCCCAAATCACCTCTGCAAGAAGTGGATCTTCAATACCTGGATTTTTTCCCGGAGCTTGCATCGGCTGTGGTGCAGGCAGAATTCTATAAAACACCTGCGGAACAACCCTTCGAGATGCCAACATACAGTGGTGTGACGCGCACTTACAGGAGATGGGGTACCGCCTATTTTACGTGGGGACCATTTAGTTCAAGTGTCGCCTTGTATGAGAACATGGCTAACAAATCAAACCCCTTATACCAGGATTATCTTTTCCTTCCATTCACTGACAATACCAACGGCGAGACGACGTACGGTGGTGGTCGTTATCTCAATATGTCCAAGGCCGACACAGAAGACGGAAAGATCACCATCGATTTTAATAAGTGTTATAATCCTTGGTGTGCCTATAGCGATGGGTTTAATTGCCCGATTCCTCCGCTGGATAATAAACTGCCTTATGCGATAGAGGCCGGGGAGAAGATGTATAAAATGAAAAATGAAAAATGAAAAACAATGTGCTGAGGTAGCCGAAGCATGATGGTTCGACAAGCTCACCAACCTTTTAAGTGAAAAGCGATGTGCTGAGGTAGCCGAAGCATGATAGTTCGACAAGTTCACCAACCTTTTATGTGAAAAGCGATGTGCTGAGGTAGCCATGCCTCCTATTGATAAGCCAACTCTTTCCTATCTTCACCGAAATGAAATTTTCAAATCTTTTCTTTTATTGGAAAAAAGGATTACTATCCCTTGGATTACTATGCATCCTGTCCACAAATACTTCTTTTGCTGAATCTGTTTCAGAAGGAGGCATGGAATTTCTATTCAGACATAGTGCGCTCACCACATTTATCACCCTTCCGCCTGACACCTCCCACGCCAACATCGACGGCCCCCACATCTTCTACAAACCCGGATACACGGTCATCAAACAAGTCCTCAAGAACGACAAGGAGTTTTATGCAGTTATGGATACGATCACCGGATCGATCAAGGGACGAAGGATATCATGCCATGTCAATGATACCCTCCATTTTTCCACCACCATCAAGAAGGAACTCCCCAAAAACGAACCCAATACATATGCGGCCCCTGAAAAGATATTGGCCATCTCCGATATCGAAGGCAATTTTATCGCCTTCAGAGATATGCTCATCAGCAATTTGGTGATGAACGCTGATTACCAGTGGATTTTCGGAACAGGCCATCTGGTCCTCAACGGCGATTTCTTCGACAGAGGTCTGCATGTCACTGAATGCCTGTGGCTAATCTATCACCTCGAACAAGAAGCACTCAATGCCGGAGGTTATGTCCATTTTATTCTCGGCAATCACGAGTTGATGAATATGAACGAGGACCTCGCCTACGTACGCAATAAGTACTTCGAAAACACATGGCTCATCAAGGATGCCTACAAAGACTGGTACACCCCTGACACCGAACTGGGTCGCTGGCTACGTACCAAAAACATTGTTGAAAAAATAGGCGATTACCTATTTACCCATGGCGGTATTTCAGAAGCTATATATGTCTGTAACCAAAATCTAAATAAAACAAATTCAGTAGCCAGAGACTACTACTATAAAGAAGTAAAAGCACGAGAAAGCAAAGACAAGTTTGTAGCCACTTTGTTCAGTCCGGATGATTCACCATTCTGGTACAGAGGATATGTCAATCAGACCATGGACGAAGATACCCTCGACCTCATCATGGCCCGGTATGAAGTAAAAAGAATTGTAGTAGGACACTCACTTGTAAAAGATGTAAGCTATCTCTACAATCGCAAAGTCATCGCCATTGATACCAAACATGCCGATGGCGATTCCGAAGGTTTGCTGGTTGAATCTGACACTGAATATCGCGTAGATAGCACCGGAAAACGTTTTACTATTAACTAAATTTGATATTCAATTTAGAGTCTCCTTACAGACAGATCACACTAAACTTTCTAAACCTGCTGCACCAGAGGAGTAGGAACTAAACCTTCTAAACACTATGACCAATGCATAAACCGTCGATCTCAAACCATCATAATTTTCATTGATTATTCAAGCAAACAGGAACATTTTCCCTCCTTTTCAATTTAGCTTTACTAAATCCATCTATGAAAAACAACTTCCTCACCGCCGAATGGCGTAAACTGATACTAGTCAACTACAGCATTGACCAAGCACTGCTCAGGCCCTACCTCCCTTATAAGACTGAACTCGACATCTGGAACGATACCTGCTACGCCAGCCTCGTAGGCTTTAGGTTTATGGACACAAAGATCAAAGGCTTCCGGATTCCATTCCATGCCGCTTTCGAAGAAGTCAACCTCCGCTTTTATGTTCGCTACAACGATCAGGGTGAGTGGAAGCGAGGCGCTGTCTTTATACAGGAGATCGTTCCAAAACGGACAGTCACTTGGGCCGCCAACACCCTTTTCAAAGAACATTATAGGACGAGGCCCATGACCCATGCATGGGAGCAGCTCGACAACCGGCAGCGTGTGGAGTATAAATGGAAGGAGAATAATGTATGGAATTCAATGCACGTAACAGCAGGCCTTCCGTTGCTGGACATGCCCGAAGGCAGTGAAGAAGAATTTATCACTGAACATTATTGGGGATACACAAGGGTCAATGAAAAGCACACCAATGAATATCATGTGGATCATCCACGATGGCAGACTTATGAAATACACGACTATACCTTAGACGTAAATTTTGGAGACAATTACGGAGCGCCTTTCGCATTTTTGAAATCAGCAAAACCAACATCCGTTTTTCTTGCCGAGGGGTCTACTGTGAAGGTCGGAGATGGAAGATCGATCTAAGCCCCAGATGTCAGTTAACCTCCACACTGCAAATGCTATGCCTTTGGTGGGATCTTCGCATCGAATTGGCTAAAAAAACCTGTAAACCAATCCATGGAATAGCCCGACAACGGTAATAATAATAATTATTTATTTTACCTTGACATCCTTGAAAAGAAAAACCAGAACCAGACATGAAAAGCCGAATAAAGTTCTTAACCCTTTTAGTGTTCCTATTATGTAGCACAGCTATCACCCGGGCTCAGGAAATGGATCTCCCGAGATCTTGGATCACTGGTGGATCAATAAATTTTAGTACCCAGTTGAACGATGGCCCCTTAACGTTTTTCAATGCGACCGGAGGTGGTTTATTCAATTCTTCTTCAATTAGTCGGGATTCACGTTATACCTATTTTAATTTCACCCCTTATGTGGGAAAAGAAATCAGCCGGCATTGGACAATTGGTTTGCAAATGCAATATGGCTTTAACAACTATAAAGCAAATGATGTACCTACTATTCCCGTCTTTGGTCAGGTACTCGATACAGTAAATTTAAAGCGGAATGAAAATCAATATGCCTTCGGCCTCTTCGGTCGCTATGTTTTCAACCCTGACCACAAGTTCAAAGTATTCCTGCAGCCATATGCCAACGTCTCGATAGCATCAGGTTAATCTGCAAGATAAAACTGAAAATTATCGGCTAGAAACAACAGCTTTTGAGTAGGCGCTTCACTTGGCGTACTCTATGAACTGAGTGAAAGATTTCGTTTGACATCAAGAATGGGTCTGATGGGATACACCACCGGGAAATGGATGGAACCCGCATCAGGAGAAGAGAATAATTTCAGTGTCTTTTCCACCAACCTCAATCTTTCAAGCTTGTTTTTTGGGTTTGAGTTCAAGCTCTAACAATAGAAATTCAACAGGTTCACCAACACCCTTAAACTTTTTTTGTTGGATGTTCTTGATAACTTTGCCACCCTATGCTATACCCCCCTCAGCATGCGTTATAGCTTAAATCAAATTGTATACACTGGTTCATGATCGACCTAACCATACTTTTTTCCTTTTTTTCTCAATTCCTGTTCGCCGCAGCTCCTGCCGAGCCCGTTGACCGCTGGCTGATTGAATTGAAGTCTCAGGACTCCGCATGTCTCAACGAATGGTGGGATAATAGCGGACTCACCAATACCCCTTATCTCAAGAAACCTCTTCCTGTCGACAATTGGTGGGTAGTCGTTGTACCTCAAAGCCTTTCTGGCTCTCTGCATAGCCAATCTTGTGTCCTGCGCGTGATAAAAGATCAAAAAATAGAATGGCGCCGGCAGCCAAATGACCCGGTCTATATCAATCAAAGCGACATGAACCTGATCGGAATGCCCAAAGCCTGGGATATCAGCACTGGAGGTGTCACAGCATCAGGCGACACCATCGTGGTAGCGCTGATAGACGATGGATATCAATCAGATCACGTGGATCTTGCAACCAATATCTATGTAAACTACCTGGAAATAGCTGGCGATGGTATCGACAATGACCAGAACGGATATATAGATGACCGCCTTGGGCTCAATGTCGCCACAGGGAATGACGATCATGATGTCAGAACACATGGTACCTCTGTCAGCGGCATCATAGGCGCTAAAGGAAATAATGGAATCGGGGTTACCGGAGTCAACTGGGATGTCAAGCTCCTGCTCGTCAGCGGGGCTGATTTCGAATCCGAAGTAATCGAGGCCTACCAGTATATCCTTGATATGCGGGCCTTGTACAATCAGACCAATGGTGCTGAAGGAGCATTTGTGGTGGTCACCAATTTGTCCGGCGGCATTAACAATGCTTTCGCCGTGGATCACCCACTCTGGTGTGAGATGTATGACAAACTCGGTCAAAAAGGAATCCTCAGTATCACCGCCGCACCTAATCAAAGTACCTCAGTGGATGTCGATGGCGATATGCCTACCACATGTACGTCTCCATACATGATTGCTGTGACGAACGTAGATCTGTCCGATGAGATATCCGGAAACGCCGGCTATGGTGCTACCAGTATAGACATGGGCGCGCCCGGCCACGGCACGATCACCACCGCATCTGGTAATCTGTATAAAGAGTTTCCAGGCACAAGCGCTGCCGCTCCGCACGTAGCAGGCGCAGTGGCATTGTTGTACAGCACACCTTGCGCTGAATTCCTTTATGATCTAATATCAGACCCATCTACCACAGCATCACGCGTCAGGAATATTATTCTTTCTACAGGAAAGGTCAATAATTCGCTGGACGAAATAACGGTCACCGGAAAAAGATTACAGGTGGATGCCGCATTAAAAGCTACCGTAACAGATTGTGGAGCTTCTACCGAGTCAACGGTTCAAATACTTTCGATCAGGCCTAATCCATCTTTCTATTATATAGATGTTAGGGTTTATTTTGAAGTGACCGGGGATATTACAGGCGCTTATTTTGAACTTTTTGATGCCCATGGGAAGAAATATGCAGAAATTCCAGTGGATATCGTCAATGCTACAGAAGGATTCATTGAGCTGGATAGTTTGTCTTTATATCCAGGGGTTTATTTTATCACCCTGCGAAAAGGGGATCAGAAAGTCACGCGTAAATTGGTCATGCTCAGTTAGTAGAGCCTGAATCACCTGATTATGAGCCTGATTACCAAAATTATCATTGGGGAGGGGTTATAAAGTCAGAGATATAATTTTATCTTTGCGCTCCATTTAAGGATTCGGCTTCGTAGCTTAATTGGATAGAGCACCTGACTACGGATCAGGAGGTTGAAGGTTCGACTCCTTCCGAAGTCACACCTTTTTTGTTAAAGGATTGAAATTTAGTTAATTATAAATTACAATAAAGCCAGATATTATGGCCAGAGAATGTCAATTGACCGGTAAAAAACCGATGGTGGGTAATAAGGTGTCTCATTCAAACATGAAGAGCAAGCGGAGGTTTTTACCCAACCTGCAGAAGAAAAATTTCTTTATTCCTGAAACCGGACAGTGGGTGAAGATCAATGTATCGACCCATGCCCTCAGGACTATTGATAAATTAGGCATCTACGATTACCTCATTCGATTAAAAGCAGAAGGCGTCAACACAGGCGTCACCCTGAAGAAATAAATAGCGCAATAGCACAGCATCATGGCAAAGAAGTCAAAAGGCAACAGACATCAGGTTATTCTTGAATGCACCGAGCATAAAGCAACCGGTCTGCCGGGTACATCACGTTATGTAACCCAGAAGAACCGTAAAAATACCCCGGACCGTCTTGAACTCAAGAAGTTCAACCCGATCCTCAAGAAAGTGACTGTTCACAAAGAAATCAAGTAAGAAAATCCTCATCATATGGCAAAGGTTTCTAAAAATGCGAAGGTGGCCCAGCGGGCTGCAAACGTAGGATCCGGAAGGGATTTTGTAAAGGTGGTCAAACCCATCAAAGACCCCGTGACCGGCAAATACTCCTACAAGGAGGTTATGGTACACAAAGACAAAGTAAAAGACTTCTTTGCTGAGAAATAGCAGATTAGGTCCCCACTTCCACGGTTAATAGCCATCTTTGATATCTGAAATGCAGAGCTTGATCCACGTCAATCTCCGCCTTTCAGATATCTTCATTTTATATCTCATTGATCCGACATGAGTTTCTTTAAAAAATTCTTTTCCAGGGAAAAGGAACAGGAACTGGAGCAAGGCCTCGAAAAAACCAAATCCAGCCTCTTTCAAAAGATTTCCAAAGCTGTAGCTGGCAAGGCTAAAGTAGATGTCGAAGTCCTCGACGAACTCGAAGCCGCACTTATCTCCAGCGACGTAGGCCTCGAAACCACCATCAAAATAATCGATCGTATCGAAGCCCGCGTAGCGCGTGATAAGTATCTCAATGTCTCCGAACTCAACAACATCCTCCGTGATGAAATCGCCGGCCTGCTGACCGAGAACAATACAGTAGACCTCGATGATTTTGATCTCCCTCAAGAAAAGAAGCCCTATGTATTGCTGGTCGTAGGCGTCAATGGCGTAGGTAAAACAACCACCATCGGTAAGCTCGCTTATCAATACAAGCAAAAGGGATACAATGTGCTCTTGGGTGCAGGGGATACTTTCAGGGCTGCTGCTGTAGACCAACTCAAAGTATGGGCCGATAGAGTAGGCTGCGCTTTTTTCAGCAAAGGCATGGATACAGATCCTGCTGCCGTTGCTTTTGAAGCCGTGCAGGAGGGGATGCGCAGCAATGCCGACGTGGTCATCATAGATACAGCCGGTCGCCTGCATACCAAGACACACCTCATGCGCGAATTGACAAAAATCCAAAAGTCAATAGATAAATGTCTGCCTGGCGCACCCCACGACGTCATGCTCGTGCTGGATGCCACTACAGGCCAGAATGCATTTGAACAATGCCGTCAGTTTTCAGAAGCCACCGAAGTAACCGCCCTCGCACTGACTAAATTGGACGGCACTGCCAAAGGAGGCGTAGCACTCGGTATCTCAGATCAGTTTAAAATCCCGATCCGCTTTATCGGCGTCGGTGAGCGCATCGATCAGTTACAAGTCTTCAATAAAAAGGCATTTGTAGATTCCCTTTTCAAGGGGTCTGTAGTGAATTCATCTACTGAATAAATCTCACTAAGATCATCTCGAATAGGCACCAATCCTGTCGCGCTACATTGTCTGAGCAGTGTGAAGGACCGATTTCATGCAGAAACAAGTCTAAATAGGGCACGACAAATGAAAGAAATCGGATTTGAAACCGCGATAGGCGTGTCAGCTTACCAGGAAACCAAACAAACGAACTGGCAATCAGCGAGTTTATAGCGTGACTAGATTTTTTGTTACTTTTTGATCAATGCAAAAAGTAAACAAACTTCTGCGCCACGTGCGCAACGAAATCCCTTCAGGAGATTTAGGGGCAAAACGGGTACGAAAAAGGTGGACATCGCGATCCACCTTTTCCAACAAAATTATCCAACCAAAAAATTAATCTGAAATCAACCTGTTGCAGTGATTAAGTCTTCTTAACAAACCGGATATTCATGATATACGGTGTTAGCTGTTTCGCTTGCTTATATCTAATCTGCCTGAAATTCAATATATCTTTAACGTGTTTGCAGGCAGAAAGGTTGTCACCGGAAGCGTCAAAAATGACCAGTTCATTTTGGGCATTAATGACAAAGTGAACGGTGACATCCTGCGTATCTGTATCCATATTATGCAGGGTGTGATTTTTAACCAGGTCTGCTATTTCTTTTTGCAGTTTTTCATTAGTGATAGGCTGGTCAGCCTTTAGAGACAAAGGTTCTAGCATTCCGATACATAATATCAGACCTAGGGTAATTAACGTTTTCATGGTTTATTTGATTTTAAAAGCTACTACCGGTAAGAGTAGTTTTGGTTTGATTTCTCAGGTTCTATTGGTTTATTCTACTAATTGTCTTTAAGACGACAAAACCTTATAAAGTGTTGCAGGATGGGTGTAAATATTCGGTTAAATTCCTGAAAATTTCTACCAAAAGCTCAGTTGGTTAATTGTGTGCTTGCCTTTCCATGCATAGAAGAATTGTCTCTCAGGTGACCGTAATGCCTGATTAAGCTAAGTTTATTCCCGTTTGGCTACCTGGCAGGCAGCGCAAACGCAGTGATATTGGTCATGTTATTGATTTTTCGTTATTATTGACCCACATTAGAGAACCTACTTAATCTATGAATAAGATTTACACCTTTTTAATCCTTGTTGCCGCTGCATTCCTCCTTGTCTCTTTTTCCGCCAATCCACCGGATGGAAAAACAGGAGCACCCGGCGATAGCTTTTGTGGAGAGTGCCACACACCTTCAAATCAAGATTTGAATGGAGAGATTTCTGTTGAAGGTTTTCCATCTTCGATTACGCCGGGGGAAGAATACACCCTCACCGTAGTGAATAGAAATACGGTAGGCGAAGCTGTCAGGGGCGGCTTTCAGATGACCATATTGGGCCCATTTAATACAAAGGCTGGAGAAATGACATCTCCTTCTCCAAACTCAGTCGTGGCCAATGCTGCAGGACGCCAATATTTTGAGCACAATCCAGCGCAGATATATCCCGATAGTAATGTCATAAAATGGTCAGTTGTTTGGACTGCACCTGAGATGACAGCAGGCAGTGTTATTACCTGGTACGCCGCCGGCAATATCACCAATGGCAATTTCCAAAGCACAGGAGATCGGCCAGTATCTGCTAATGGAAATGGCTCCATCGTTTTATCAGCGACAGAAGATTTAACCCAGCAGAAACCTACGCTTTATCCTAATCCTGGAACAGACCGTATCAGCATCATTTTTGGTAATGGAACGACTCCCGATGGTGAAGGATTTTTCTATTCTATCACAGGTGCAAAAGTTGGTGAAGCTGAAATCAATCAGGGGAAAATGATCACCCCTGATCTGCCTACCGGAATTTATATAGTTGAAATCAGGCAAAATGACCAATCCCAATTTGTCAGATGGTCAAAAATCTGATAATTTAGGTACGCCAATTTAAAAATCTATGTCCACCCTCTGGACTCATTAAATACTACCACGCTGTTTAGTGGTTTTTGGTTTTATTTTACTTACTTCACAATTGCTACATGATGTCACGTATTTATTTAGTCTTCGCTTTACTGGTGAGTATGATGGTTTTTGTATCGTTTGAAAGCAATCCACCAAATGGCAGAACTGGGGCCCCCGGAGATGGTTTGTGTTCTGATTGCCATAGTCTCAATGGCGGAACACAGGACGGAATCCTCACCGTGTCAGGATTTCCTGCCCTGGTAGAACCTTCAACCGCCTATATTCTGACCATAACCAATAGCAATCCAAACGGCGTAGGCTCACTGGCCGGCTTTCAGATGACTGTTCTCAACAGTAGTAATCTAAAAGCAGGAGTTATGACCTCCCCTTCTGTCAATTCAACTGTCTCAACGCAGGGTATCAGGGAATATTGGGAGCATAATCCGGCACAGCCTTACCCTGGAAATAATATGTATTCCTGGACGGTGACATGGACATCTCCTTCAGGACCACCCAATACCATGATCACCTGCTATGGCGCAGGTAATGTGGCTGATGACAGCGGTAATAATAATGGTGATCTGATCATCACCACCACCAGCACAGGTATGCTCAATAGTGGTGGTGATCCACTGGAAGCAGAGATAGTATCGTTTACGGATGTGCTGTGTAACGGCGGCAATACCGGCAGTGTTACAGCCGGCGGTACTGGCGGTACTATGCCCTATAGCTATGCATGGTCAAATGGCGGCAATACCGCTACTATCAATAACCTTTCAGTAGGAACCTACACAGTCACGATTACCGACAATGATGGATCTACAGCCACAGCTTCAGCAGTTATTTCACAACCCACAGCTTTGGTTTTACAAACACCGACTATAAACAATGTCAGTTGTTTTGGAGGAGCCAACGGTTCCATTCAAGCCAGCGCATCAGGCGGAGTGCCTCCCTATGATTACAGCTGGTCCAATGGTTCATCAGGAAGTTTCATCAATGGATTGGTCGCTGGCAGTTATACCGTTACAGTCACAGATGATAACAATTGTACGAAAGTGGCTACCTACCAGGTGACACAACCTGCAGTGCTTGATATAGCCCTTGTAAATTTAAGTGATGAATCATGCTTTGGAGAAGATGATGGCTCAATTACAATTGCTTTATCGGGTGGGGTAGCACCTATTTTTGCTGAATGGTCCAATGGCTTTATCGGCACTAGCATTACAGATCTGACACCGGACACGTATTCGGTGACTGTCACTGACAATAATGATTGTACCAAGACGGCTTCCTATACGGTCAACCCTGGAGGTATCGTGAATGTCACACTCCAACAGATAGAACATGTAAGCTGTAATGGTGGCAACGATGGCGCAATCTCCGTGAGCGCAAGCGGAGGGGAAGCACCCTATACCTACTCATGGTCTAACGGTGGCAGCGGAGCTTCTATTAGTAATCTTACAGCAGGAAATTACCTGGTTACTGCGACTGATAATTTAGGCTGTCAGGTTGTCAAGCTTTATACCATCAATCAACCTGGCCCTATCACCATTCAAATTATTCCATCCAATGAAAATCTTTGCGCAGGCGATCAGCTTGTTGACCTTGCAGCTATTCCTTCAGGGGATAATGCGCCCTTTACAGGTGCATGGTCAAATGGTATTGTTGGGTTAGAGAATAATAATTTATCCTCCGGCACGTATACCATCACGGTAAC
>JBBRDL010000009.1:0-51652 GCA_038203965.1 Chitinophagales bacterium | reverse complement strand
CATGATCCAATCACCAGCGTCTTCATTTGGATTATCCGCACCCCATCCTGTCATATCTGGAAAGCCTTCAGGCGGATCCGTACTCGAAATTGCAGTTTCATCTGTGTAGAAATGACAAAAATATGGCTGATAGTATTCATTGATGGCATCTGTCATCACATCCGAAGCGTTAGGGCCTTCATCCAATGGATCGCAAGTAGCTTCACCTTGGAAAATGTCCCAATAGTCATAAGCCCCGAAAGGAGAGAGATCTCTATGAACTTTTCCTACCATTGTTAGAGTTGATATGGTAACATGACTCGTTGATGAGCTCAATATTACTACATCAAATAATTTAGGAAATTTATCCTCTTCTGTAATACCATGAAAAAAAGCAGAGGCGGAATCCCTTACTTCAGCAAAGAGATCTTCAACATCCTCTTCATCAGCATATCCACTTACTAATGCAAGTGTAAATGTATCTGTTGATGTTACGGTAGTTTCCCAGGTAATGGATGGGTTAGCATAAACCAGATTTAATGTGCCTTCCACATATTCAACGATTTGGCTAACGATATAGCCTGTTCTAGGCAACAATGTGGCGTGGGTAGGTTCTTTGCCTTCAAATCGCTCCATAAAGGATCGCAACTTATAGTACGTTTCGTATTTGGCATCAATTTCTGGAATGCCTTGCTGTTTTAATGCATCCTTAGAACAGGATGTGCAGAGTAGGGTAAAGGATAAAGCCAGCATTAGGAATTTAAAGTACCCTTTGAATTCTAATAGTGGGGGGGGGGGCAAAAATAAAAGATCTCATAATAAAAAATTTAAAAAGTGAAAAAATACACGATGGACTGAGGCGAGAAATAAAATATAATATGTGCTTCTAAATACTAAAGGGAGGAGAACTACTAATGATTTTAAACAAAATAATACAGAAATCGCTATTTGTATTCATTTTAATTGTTAAAATTTGTCAACCGTCGTGAATTTAACATTTTCGGACTAATCCATGGCATCGATGGACTTCTGCCCAAACGCCAGATCACCTGCATCACCGAGGCCGGGTACAATGAACGATTTTGCTGTCAATTCTTCATCTTCAGCCCCTATCCAGACGGTCGCATCAGGATATTCTATATTGATATATTCCAACCCGGCGCTTGATGCTACTACCGCCACAATGTGGATTTCCTTAGGTATGCCATATTCTTCAATGAGGGCATTGAGACTTTTGATGATACTCGATCCGGTTGCCAGCATTGGGTCACAGAGGATGAGGACTTTGTCGTCCAGATCAGGACTGCTGATATATTCGAGGCTGATCTCAAAGGTGCCATCTTTATGATGTTTGCGATAAGCGGACACAAAGGCATTCTCTGCTTGGTCAAAGACGCTCAATAACCCTTCATGCATCGGAATGCCGGCGCGTAAAATCGTCCCAAGGACTATGTGGTCACTGAGTTTGTGGCACTCCGCTACCCCTAGTGGAGTGACGGTCTGGATGGAAGTATAGTTGAGTTTTTTACTGATCTCGTATCCCATGATTTGCCCAAACCTTTTCAGATTGAGTCGAAACAATACAGGATTGAGTTGGAGCACCTCATCTCGTAACTGGAGAAGGTAATCATTGGTGATAGAAGGAGTAGAAGAGAGATTGATGACCACGGGAAGATTCGGTTGTAATCTGCTCAAGATAGTAAAAGATAGATGATCGGGCCCTCTGGTATATCGCAAATAGGACATTTTAGAGGTTTAGTTCCATAAAATTTTGGCATGGCTTTAAAAAACCCTTATCTTTCTCAAGTGAAATTGGTTTCTATATCGTTGCTTTTATTGGTTCTGTGCTCCTTAGGTGATCGTCATCTGATAGCACAGTCTGTTGTGCAGCCTAAACAACTGGACTATAGTTCGATGGGTATCCTCTACAGCAAAGAGAAAGTTTTTGAGCTCAGACCGCATTCCAACGGTGGCGCTATCTCGATGCAGTTTGGAAAGATTGTTACGTATTACAAGACACATTTTTATCAGTTTGATCTCGGCCTGCTCAAGCATCCCAAAGAGTTCAGACAATCAGTCACCTTCAATTCCAGCAATCCTTTTGCCCGGACCTCCAACAGTTATACCTATGGCAAACAAAATCATTTTATGGTGCTTCGTGGTGGTATTGGAAAAAAAATCTATTTGTCTGAAAAAGCAAAACGAAAGGGGGTTGCCGCTGGTATCAGTTACGAACTTGGACCATCCATTGGATTGTTGATCCCATATTATCTCCAGTTGTCCAGACTCGAAGAAAACGGCTTTGACGATTATATCTCTACCGAGTCTTATTCGGAAGAAAATAAAGACATCTTTCTCGACAATTCCAAAATTGTTGGTCCTTCATCTTTCTTTAAAGGTTTTGGAAACATCTCTGCTTTACCTGGTTACCATGCTAGAATAGGTGCCCATTTTAGCGTTGGTGCTTTTGACAAATATGTCAAAGCTTTCGAAATGGGGATTATGGTAGATGGATTTTTCCAACGTGTGCCTATCATGATCATCGAGAATAATAGCCCGATGTTCATCAACGGGTATCTTTCTTTCCAGCTCGGAAAGCGGCAGTAATACGTTCGTTTCGGCTACCTCAGCACAAGTAACCGAGGAAAAGTGAAAAGGGATCGTCAGGAAACGGACCCCAAATAATCAAAAAAAAGAAAAATCAAAGTTGGGCGTAGGTTATACCTACGTCCGCGAAAGGCAAATCAAAAGAATCATCATCAGGAAAGTGACATGTATGCCGTTTTTAACGGCATGGAAAAAACCTTCTGTCAACATGGAATACTTCAACTCCGCTCAGTACATCGCCTGTGTTCTTCCACTTCATTGCTCGCGGAACATTGCTCCAAAAACCCCGGGGTAAAATGTATTAACCCCGGGGTTGCGAAGCACACAGGGGAGAGAATTTCAAGAAAGAAATTCGAAGGGGTATAGCGGACAGCACACAGGTCGAACGAAGGGAGATCCCGCCTCTTCGCTGCGCGAAGAGGGCGGCGAAAAGACGAGTTCTTCGCTGTTTCCCTTCGACAGGCTCAGGGACCCGTCCTGCGCTGCTCCTATTTCCTCGCTCCTATTTCCTAGTTCCTATTTCCTAGTTCCTCGCTCACTCCTTTCCTCCTAGAAAACCACCAATACAACGGCGCACCAGAAAGAATCAACAAGAGCCCTAAAATAGCCTCTCTTGGTTGAGTGATAAATGTATTGACCAGCAGTCCGATGCAGAACAGAATAAAAATGGCAGGAATAAATGGATAGCCCCACACCTTATATGGCCGATGTGCATCAGGCATTTTTCGGCGGAGTATAAACACGCCGGCTGCTGTCGCACCGTAAAAAATAAAAACAGCAAATATTACCATGTCCGTCAACTGATCAAAGGAGCCCGAAAATACAAGTAAGCAGGCCCACGCACACTGAATCCAAACTACATTGGCCGGAACATGTGATGCATTAAGTTTGGACATAAAGGAAAAAAATAATCCTTCGCGCGCCATCGCATAGTATGGACGGGCGCTGCCATAGATGGTTGCATGCGTGCAACCAAGCGTAGTGACCAGGATAAGGACTGAAATAAACATAACCCCTCCGCTTCCCCAGAATGCTTTGATCACTTCGATAGCAGCTACCTGATTGCCTGCCGCATGCACACCTTTAAGTGCATCAATCGGCAGAATGGACATGTACGTGATATTGACAATAAGGTAAATGGCTATAATTAGAACAACACCAATGGCGATGCCCTTTGGAATATTCTTATTGGCATCTTTTACTTCACCACCGATAAACCCAATAGAAGACCAACCCTGGTATGCCCAGAATGCAGCAAGCATCGCGGTAAATAGAGCACTGATGGTGACCGGTTTGTCTGCTGGCGTACTGAAATCAAAGCTTTGGGTGATATCAGATTGATTGCTTGTCAATCCAAAAATGACAATGACAGCAAGGCCTATATATACAAGCCAGAGAATGATATTGCTAAGATTGGCTCCGGACCTGATGCTTTTCGTATTGATGATACTCAGTAGGATAATCAAAACGACGGCCGTCAGTTTGGTAGACAGATCTGCAAAGGGGTAGAAGACTCCACCGATGGATATTTCTGCCAGATCAGGGAGGATAGGAGGAATATGCACAATAGACTGAAGCGATTGAGCGAACACATAGGCCAGAGAAGAAATGGCTGCTGTCTGAATGACTGAAAAATTTGCCCAGCCAAACATAAAGGAGAGAAAACGATTATAAATTTTTTTGAAATAGGTGTATTCACCACCCGTATCTGCAAGCATACCGGCTATCTCTGCATTGCTCAACGCACCAAACAAAGTGACCAATCCACCAAGTACCCAGGCGACCAACACCCATCCGGAGGAATTGAGCTGATCTGCCATCGGTGCTACCTTCTTATAGACACCTGACCCGATAATGTTCGCTACAATAAATACGATAACATAACCTAACCCTAGTGACCGGATCAGGCTGGAATGGGAAGTTGAACTCATACTAAAGGATGAAGTGGTGGAAAAAATACGTCAGGTAAATGTAATGATTCCAACGTGCACTGATTAGTGCTGATGGCGACGTTTTTTGGTCATGCCTCCGACGGCATCTTTTACACTATGCATCACCAGAAACGCATTCGGATCGATACGATCCACTTCTCGTTTAAGACGGCTGATCTCCAGACGTGTCAGTACGGTGTAAATAATTTTGATGTCATACTGTTTGGACCCGGTTTTTCCGTAACCTCGCTCTCCTTTGTACACCGTCACACCATAATTGAGCTGATGCGAGATCATTTCGCGTATTTCATCGGTCTTGACTGAAACAATCGTCACACCCGTATACTCTTCGATACCTTCCAGCAGGAAGTCCACCGTCTTTGATGCAGACAAATACGTCAGCATGGCGTATAATGCTGTCTCTATATTGATCAGCCAGGCAGCAAATGAAAAAACAATAAGGTTGATAATGAGGATGATGTCACCAATAGACAATCCCACCCTCCGGCTGAGCGCAATAGCTAATACCTCCGTCCCATCAATGACAGCTCCCCCCCGTATTGAAAGCCCAATACCCGTTCCAAGAAAAAAGCCACCAAACACCGCAATCAGCAGCTTGTCATCGGTGATACCCGGGTATGGAACGATAGCCACTACAATAGCCAATCCAATGATCGCTAGGATAGCCTTGATCGTAAAAACTTTCCCAACCACTCTCAAGCCAAGAATCATAAAGGGTAGGTTGACTAACAATAACAAAATGGAGAGAGGAAGACCGGTAAGTTCAGTCAATAAAAGAGAGATACCTGTCGCCCCACCATCGATAAAGCCATTGTTCAGTAAAAACCCTTTTAATCCAAATCCGGCTGAAATGATACCTGTGACGATGAGACTCAGATCTGCAAAAGTTCCCTTGACCAGACGTTTCATTTTGTACCAACGTTTAGCAATATCATAGCTGGAGGATTCTTTGTCTGCATCAATACCATTGTGTTTGGGGATGAGATATTTTTCTTTAATTAATTGTTTTAGTCTAGCCTTCATATTGGAATATCAAATCGACGATGCCAACCAAGATAACAAGAATACAGAAAATCAGGGTAAGCGGAAATACAATCGTATGGAAATCAGAATATTTGTCCTGCTTTATTTCTCGGCTTCTGCTTTTTGTTTGTGTTCCCTGTATTTGTTCTGCAACAACTTATAAATGATCGGAAGGACGGAGACGAAGATGATCCCCAGGACAATCAATTCGAGGTCATCCGTCAAGTCATAATCGAATTGACTCAACAAAAACTGATGCAGATATCTCCCGGCCAGCATCATGCTGAAGACCCATACAAATGCACTAATGATCGAGATGGCTGAGAATCTTTTTCGTTCCATCTGCACGATACCGGCGACAATAGGCGCAAAGGTCCTCACAAAGGGGAGGAAGCGGGCCATAAAGATGGCGCTGGCACCATGCTCCTCATAAAACATGCGGGCTTGTTGCAAATATTTTTGTTTGAAATACCAACGGTCTTTCCATGTATACATGGCAGGCCCGATTTTGCGGCCAAACCAATACCCAACCTGGTTGCCCAGAATGGCAAAAAGGGATATCAATACCATGATGAAAGCAAAAGGAAGATTGAAGAATCCCGTCTCCAGCTCACGCCACATAATACCTGCAACAAATAACAGCGAGTCCCCAGGCAGAAAGAAACCCATAAACAAACCGGTCTCTGCAAATACAATGAGCAGGATGATCCATACCCCTCCGTTTGCAACATACCACTGCGGCTGTAATAAAGAATGCCAGTCGAAATCAGTCATTTATGAGAATAAGATTAGTGATTCGGAAGGTCGCAATATCTTAAATGTTATCGGGATTATGGAATTTAGAATCCAGGCAATTGATAACAATTATATCGTCCCTGGGTTGCGAATGGCCCCTGACGCTGCAAAAGGGAAAAACAATGCATATATACCCTAGACTAAAAAAGGTATAATGGCCTTACGTTCAGGAGGATAGTCATCAAATTTTTGCAGATACCAGCGGTGATGGGAGATGGCCCGGGGTATGAGATTGGCTGCTGTCCAGATGAAAAAAGTCAATGCCGGCAGATTCCAGCATAGGATGGCAAAACCAAGCCACTCTAGGAGTTCACCAGAAAGATTCGGGCAGCTAATCCGATTGAAAAGGGTAGATCTCGGTATGACGTAATGTGTCTCTTGCGGTTTACGCAAATGAATTAATACATCATCTGCCTTCCAGTTGATGATCAGCCCGCCGAAAAAAAGAATTACCCCGACTATAAATCGGATATCCGTAAACCATGTTAACGGATAATCGGCAAAATGACTAAAATAATAGCCCAGACCAAATCCATTCATGAGATTGAAAAATACAGCAGAAGTAACGATGACTACTGGCATTGATTTCCCTTTGGTATGCAGGCGAAATGGAAAAATAAACGTCCTGTTGATGTAGTGCAGGCAAAACAATCCAATCATGGACCAGGTCGCTGCAGTTTGTTTGTCAGTCGAAGAAAACACGAAATATAATAGGACTATAAGCACCGGGGCTTCCATAAGGACCCAGGCAAGTCGATTACTGATCTCAGGACCCCATCCGGATTTGACATGCCGGCCATACGGAGCTGTAACCTTTAACAATACGATGAAAACAACGATGGCCACAGCGATCCATCCATACAGGATATATTGATACGTCTGATTGGAGATTTCAAAGAAGGTCATACAAGCGGTGGTCAGGTATTATTTCCTTTCTTGAAAGGATGATGACGATGTTCAACCAAGATATCCATTTTTGTAAAACCACGCATAGGTATCCTGAAGGGTGTCTTTCAATGGCCTGGCTCGATAGTTCAATGCATTTGTTGCTTTTTCGTGACGGATAAAGCGATTACAATCTTGTATGGCCACGATCGCTTCTTTGGTGTACAATGGTTCTTTTTTAGTGAGCCATGCCTGTAGGTATATAAATGGGAGGCCTATCCATCCAAATAACGGATGCAACGAAAGTGGTTTGTTTTCTCGGCCGGCTACTTCTGCAAGCAGCGTGAAAAAATCCTTCAGGCTATGCCATTTTCCACTGAGGAGATAGACCTCCCCACTTTGGCCCATCTGCAGTCCGTTGACAACGGCATGCGCAATATCGCGACCATCACAAAAATCAGAACCGCCATGAAATACGAAAGGTAATTTGCCTTTCGCCATATTGATGATAGCCCGTCCGAGTTTCGAGGGTCTGTAATCAAACGGACTAAGGATGGAGGTAGGATTCATCACAAGTACGTCCAATGAAGAAGAAGCATATGACAAGGCAATTTGTTGCCCATCTCGTTTGGATCGGTCATACGCAAAGGAATCATTGAGCGCTAATGCACGAGTTTCATCCAATACGTCATGGAGAGGCTTTTGCTGATGAGCCTGTATGGAGCCAATGTAAATCACTCTTTTTACCGCTGCGGCATTGGCGGCTTCCATGACCCGGCGTGTACCTTCTACATTGGTGGCATGGACCATGCCATTCATTCCACCAGCAATAGAAATGATCGCTGCTGCATGTATCACCGCATCACATGAGTCCATCAATTTTTGCAAGGATACCGGATCGTTGAGATCCCCTTTGACGAACTCAATATCTATTCCATCAAGTGATTTGAGATCATTGTTTCGCACTAATGCCTTTATAGCATGATGCCTGTGCTGCAATTCGCGCGCTACCAATCCGCCCAGATGGCCAGTAGCTCCAGTTAAAGCGACTTTCATGCCTGCAATCTATGTAAAAATTGATTGAACTCGCCGTGTAAGCTATGGCGATGAAATGGTAGATTAGTGTTTTACAAATTTTGAATCATGCACTGACTGATCAGCTTGGTCACGAAGTTGTAAAAAGTATGTACCCGGAACTAGTCCGGAGGTATCAATTTCTCCATCAATTAGTTTGCCTGACAAGATCATCATGCCTGGTAAGGAATAAATAAAATAATTTAGATCTTCAGATGGAGTAGTGATGGAAATAGAAGTACTGGTAGGGTTTGGATAAACATTCCAATGGTTTGAAGGTACCGTATAGTCCGCGAGGATGAGTTCATCAAAAAGCCATTCATAAGCATCAGGATATTCCCGTGCCCAGAACCACTCGCTGTGAGCACCATCAGGTTCGTTGAGGAAAAACATTTCACTTTCATCCTGTCCAGCTGCAACGAGGGCATCGTACATGGTCATCATGTCAGCGATCATCCCTGCGCTTTCATTTTGTCCGGCGACAAAATAGATCCGTAGATCCTGCGAAATTCCTTTTTGTGCAAGATGGAGATAACTGGAATCCGAAAACCAAAAGGCAGGAGAGAAGATCCCTACTTTGCCAAAGACTTCCTGGTGTTCGATACCCGTATACATTGAAATATTCGCACCCATCGAACTTCCGGCAACAGCCGTATACTCCCTATCGATTAAAGTGCGGTACGTACTATCGATATAGGGCTTCAGGGTATTGACAAGAAAAGAAGCATAAGCCTCTCCCTGCCCGCCGCCATAGTTTGCATTGAACCAAGGACTATATTCATTAATTCGCTCGACACCTCCGTTGTCAATCCCTACAACAATTGCTCCGAAGTCGCCTGCGTCAAATAGATCATTCATCGATTCATCTACTTTCCATTCACCTGAAAAACTCGTCAGCACATCAAAAAGATTCTGACCATCCTGCATGTAGATGACAGGATATCTTTTCGTGGAGGAGGCATAGTCAGGAGGGAGGTAAAGCCAGACACGCCTGGTGCGGTTAAGCTGAGGAATAAAAAAATCCTCATCGATGATCTCAACGTTTGGTTCAGCTGTAGATATGCCGCCCGGATTGTCTTCCCATCCGGCGATCGTCATAGAAGTACTTTGCACACCTCCCGTATAGTCATAGGTGCGATTTGGAACAAACCCACCTTGCGCATTCCCTTCTACGTTAGCCCAACTTCCGCGAGTGAATTTAAATTCTAATAATCCGGGAGTCGGCGAAAAGGTAATGGAATAGGTGCCGTCCTGATGATCAGTAAGTATGTAATCTGTATGTCCGGGATCCCATCCATTGAAGCTGCCCGCGATATAGATGTTGTCATCCGGCGGTGTAGATGCAGGGATAGAGCTCACCGTGATGGTAAGCTGTGCTTTGAGTGACGTGATGCTCAACAATAAGAGGAGCGAAAGAATTCGTGCGATACTACGTGTCATATTCGTCAACTTTAATTTCATTTCACTAACAGTTATAATTTCAAATGTAGGTGTTCATGGTGAGTATGGGTATAACCGTAATCATCATGGAGGCACATTAAAAAGGATAAACGGAAATGCCTAAATGAAACACTTTTCAAAAAAAAAGGGACAGATAGGTGGCGACCTGTCCAGACCTTCTTTTAAAAAGGATGCACTAGTGAGCTTTTAATAAGCGCCTCACGATGTTTTGATCCGCACTACGTATTGAGATAAAGTATATGCCATCAGGCACTTGAGTTATATCAATTGATCGGTTTGCTGCATTTTTATTTTGTAGTATCCTTCCATGAATATCATGAAGTGTAATCATCATATCAGTAGTATCATCCAATCCTCTGATGGTGAGTAAACCTGTGGTAGGATTTGGATACAAGGTAAATCCACTTTCATCTTTCAGATCATCCACGGCTACAAAACAAGCTGAAAGAACTTCTTCTGTTGAATTACAGCCTGGTGCATTGTTTGAAATTTCGGCAGCACCACCAGATCCGAGATAATCGCATAGACTTCTCACAGCACAATCAGACAAGGCTTGCGAGTTTTCAATGGCAACATCAGTTATCGATTCAGGGTCCAGGTTACTGAGTGCGTACAGGTCAGACAAAACATCGTTATTGAAAATCAGAAGTGAACCCCGGATCGAGGTGAGCGAATCGAGACCATCTAATGAATTGAGACTTTCATTATTTGTGATCTCTACAAAGTCCAGGATTGTTTTCAGTGAATCAAGTCCTGTTAAATTGGGTAATAATCCATTTCCGGAAAGATATAATCCTCCCCCAATGGAATCAAGCGCTATCGTCAGGGGTAAGGTTTTTAATGCAGTATTGTTTTCGACCCAGTAGGCTCCGCCCAAATAAGAGAGAGCATCAAGGCCAGTGATATCTTCGAGTGCACTATTTTCGACAAGGATCAGGCTACCAAGAATGGAATCAACAGCCACCAGACCTGAAATGCTCGTCATCGTTACATTATTCTGAATAGTCACATCCATTCCAATGATTCTAAGCGAGTCCAATCCATTCAGATCATCGAGCGAAGGATTGATGAATACAGTGAATGTCTGTCCGATATATTTGAGCGAGTCAAGACCTTCAAAATTCTGAAGATTGGTATTGCCTTCAACAGTAAAGTTCCCAAGGATAGAATCTACACGTAGATCACCGAAGGTAATCAGGTTATCATTATTAGCAACCACAAGATTACCTTTCACGAGGTGAAGTTTGTCTGCACCTGACAGACTGCTCAGACCTCCATTGTCAAGAATGTGGCAATCTGTTTTAATACAATGCAAGGAATCAAGTCCCGTCAGATCAGCGAGGGATGGATTAAACTGAATAAGCAGTGTTCCGAGAATGGAGTCAAGACGGAGACCGGAGAGTGCCTGCAACCCTGCATTAAAGAGGACCTCTACATTGCCGGAAGCAAAGGATAGCGAATCCAATCCATCAAGCGTTTCAAGCATCGGGTTTTCGAGAATGACGAGATCTCCGCCGATAAATTTAAGTGACTCAAGAGCCTCTAAGGTGGCAAGTGATGGGTTGCCGTAAATAGCAAAAGTACCAAAAATGGAATCCATAGCATTTAATCCTTCAAGATGCTGAAGCTGTGCATTTGCTGTGATGACAAGAGTGCCACCCACTGAATGGATGCTGTCCAGACCATCCAGTGTAAGGATGTCATTTCCGAGTATGGTCATATCTCCAAGTATGGCATTGCAACCTGGATAGTGAACGGAAAAACTATCCACTGATTCTTGTGTTGCAAAAAAGATCCCCTCTGGTAGGCAGGATTGGTTTCCCTGTGCTGCCAGATTAAATTGCAGACAAGAAGTTAATACGATAGTGAAATAAAATGCTGTCTTCATGATTTTGGTGTTTTAAATAGACGAACAATAAGCTTAAATGGGGCACTTAGAACCGATATAGAGGGTTCGGTCAGCGAAAAGAGATTCTCAAATATAAGAAATTCTTATATAAGTATTGGAAATATATGCGGGCAGTTTAGCGTAAGATGCGAATTGCCAGCTCTATTAAAAGGCTGTGATATTGCTATAGTATGTATGAGCTTGGGGGTGGCAGATGGTGGAGACTTTTACAGATGCCATTGTCTATATCGGATTCGCAACGAAATCAATCAGTGCAAATCACCTTATTCAAATTAAGCCCTTTACCATATTGAAGCGCGCTGGTATTTTTAAACACCCTTTTTCCGTCTCTTTCTTCGGCGTCGCCGTAGCCTTCCACAGCGGAAGATGGTAGCGGTTGATGATAAGTATACAAGGTATGCTTTTCCGACAATTGAGAAAAGACAGCGTACTGGAATAAAAAATTTTGTTGTTTGTCAACTATGGGGCATAAAAAAAGAGACTCTTGTGGAGCCTCTTTCTATAGTTGTTATAAAACAAAGTTCAGTTGGTTACCTTCTTGCCGGAGCAGGACGGTGGATACTGGAAGATCTGCCTCTACCCATTTTAGGATTGCTCAATCCTGATGTGCGCACAGTCATATCAGCCAATTGGGCGCTCATCGGATAAGGATGATCGTTCATGACTGGAATGGATTTGGAGATCAGTTTCTGAATGTCCTTCAGCAACGCCTTCTCTTCATAGTCGCAAAATGACAGCGCATGACCACTGTTGCCGGCTCTTCCTGTACGACCGATGCGGTGCACATATGTTTCCGGCACTTCTGGCAATTCGTAGTTAAATACATGCGTCAGGTCATCGATATCGATACCTCGCGCTGCAATGTCAGTGGCTACCAATACACGCGTACTGCGGTTTTTGAAATTTCTCAAAGCAACCTGTCGGGCACCCTGAGATTTGTTGCCGTGAATAGCTTCGGCCTTGATGCCTGATTTGATCAGAAACTTCACTAGTTTATCTGCACCGTGTTTGGTACGGGTAAAGACCAGGGCTGTTTTGATCGAGTCATCAGACAGTACATGTTTGAGCAGGAAGGATTTGTTTTCCTTCTGGGTAAAATAGATGAACTGGTTGATGGCATCTACGGTGGATGACACTGGAGTTACCTCTACCTTAACCGGGTTCTGCAGTAGCGAATTGGCCAGTGCATTGATTTCCGGTGGCATGGTAGCGGAGAAAAACAGGGTTTGTTTCTTCGCAGGGACTTTGGCTATGATACGCTTGACATCATGGACAAATCCCATGTCCAGCATACGGTCAGCTTCATCCAGCACGAGATATTTGATATCTCTTAGGGATACGTGGCCTTGTTGCATCAGATCGAGTAAACGACCCGGGGTAGCTACAAGGATGTCGATTCCTCTGCGCAGGCTGTTGACCTGGCTTACCTGAGATACACCGCCGAACACCACCAGGTGGCGCAGGTTGAGGTATCTGCCATAAGCTTTGAAGCTTTCTTCAATCTGGATGGCCAGTTCGCGTGTAGGGGTCAGGACTAATGCCTGGATAGTACGGCGTGCCTGAGGATCTTTTTGTTGCTCCTCATGCATGAGTTGTAATAGCGGAATAGCAAATGCTGCTGTTTTTCCGGTGCCGGTCTGCGCGCATCCGCGAACGTCTCTGCGGTCGAGGATGGCGGGAATGGCTTGTTCCTGAATAGGTGTGGGGGTGGTGTACCCTTCATGTTGTAATGCTCTGAGCACAGGCTCAATGAGCGGTAGGTTGTTAAATGACACAATAAAAAAATTAGATTAAAAAATGTGGTAAGGCTATCAACTTGCGCTCGATACTTTACCTGCCTTACGTTAAGCCTTCACGGCGTTTGAGTCTTGGGAACTCAAGAAACTCTGAGAGAGATTAACATACAAGACCGCAAAGATAGGGTAATAAGTGAGAAAAAGCAGAAAATCAAGAGATTAGGTTTATGGCGAAGGCTGAGGCTGAGGCTGAGGAAGAGAGTTTAGGGGTATTTGTAATGTGTTAAGCCTTGATATAAATATGATTATATATTTAAATTATTACCTCGATTGCTTCAATTAACTTTTCATTGTAAGAATTGAAAGAAGCCCTTGGGTTTAACATCAAGTCCCCTTTAGGGGATTTAGGGGCAAACAAGTTGGCCGTACGGACGTCCTGGCGTCAGCAAAACTTCGTTTTGCATGTAGTCATTCATACTCAATAGTTCGGCGTAAACTCAATAGTTGGGCGTAGGTTGACCTACGTCCTGGCGTCAGCAAAACTCCGTTTTGCGCACAGTCAATCATACTCCACCAACAATTTCAAATGATGCTCCATATGCACTACATAATCATCAAAAAGCCACTCCAGCGTATGCAGGGATGTATCTCCTGAGTCGCATTCCTTTTGCATCAGCGCAGTCGGTATTTGTTTGATGAGCATAGCGATGTGCAGATTGTATAATTGCCATAAATAAACCAAGTGACGGGTAGGCATCGATTGATACCGGCTTGCATCCACCCATTCATCTGCATTGTAGGTGATGAGTGGTTTGTCTTCAAACTGCGCCCGCACAAATCGGTGATGATTATTGCTGGCGCTATCGATCAGGTGACCAAGCATTTGTTTTTTACTCCATTTTTTAGGAGAGGGTTTCTTGGAAAATTCATCATCGCTCAATGCAAGGAGTTTAGCAGGAATGATGCTACCGAGATATTCGAGGCGGGATAGAGATTTCTGAGTCATCTTTTATAAACTTATTTTCCTATTGATGCGGCTGCCGAATATATTCTCAATGCCTGCTGATTATTTCCAAAGATATAAACAGCCTTACCACCTTCAAGTATAACCTTTTGTATATCCCTCGTATCCTCCACGCGTAGTTTGCCATCGACAAATGCAGTATTACATTTGAAATTTCCTTTCCCGTCTCCAATACACACACCCGGATATAATCCATCATACCGAGCTGTTTCCACTTCAGTAGGCAGATGATTGCCTGCATAGATGAAGTCGGGTATATTGTCACCATTGATATCATCTACATAAAATGCCTTGACAGGTCCTGCCTGGCAAAGCAGCGGAAGATCAACAGCCGAAAATGTCCCGTTACCATCATTACGCAGATATACACTGGACATCGTAGACAATTTTTTGTGGACACTGGCTTCCAGTGTTTTTTCAGGATAGATATCTGTTAGTTGTGCATTGGCAAAACTTTCATAGGTCGGAAATTTATCGAGTACATACGGTACTTCCTGCGAAGAGCACTCTCTTCCTCTGACCGGCACTAGTTTGTCTTTTTTAGTAGAAGCCAACACCACATCAAAATCACCGTTGTTATCAAAGTCATTTGAAAATACTTCAAGTTTGGTGCCTTGTGATCCGCCAAATTTATTGTTCCACCCTAGATTGCCGAGGATAAAATCTGCATCGCCATCCTTATCGAAATCACCTTTTTCAATAGTCCACCAGAGACCTGCGCCGGGCAAATTAATTTCCTGAGCTGTCAGCATACCTTTGCCATCATTAAGTAGTAGGGTTGGTTTCATCCATTCGCCGACGACTAATAGATCTATATCACCATCTTTGTCTACATCATCACTGACAGCATCAGTCACCATGCCCAGTTTGTCTGCAAAGGAAGCAAGCGTTTTAGTTTGGTCTGTAAATGATCCGGAATCATTAATCAATAACTTCGAACTTGCCGGTGTAGCATACTTTCCACCAACCATTCTTCCCCCGATAAACAAATCGAGATCTTTATCGCCATCCACATCAAACGCTTCGATACATTGTCCGTTGATCAATAGGTCAGGAAATACTTTGTTTGTGGCGCGTGTTAATTTTCCTTTTCCATCGTTGATATATAACCGCACTTTCAGGAGCGGATTATTATCGGCAAATTCATTACTTCCACTCGTTACGATCAAGTCAAGGTCGCCATCATTGTCTGTGTCCAATAAAACGGATTCCTGATCTTCATGGTTTTTATCCGCTTCGAGCGCCGGTTGATTTGATTTTTCAAATTGTCCGGAAGCATTTTGAAAAAAAACATTTCCTGCATATCCTGCAGCACCTCCAACAAAGAAGTCTTCGCGCTGATCTCCATTAAAATCTCCTGTGGAAATATGCGGTCCATTTTGAGACAATTTATAAGGAAGAAGAACTTGCTGCGCGTAATCATTGTATTCATTTTCCTGATGCGCATAGGCAGCGAGTTTCTCTTCGTTGAAATGGATGCCAGGAAGAGGATCTACACTAAATGATATCTTCTTTTCTTTTGCATAATCGATGGTCAGGATTTGATCAGCATCGACATTTTTTCTGACTGACATTGATTTGTGATCCCAGTATACTTTGATCGAATCCACTTTAGTGACACCACCTAGGCCAACATGCAGCATGGGTTCGACCGAAGAGAAATACCCACGGCTCGTTTGCATGGTCAGTATTTGTTTTTTACCACCTGCATACACCAACACACTACATCCCAGTCCCTGAAGATTGGAGCCAGGCCCTTTTAGTTTTACCTGGAGATAATGACCGTCTGTCGCACTGACATTTTTATAAATGGATGCAGGTGCATTCATATTATTGATCACTACGTCGAGTTTGCCATCACCATCCAGATCCGTATACGCCATGCCATGAGAAAACCCAGGCGTATCGAAACCTGCCTCGGCGCCCTCTTTGGTAAATTGCATTTGACCATCATTGCTAAAGATGATATTGGAGACCGGATTAGATGGAAGGTTTTTTAAGATCTCCAGATAATTTTCCGGCCCCACCATGCCTTTGTATCGTTCCTTGACCATGGTGTTAAAATCATTATTTTGCAGATCACGCAGGATACCATTGGTGATCATGATGTCCTGATCTGCATCGAGGTCCAGGTCAGCAAACAAAGCGGAGTAGCTCCAGTCTGATTTTGAAATACCGGCGACTTGTGCCATCTCGGTGAAATAGCCGTGACCTGCATTGATCTGCAGCGCATTTTGCATATATTGAAAATGCTGCCCGTCATTGACATAACTCCAGAATCGTGCTGGATCCATGGAGCCCATATTGGTCTTTGACTTTTGGTGATCTTCAAAGGCCATGTCGAGTGAGAAGACATCCGGCCAACCATCCATATTGACATCGCCTACATCTGCCCCCATAGAGTAGAAGGATAGATGTCCGGTGCGGGATTGGAGAGCATCCGTAAATTTCCCCTGCGTATTCATATACAGATGATCTGCATGATGGTAGTCATTACAGATATACAAGTCTGTCCATCCATTCAGATCAAAATCAGCGATGGCTACATTGAGTCCATAGCGTGCATTTTGTAGTCCGAGAGCTGCAGTTTTGTCAACGAACTTGCCGTTTTCGAAAAAGAAAAAACGATCGGTCTGCGGATACTGAGCGACTACTTCGGGGCGATTGACCAGTCGGGCAAATTCATCAAACGGTTGATTGACAAGGTACATGTCGAGATCGCCATCTTGATCTGCATCGAAGAAAGTGGATTGCACACCAAAGCCGATATCATCAATACCATATTGAGCTGCTTGTTCCCGAAAGAGGTTCTTACCCTGGTTGATATAGAGTTTGTTGCGGTTGTTGTCTTGTACACCTGTCGGTGAATTTTTACAAACATAGATATCCAGCAATCCATCTGCATTGACATCTGCCATTGTGACGCCGCTGGACCATACCTGGGTGCTGATACCGGCATTGGCGGTGATCTCTTCAAAGGTAAAATTTCCTTTATTGAGATATAGTTTGTCCGGCACCATGTTGCCCGCAAAATAGAGGTCTGGCAATCCGTCATTGTTGATATCGCCTGCTGCTACACCTCCGCCATTGTAGAGAAAGTGCCAGGTGAAAATGTTGATCATGCCTTCTTCTTTGATGGTATTGGTGAAGGTGATACCGGTGGAGGTGGAAGGGAGGGACTGTAGTTTAATAGCTGTAATGACTGGCTGAACAGCTTCTTGAGAAGGGCTTATTCCTTTTTCATTTTTGCAACTAATAAGTGTAACAATACCTAGACTTAATAGGAGAAGGCTAAGATTTCTGATTAGACTGGTTGTGAAAATCATGTGGTAAAGTTAGGCTTTATTGATCGCTGAAAGGAAGCTCAACAGTTGCTTGTCAGTTAATGATGATGCCCTGCTTCCTTCTTAAATGGTGTCATGTTGTATTCCACATGTTCAGGCTCACTTCCTTCTTTAATCGTATACGCTTTATCAACCATCAACCCCTCCACCAACTGAGGTTGCTTGCCCCCGGCAGGCCAGTAGATCTTTACGGAATTTATTTTTTCAGCTTTACCAAGCCCTATCTCCAATTGCAAACTATTGCCCCCAAAACTGGAACCGGGCGAAACCATCTCATAAATCTTACGTGTATTACCTGATTCTGTGATTTCAATTTCAACACGCGCCCCTATCGCCAATCGATTTGATAGCACGCCCTCCAACCGAAGCACGATCCAACGATTTTCATGTGGCATTGGATTTTCAAAGAAGATACTTTGGTACACATCACCTTCAAAGCTGCCACCCATCCGTACATAAAAATCCTGATCCCCATCCTGATCCATATCCCCAAAACCAACACCATGTCCTTTCTGAATATTTCCAAAACCACCGGCATAGGTAATATCGGCGTATGATTTACCTTCACGATTCCAGTACATTTTATTGGGGACGATAGATTTTAAATTTGGTTCGCCTGTCCCGAGATAAAAATCCGGAAAACCATCATTATCGAGATCACCATAATTAGATCCCATCGAAAACACTGGTTCCGTAAGGCCCATCGGGATACTCATATCTGTAAAAGTGCTGTTCCCATTGTTGCGATAGATGCGTGGGCGGAACGGATCATCTTTTTTCCCGTAGGCTCTGAGTACTTTGCCGGGAAGATCTTCTGAACCATCCGAATAGGCAGAAACAAAGATGTCCAGCCAGCCGTCATTGTTGTAATCAAACATCCATGTCGGAAAGGATACATAAGGCTCACCCACATTGGCTGTAGCGGATATATCTCTAAATTTTATCCCGGAGTCATCAGATTCGTTGAGGAATAATCTATTGTTACCATTTAATACGGAAATATAGAGGTCAGGCAATCCATCATTGTTGATATCGCCACCTGTACTTCCTTTTACAAAAGCATTGATTTGAAGATTGGCTGCTCCTGATACTTCTTTAAAGGTTCCGTCACCCTGATTGTGATAGAGTTCAGATGGAAAATTAAAAGCGCTTCCATTTTCAGGAATGGATTCATTACCAATAAAAAGGTCAAGCCAGCCATCGAGATCGAAATCCGCCCATACTGCATTTTGTGTAGGGCGTTTTGAATAGATACCTGCCTTGACAGTCACGTCTGTAAATGTTCCGTCCCCGTTATTTTTAAGCAACGAGTTTGGAATCGTCCCTTGGTCTCTAAACCAGGCGCCGCGCATGATCAGTACATCTGCGAATCCGTCATTATTGTAATCAGTCTGGCGGATATTCAAGCCTCCAGTGATTCCTTTCAAACCGGATAGCATCGTCACATCTTCAAAACTTCCATCCCCTGTATTCTGATACAGATGGAGCTGATCATGAAATCCCCAATTTGATGCCATGATATCAAGGAGTCCATCATTATTAAAATCCTCAATGGCCACACCTCCTGCAAGTCCTCTTGTATCGAGGCCAAGATTGGATGCAATATCAGTGAAGGGCGGAAAATCAACTTTCGAATCAAAATATCCCGTCGGTAGTTGCATTGATTTCGGAATGCCATTGGGAAATTTTCCAAGGGTCATCGCTGCAATATTGAGTAAATACCTTGAAGTGAGATCATCCGGGGTCGAGCGCAATATTTCCTGATAGATATCCATCGCCATCGCAGACCCTTCTGTTTTCTGATGCTGCCCTTCCTTTGCAATGGGTATGATACAGGAAGCGATCGTATGATTGAGGATACAGTTTTCCTGTTCGCCAAGTCTCAAAGCCGCCAGCGCTAAAAGTTTTTTCATCTCAAGTACAGTTTGCTCCTTTCCCGGGATTTGCATAGGGTCTACCATCTTGAGCACCTCCTGGAAGATGTTTATAGCCGATGCGGTATTTCCTGCTTTTAGTTCTTCAAATCCATACATCACGGAGAAGTTGACTTTATCTAGACCGCTTGTTGCATCAACTCTTTGTTTCAACAGTTTGGCCCGTTCGGCTGACATAAAGACGGTGACTTTCATCGGATCTACAGCAGCCTGTGCTTTCTGGACACTATCGATCATGGCTGTTGTTTCCGCAGAAGGCGATCCTGTAGCTGGATGATGAGTAGCGCTTTTATGCTGATTATGATTTTCGTCGGTTTTACAACCAATCACCAGTAGGATCATAAAAGACAACAGTATGGCTACTGAAGGACGCACATCTATATATAAGCTATAAGCCTTTCCAGGTTGACATAGCAGTTGACTTTTTATACGTACTAAGGTGTATGACTTCGGGTCACATTTGCATTCTGATAGAATCATGTCGCAAAGGTAGCGTGCAGGAAAAGAATTTGATGGAGATGAAAAATGGGCTTAAAAAGCACATGGAAGTATGTGGGAATTATGTAAAAAATAATTGAAATTATATAACGTATTGATTTCCAGAGCGTAATAAGGCTTTTTCTGCAACTTAAAAACCTTCCCGGATGTTGTAGTGGAAATCAAATCAATTTCTTGACTAACTAATCTATTGTATTATGAAACGTAAAATGTTATTGTTCGTCATTAGCCTCTTCCTCATCGGAGTAGGGACAACGAACGCACAAATGGGTGATCAAACCTCTATCGGACCTCGTGTTGGGGTCAATTTTTCCAACGTGAGCAATGTGGAAGGTTCAGAATCACTGACTGGTCTGGCCATCGGACTTACATCGACCTATAGTATCAGTGAGGCGACTGGTCTAACCGTTGACCTGCTTTATTCAGGCGAGGGATATAAATTAAATGGAAGCGAATTGCGACTTAACTATCTGCAGCTTCCTATCTATTTTGACCTTTTCTTTGGTGAATTGGGTGAAAAATTCCGTCCAAAGGTTTATGCGGGTTTAACGCCTGGTTTTTTGTTACACGCAAAAAATAATGGTAATAAAATTGAGGATGTTTTTAACACTTTCAATCTGGGCGTATCAGGCGGTCTGGGATTCAACTACAGGGTTGGGAGCCGGATTTGGTTAAACACTGATTTAAGGGCATTTCTTGGACTGAGTGATATCAGGGAAAATGCTATTGGCGATAAAGTAGCCAATAACAACATACAGTTTAGTCTTGGACTTGCTTATGGTTTGTCAAAATTGTAATTAGCTTTTTAGGTATACAAAAGGCCATTCCTTAATCGGGGATGGCCTTTTTTTTAAATATTTTGATTTCTGCATTAAGGAATGATACAAACTTCTTCAGAGATATGGGGGAGGCTTGTTTGTTTTATACATGGTTGGTCCCAACTTCCTTGATTTGCCCTTTTCTGTTTGATCTATCGAAGTCAACATCCCTATAATCCTTCAAAATGGATCAAAATCACTTCTTTATATGATTATAATCATATAAGTTTAGTCAAAATGGAGGTAAATTTGTAAAAAACATAGAAACATGAAAAAACTGTTTGTCCTTCTTTCCATTATTTCTTTAATCGCAGCATGTGGAGGGAGTAAGACTCCTGAATCCGGTTCGAATCCATATTCTACCGCCGAACCAGCCAGCGATGGCGCCTCTAAATATGATCCCAACCGTGGAATAGGTAAGTGGACAGCCGAAACAGTAGCTATCGGTGCCTCTTTGGATGCAACCATGGCTGCGGCGGGTGAAAAAATTCAGTCCGTGAAGTGCTCGTCCTGTCATAAACTTAGCGAAGAGAGGTTAGTTGGTCCCGGATGGAAAGGCGTGACAGAGCGCAGAACGCCGGAATGGATTATGAATTTTATAACCAATCCTGATCCGATGATTGATAAAGACCCTGCCGTTCAGGCTCAGCTTGAATTATGCCTCGTTCGGATGCCAAACCAAAACCTAATCGATACAGAAGCAAGGGAAATCCTTGAGTTTATGCGTAAAAATGATGGAGTTCAATAACCAACTAAACTACTATGAAAAAGAAACTATTCCATATTGTAATTGCACTTGCTGCTATTACAATAGGCCTTTCAGCCTGTAAACCGAAAAATCTTACCTCGGCAGTATCAGGTGATGCTGCTTCCAAAGCCTATGTGCCGCCCGGACAGTATGATGAATTTTACAATTTTGTCAGCGGCGGTTTTAGCGGACAATTGTCTGTGTATGGATTGCCCAGTGGAAGATTATTGAGGGTGATTCCTGTATTTTCTGTTGACCCTGAAAAAGGTTGGGGATACAGTGAAGAAACCAAGCCAATGTTAAATACCTCTCATGGATTTATTCCATGGGATGATTTTCATCACACGGAAATGTCCCAGACCAACGGCGAGATTGATGGACGATGGATATTCGGCAATGCCAATAATACACCTCGTGTAGCCCGCATTGACCTGACCACATTCCGCACTGCAGAAATCATTGAAATACCTAACAGTGCAGGCAACCACTCTTCTCCATTTATTACAGAAAATACGGAGTATGTAGTGGCTGGTACACGCTTCAGTGTGCCTGCGGACAATATGAATGGAGATGTACCCATCAACTCCTATAAAGAGAATTTTAAAGGACACCTTAGTTTTATCGCCGTAGACAAGGAAACAGGCAGCATGAGCATCAGTTTTCAGATTCAGTGCCCGGGCGTCAATTTTGACCTGAGCCATGCTGGTAAAGGCCCATCGCATGGTTGGTTTTTCTTCTCTTGTTACAATACAGAACAAGCCAATACTTTACTCGAAGTCAACGCTTCGCAAAAGGATAAGGACTTTATCATGGCTGTCAACTGGAAGAAAGCAGAGGAGTATATTAAAGCAGGTAAGGGGAAGAAAGTGCCTGTACGCTATGCACACAATGTATGGGATGAAAAAACACATACTGGTAAATCAGAATTCATCAACGAAGTACTTGTCCTGGATTCAAAGGAATTTGAAGATTTGTGTTACATGATCCCCTGTCCGAAATCCCCTCACGGTTGTGATGTGGATCCAACAGGAGAATATATCGTGGGTAGTGGAAAACTAGCGGCATTGATCCCGGTATTCAGTTTTACAAAACTTCAGAATGCCATAGCCAATAAAGAATTCGATGGCGTATATGATGGCATCAATGTGATCAAATATGAGTCTGCCCTCTATGGTGAGGTGGCTAAACCGGGTCTGGGCCCATTGCATACGGAGTTTGATAATAATGGCAATGCATACACTTCTTTCTTTGTTTCCTCTGAAGTGGTGAAATGGAATATCAAAGACCTGAAAGTCCTTGACAGGGTACCTACATATTATTCAGTAGGTCACTTATGTGTACCGGGCGGTGATAGCAGAAAACCTTTTGGCAAATACATGATCGCCTATAATAAAATCACCAAGGATCGTTACCTGCCGACAGGACCTGAATTGTCACAGAGTGCCCAACTCTTTGATATCAGCGGGGATAAGATGCAGTTGATTCTTGACTTCCCTACTATTGGTGAGCCGCATTACGCACAGGCCGCTCCGGCGGGGCTGATCACGCCTAACCAGGTGAAAATCTTCAAGATTGAAGAGAATATGCATCCTTATGTCGCGAAGGGAGAAAAGGAATCCAAAGTCGTTAGAGAAGGAAATAAAATACATGTCTATATGACTTCCATCCGTTCACACTTTTCACCTGATAATATTGAAGGCGTCAAGTTGGGTGACGAGGTTTATTTCCATGTGACTAATCTTGAACAGGACTGGGATGTTCCTCATGGATTTGCTGTCAAGGGTGCATCCAATGGAGAGTTACTGATTATGCCAGGTGAAACAGCAACCTTGAAATGGGTTCCGAACAGAGTCGGTATGTTCCCGATGTATTGTACAGACTTCTGCAGTGCGCTCCATCAGGAGATGTCGGGTTATATCAGGGTGTCACCGGCCAACAGCAATGTACCATTGAAATTTAGTTTAGGAGAGCAAGCTCCCCCAGCTGATGATGATATGTAATCAACCAGCGTAAAATAAATGGGGTACAAATGTTTACTTACTCATTTGTACCCTTTTTTATTAAATACCATTTTATGAATACGAATAATAAAATTTCAACCCTTTCTAAGGTCCTTTTGGTTCTTGCTGCGTTTTGCCTGGCATCGAATTTAATCTTGCCAATTTGGAGAATTGACTTGTTTGCACCTCAGTATCCGGAAGGATTGATGCTCCAGATATATGCGGACAAGCTTGGAGGCAATGTTGAAATCATCAACGGGCTCAATCATTATATCGGCATGCAAACCCTGCATGCAGAAAATTTTATTGAGTTTACAGTATTGAAATATATCATTGGATTCTTTTCGGTTTTTATTCTGCTGACAGCCATCATCGGGCGCAAGATGCTGGTCTATGTATTGTTTGCTTCCTTTATGGCGTTTAGCCTACTTTCGATGGTTGATTTTTACAGATGGAACTACAATTATGGTCATAATCTGGATCCAAATGCTGCGATCAAAGTGCCGGGTATGTCGTATCAGCCTCCGCTGATCGGGTATAAACAGCTTCTCAACTTTGGCGCTTATTCGATGCCGGATACCGGGGGTATTCTCTTTATTTCTACAGGATTATTACTCTTAATCGTTGTGCTGATAGAGCGAAAGCTATTTGCAAAGTGGTTCAGGAAAAAAGCAACTGTCCCAGCAGGTATATTAATGTTGGGGATGGTTACATTTTTGTCATGCAGTACAGCTCAACCCAGGGCTATAAAAATAAATCAGGATGCATGTGCTTATTGTAAAATGACCATCACTGAAGCGCCCTTTGCTGCACAACTTACTACGCTGAAAGGGAGACAATATGTATTTGATGATATTACTTGTCTCGTCAGCTATAAGAAAGAAAATACAGCTATACCGTACGACCGTTTTTATGTGGCGGACTTTTGCAGCCCATTCTCTTTTGTTGATCTCGAACACGCCATCCTCCTACAAAGTGATATGCTGCGAAGCCCTATGGGTGGGAATATAGGTGGATTTGCCGTTAAGGATAGTGCGGCTGTATATCAGTCCAGGTATAATACTCAAACGATTTCATGGGCTCAGCTCATCCGGTAAATTTATTTATGCTCATCAGAAATTCAATATCGCTTAGACTTATGTTCAGCGCTGCAATTGTAGCGCTTATGATTCCTATTGGCCTCTCGCGTACGATTCAGGTTGGAAGTGGCCTGTCTTTTTCTTCGATCAAAGAGGGTATTGCCGCGGCCGTTGCAGGAGATACAATCATAGTTTATGGAGGTATTTATAAGGAAGGTAATATTGTCTTAGACAAATCAATTTCACTCATTGGCGTGGATTGGCCGGTATTGGATGGCCAGTTGAAATATGAAGTGCTATCTATAAAAGCGAATCACGCACTTGTGAAAGGTTTTAAGATTGAAAACTCCGGGCATGCTTCCCTGGATGATCCCGGGGGTATTAAAATTTATGACAGTCGGGATGTTCATATCATTGGCAATCAGCTAACGAATAATTTCTTTGGGATCTATCTACAATACAGTCAGCATTGTATCATACGTGATAATATCATCAAGGCCTCCGGCACGGAAGAGCAGGAGATCGGAAATGGTATTCATTGCTGGAAGAGTGACAGCTTGCAGATTATAGCCAATTACATATCAGGCCACAGAGATGGTATTTATTTTGAGTTTGTGACAGGCTCCGTGATCTGGCGCAATGTATCCACCGACAATATTCGCTACGGACTTCATTTTATGTTTTCAAATGATGACGCCTACATCACCAATTTATTCCGTCGCAATGGCGCAGGTGTTGCGGTGATGTTTACAAAGAATGTCAAGATGTTCAACAATACCTTTGAAGACAACTGGGGTGACGCTGCCTATGGTTTGTTGTTGAAGGAAATATCAGACAGCTATATCTTCAATAATCGCTTTGTGCGCAACACCTCCGGCATCTTTATGGAAGGGACCAACAGGATAAAAGTAGAGAAGAATATCTTTAAGGATAACGGCTGGGGGATGAAGATTCAGGCCAGCTGTATGGACAATGAGATCCTGCAGAATAATTTTTTGCGCAATACCTTTGATATCAGCACCAATGGCTCGCTAGTGCTCAATTCGTTCAATGCAAACTACTGGGATAAGTATGAGGGATATGATTTGGACAAAAATAATATCGGCGATGTGCCTTATCGTCCTTTAAGTCTTTTCTCTGTCATCGTGGAGAAGAACCCGCCCACCATGCTTTTATACAGGAGCTTTATCGTAACCTTGCTGGATCGATCAGAAAAAATTATTCCTACGTTGACACCGGATAATTTTATAGATGAAATTCCCTTAATGCATGCTATTCCACTATGATTGAGATCTGTCACCTTTCAAAGAAATTCGGAAAACTCGAGGTACTTAATGATGTCAGTCTTAATTGTGCTCCGGGTCAATGTATCGCACTGATCGGACCAAATGGTTGTGGTAAAACCACTTTGATTAAAAGCATCCTGGGGATGGTCATTCCGACGGCAGGAACGATATTTTTTAAGGATAAGAATATTAGTAGAGATTTTCATTACCGGCACATGATCGGGTATATGCCGCAAAAAGGAAGATACCCTGACAATATGACCATCGGGCAAGTGATCGAGATGATCAAAGATATCCGGGGAAATGAAGAAAAGCTAGATGAACAATTGATTGAAGATTTTGGGTTGAATGAAATCCTTGACAAGCGTATGCGGACGCTATCAGGAGGGACCACGCAGAAGGTAAGCGCATCTTTGGCTTTCCTTTTTAATCCTGAGGTCCTTATTCTGGATGAACCAACTGCCGGTCTAGATCCGCTGGCTGCCGAAATTCTTAAAGAAAAGATTATAGCTGAAAATAAAAAGGGCAGACTTATTTTTATCACGTCCCATCTTCTGAGTGAACTTGATGATCTGGTCACACATGTGGTACTGATGCAGGAAGGGGAGATCAAGTTTCATATGCCCACATCCAGCCTTAAGGATCAGACCAAAACCACGAGTCTTGCAAAGGCTATTACCTACGTTCTAAAAAACGATCATGTTCAATAAGATCCAGCGTTTTATCGTGGCCGATATATTAAAGAACAGGATTGTGCTGGCATATACTTTATTGCTGGCAGTACTGTCCTGGAGTGTTTTCAGCCTCGAGGATGACAGTCATAAAGGAATTCTTACTCTCCTCAATATTGTCTTGTTGACAACACCCCTGGTGAGTATTATTTTTACCACGATTTACCTGTACAACAGTGCTGAATTTATAGAATTGTTGCTCAGCCAGCCAATCCGAAGAAGAAAGATCTGGAACGGATTATTTTTTGGTCTTTTTTTTTCGCTTGCTTTAGCATTCTTCATTGGGGCGGGCATTCCTATCGTGCTTTTCGTGCCTGTCCAGACAGCGCTGATTTTGGTAGTGATGGGTATCCTGATCACTGCTGTTTTTGTCGCTCTTGGGTTTTTATGCGCGATACTCTCCAGGGATAAAGCAAGGGGAATAGGGGTTGCTATCTTGTTATGGCTCTTTTTCAGTCTGTTGTTTGATGGCTTGGTCCTTTTCTTGTTATTTCAGTTTTCGGATTATCCAATTGAAAAAGCCATGGTGGGCGTTTCTGCACTTAACCCTATAGACCTCGCCAGGATATTTATCATTCTACAGCTTGATGTGTCGGCCATGCTGGGGTATACCGGTGCTATATTTAAAGATTTTTTCGGAACAGTTGCCGGCACAGGTATTGGCTTTGCGCTCTTATGTATGTGGATCATAGTGCCTTACCTGGCTTCGCTGAGGATGTTTGTCCGAAAGGATCTTTAAGTTCAACCTTTAAATAAGTTATATCTATGGTCGATGTTCTTTGTTCGTAATCATCCGTTTCTACATATTTGGATAGGCCTGTTTACCTACAGGTAGTATCTGTACTTATGAATGGATGCCCATGAGGCCCGTTGCTTTACATTTGTGAATTAAACCAGGATTTTAGCATGACGATATGAAAGAGGGACTTGTTTTAAGAGATGTCACCAAGCCAAAAGATGTGCAAAGGATTGTAAATGCTTTCTTCAAAAAAGTAAGGAAGGATGGCTTGCTAGCGCCTTTTTTTGTGGATAAATCGAAAGCGGATTGGGAGACTTTTTTGCCGGTGATGTACAGTTTTTGGGAGAACGTATTATTTTATTCCGGTGGTTACTTCGGTAATCCGATGCAACGGCATCAGGAAATGAACGAATTGCACTCCTTTACAGAAGAACATTTTGCTCGATGGCTTGATTTGTTCTGCGAAGCTGTGGATCAAAAATATACAGGTGCAAACGCAGGGATCATGAAAGAAAAGGCACGCCACATAGCTACCATCATACAGGTTAAACTTGGACAGCAAAGCAAAGCCGGGTTGTAACCCGGCTTGCCAATAACAATTGTAAAACGCTGATAAAACAACATATTCAGCCAGCCAGAACAATACACCTGCAGGGTGTCAAAGTTGTCCTGCCAATTGATTTCAGAAGATACTATTGCGGTGGAAGTAACACTTCATCTATCACATGGATAATTCCATTCGATGCGGGCACTGACGCCACAATGGTAGCTTTTCCATTGACCATGTACTTTCCATCCTTGATCGTCACGGTGATATTTTTTCCGTTGACCTGTCCAAGGATTTGTCCGTCACGCATCGCTTCCGTCTTGATGACACCAACATATACATGGTATTCAAGGATGTTTGACAACGCATCTTTTTGATCAGGTTTCAATAATCCTTCAACTGTTCCTGCAGGTAATTTGGCAAAGGCATCGTTGGTGGGCGCAAATACAGTAAATGGTCCGGCGTTGCTCAGTACATCAACTAGTGCAGCAGCTTTCACAGCGGTGACGAGTGTCGTATGATCTTTGCTCCCAACAGCAACCTGCACTACATTGGGATTGGAGACATCATCCATGACTCCCGATTGTCCGACGGTGGCTTCGATTCCTCCGGAATCGGTTGCTGCTGGTGATTGGTTTTGCGCGGAGGGATTACATCCGGTGACAATATACAGCAGACTTAATAACAAGAAATAAACTGGTTTTTGCATATCAATATGATTTGCTGCCAAAGTACATGCGAATAATGCATGTTTTGTATGATTAAAATCATACAAAACGATGATAATAGGCAGTTTTACTTTTTAGCCTGGGAAAAAGCCAGAAGTAAGGCGCTGGCCAGCATGACAGACCCGATTCCAAAAAGCGCTTCGTTGGCGAAGGGGATGACTATATAGTTGAAACCGTAGATTCCCTGAGCAGCCAGGACAGCTTCATTGAGTATAGCACCAGCCGTAAAAGTAAGGATGGCGATTTTGGAGGACCTATTTGATCTGATCATCCCTGATCCATACATAAACGTCAGCAGGAAAACAGATATGATCAGCAACAGGACGAGGTGCAGGTAGGCTATCACTATGGGTCTGAAACTAAATGCCAGCTTACTGATCTCTGGTACGGTAGATCCCAGTTGAAGAAAAAGTTTTAGTGTTAGCGCTGCGGCAACCACTAACAATAGCCATAATACTGTCTTGCTGAATGTCATTTTAAGCAAATCAAAATTTCTACGGATAAGCCTGATAAAAAACCACCAGCCAACCACTTGAAGGAAAGCAGCTATGACTACGATGACATACAGCCAAACCGGGATATTAGTCCACAGGATGGATAAAAAGTAGGCAGGAATACCAGCCAAAGCAAAAAACAAAAAGGAATAGCGGACATGTTTAGGGTCAAGGTTAAAGCGCCTGATTCGATCAAGGAAAATGCCGAAGCAGGCAAACAGAAACCATCCGTTATACTGGAAGTGAAGGTAAAAGTAGATTGATCCAAGGTAAGTATCCTGGTCATATTGCCGTGTAGCCATCATCCATGACAACACCATTGTGCCAAAGGTGGACAATAGTCCGAACCAAAGTGCGACCCTGATCCAGTTTTTTCCAGGATGCGTTGACGGCAGGCTGGCCGTGTCTTTGAGCGCATACCAAGTGAACACAAAACCAATAAGCAGCGACATCGTTGAGAATGTAAGTGAAACAGGGCCATAGCCTTGTATGGCAAAGGATACCACCATTCCATAAGCAACTAACAGGTTGGAAGCGATCAGCCAGTGGTACACTTTTTCATTAAGACCTGGAAGTGCTGAACGAAAAACACTAACCAGTAAAAAATAGAGGGTATGAGAAATCCACCCCGTGAAAGCAAAATGTGAATGGGCTTCCTGCAGAAATTTCTGGTCAAAAAAAGGCAGTTCAAATCCTATCTTATATCGCATCAAGGTACCGAGCGCAGCCACGATCGACAGATTGATCAGCGATATACGCACCCATAGTCTATTTTCTTCTTGCATGCGGTTAGTAATATACTTTATGATTGGTGATGTCAACTTTTTTAGCCTCGTTCAATTTCCGGAGCGTACGTATGACCGTTTCAATTCTTAGACCAGTCAGGTTAGCGATTTCCTGTCGGGTAAAAGGGACCAGGATTCTTTCTGCAGATGCGGATGATTTCTTTTTATAGTGGGCCAGGAATTCAAGGATTCGTTGCTCCGGAGACTGCACGTTTAATATTCTGGCGGAAACGGATTTGTCTACAAGTTTTTGGGAAAAGGACTCAAGCAGTGACATTTGGATTGCGGGATGATCCTTCAGAATGTCCATAAATGTATTTTTCAGCAATCGTAGGAGAATGGTGTCTCCCATTGTCACTGCGGTAGCGGCATAGGCTTCGTCAATAAAAAGAGGTGGCTCGCCAAAACTTTCACCTGCATTGAAAATTCCCTGGACAAATTCTTTTTGTTTGGGGTTTAGGTTGAATGTTTTTACCTGACCTTCAAGGATCTGAAAATAGTACCTGGCCTTATCTCCCTCACTGAAGATGACGGTGTTTTTTTTAAGACGGTTGACAGTCGCGCCGTAGGTAATGAGGATGTCCGTATCGATGGGCATAGACCAGATCCAATTTTGTTTTTCGAATCCGCTTCAAGATACTATAGATATTTAACAAGGACATTTCATTGCTATGTATGGAATGGAGTGTTTTCAGTTGTTTCGAAGTAAATGTTGTAGTACATCACCTTGGTCGTGTCAGGGAATTCCCTTATTAAAACGATAAGGGTAAAAACCCAATTTCCCAGTTCGAGACCCATTTTGGTCTGTTTTTATCCACATTCTACAACCCCTGAAGTTTTGGATTCGTTGTAAGAATGAAACATCATTATTCATCAATTCAAAAACTGAAAATCATGAAAACCACGAAGATATTTTTTGTAATCGGATGTGCATTGCTTTTCTTCACAGATTTAAATGTCTATGATCTCGCGAAGTTGCAGACTGAATAAGTAGAAACCTGAATGGGAATTCGAGGTATGAATTCTTTAAGATAGTTCACAGGAGTGTATGAAGGGATAATAGAATTTCAGTGTTTCAACACTACTTATTATAAGACTTGATGTCGTTGTATTTATTTGATGGCCGTATCATGGAAGCCGAAGTCATTCGTTCACAATTTGCATGGGATTGCACAATGTTATTCACGCACTTCCTTCCATTGATACGGCTTATTATTTGATGAATCAAGTTGTTCTCACGTTTTGTAGCTCATGTCTTATGTCTCACGTCTTGTAGCTCATGTCTTATGTCTCACGCCTCACGCACGCCTCATGTCTCACATCTCACGCCTCACGCACGTCTCATGTCTCACATCTCACGCCTCACGCACGCCTCATGTGTCTCACGCCTCACGTCTTCCGTCTCACGTCTCACGTCTCACACCTCACGTCTTCCGTCTCACGTCTTCCGTCTTCCGTCTCACTATCTCACTATCTCACTTTCTTACAAAATTCGTCCATCTTCCATTTCGATAACATGGTCAGTCGCTTGCGCAAACTCCATGTCATGGGTCACTATGAGCAGGGTTTGCTGGTATTCTCTGGCTAACTTCTGAAAAAGATCAAAAACGATTTCGCTGTTTTTCTTATCGAGATTGCCGGTGGGTTCGTCGCCCATGATGATGATGGGGTCATTGATCAGTGCCCTGGCAATAGCGACACGTTGTTTTTGCCCGCCAGATAACTGGTTGGGCAGCTTTCGGGCCTGGTCGTCAATGCCAAATATTTTAAGTTTTTCCATTGCCCTTTCTTCTAGTTGTTTCTCGGAATACTTACCCAGTTTCAACCCGGGGATCATAACATTGCGTACGACGGAAAACTCATTAAGTAAATAATGAAACTGAAACACAAAGCCAATTTTTTCATTCCGAACTTTTGCCAACTCTGCTTCGGTTTTGAGACGCATAGGCTGGTCATCGATAAACAGGTCACCCTCATAATCAGTATCCATCGTGGAAAGAATATAGAGTAGGGTCGATTTGCCGCAGCCGGATTTGCCGACAATGGATGCGAAGTCTCCTTTGTCAATGGAAAAACTCAAATCCTTGAGCACATGCTGGCGCTGGACGCCAGCAAAGTGTTTATTGATCTTGATCGCCTCGATGACTTTGCCGGACATATTATTTGCCTCTGATGATGACGACTGGATCCACCTTGCTTGCTTTTCGCGATGGCAGATACCCGGCCAGGTATGTGGTGAATATCCCAAAGGTCGCACCGATGATGTAGAACTTGATGCTATAGTTGATCGGATAAGTTTTGATACTTGGCAGAGCCGCAGTTTCAAAAGGAATCTGGTCGATCACAGAGGAGATAAGATATCCAAATAGTAATCCAAAAATCACCCCGAATACACCAATCGTCAAGGCGATCATAACGAAGATCGTTTTAACATCTGATCCAGAAAATCCTGTTGCCTTTAGAATAGCAATAGAGTCCATTTTTTCGTAGATCATCATATTGAGGATGTTGTAAATCCCAAAACCCGCTACAATCAGTAAGGTAATGCCAACGGCATAGGAGATTATAGACCTGACAGAACTTCCTGTTTCAAACTGGGAGTTAGCAGTCTGTATATCTTCTGCATCGATACCGTAGATTGTACGGTACTCCTTTGCCATAGCTGGGGCCATGTCTATGTCCTTCAGTTTAACCTGGAGATCAGTGATGTAGTTTCTGGATTCACCTAATAGCTTTTGCGCTGTTGCGAGGGAGGTATAGCTTTGAAGTTTATCAATGTCCACAATGCCTGATTGAAAATACCCGACCACTTTCAATTGCTGTTGTTCGCCATTGACCGTTGTGACCTGGACTACATCGCCGATTTTGACGAGCATTTTATCAGCCGCTGATTTCCCCAGGATGATGCTGTTAGGAATATTCTTCAGGTCAATATAATTTCCTTCTGTCACGTAGTTACTGAAAAAGTAAAGTTTGTTTTCGGCCTCCACATCCACCCCATTGATGACACCGGATATATCCATAGAACCCACAGTATAAAAAACCTGCGTTGAAATTTTAGGTGCAATTCCGAGTACCCTTTCGTCTTTTGATATGGCTGTCATAATAGGATCTACATTGTAGATTTCCAGGCGACCACCATACGGTTTGACGGAACGAATAAAATGGTAATGGTCTTTATAAGCAGACGTCAACTGAACAGGTTGGAAGGGAGAAGGCTTGAGTTCATTGTAGAGCTTGATATGCGGGGTCCTGTTGAGAATCAATCCATCGAGCATATCATTTAATCCATTCATAAAGCCCAGAAGGGTGATAAACATGGTGATACTGAAAGTAACGCCCACGGCAGCTATCAGTGTTTGTTTCCATCGGGCTAATGAAAGCGCCAAGGCAATATCTGCCAGGAGTCTGTATTTCATATCCCTGGGCGTATCAGTATATCTTTTTCACTGATGCCTTCCAGGATTTCTGCTTTCAAATAATCTTTAATACCGGTGCGGATCGTAAGGGTATCTCCTGCCTGGGTGATGACAAACTGATCTTTGTAAATGTATTGCCGCGGCAGTGTCAGGATATTTTCTTTCACCTGCAGTATGATGTTCGCCTCGAGGGTTAGGTTCGGATACAAAGCTGGTGGTTGTTTTATAAATACAGCCTCGACTGTGGCCGTTTTAGATCTTTCGTTTAAGATCGGGTTTACTTTTGTGATGGTAGCGTCAAAAACTTCTCCTTTGTAGCTATCCATGGTCACTTTCACTTGTTGTCCCGGAGAGATCAGGGTGATATCATATTCATCGACCTGGAGTTCAAGGATAAAATCTTTGGTATCCCCGATGACGGCAAGAGGTGATTGGGTGTTGATCATTTCACCTTGTTCCTTTAACAGAGAATATATTTTGCCATTGATATTGCTGGTGATGGTAAAATCTCCTTCATTTTTTTGGGAGATCTGTAGGTTTTTTTGCGCTTGTTTCGAAAGTAAGTCAAGTCTTCTTTTTTCATCTTTATACCGCAGTATGGCTGCTAAATAAACAGTTTTGGCATTTTTAAAATTGAGTTCAGCTCTTTCGAGTTCCACTTTAGATCCAAGGTTTTGTGACCAAAGGCTTTGCTGGCGCACAAACAACAGCGAGTCGTTTTGCATTTTGCTTTTTGCCAGATCTATGTTGAGCTTCAGTTCGTCAAGTTTTCCCTGGTTGGATTTATAATCTGCTAGTTCTGCTCCCAGTTGGGCACTTTCCCTGGACAATCGGGATGATTCATTTAGGATGGTAAATAATGGGGTACCCTTTCGGACGGTATCACCCTCATCGACGAGTATATTATCCAGTATGCCATTGACGGTCGCAAATACCTGATATTGATGCTGACTTTTGAGGATGCCTGAGGCATAAACTGATTCGGTGATGTTCTCCCGGATAGGAGAAATGGTTTTCACCTTATCCTTGCATGCCGCGAGCATTAAAAGCGGAAGACAAAGGATGAGTAACTGTTTCATAGTCCACAAGATAATGGGATCAGGGAAGAAATGGGTTACATGACCGTACTATTTGGTCATCAATTTTTAACCCAGGTGCCTTTGGACTTATTCTTTTCTGAACTGAAATACTACTTCGATAGCATTGATATTTCCTTCAAGCGTCAGTTCGTCGCCGGAAACAGTAAAAAAATAGGTTGTCGGAGCCCCGTCTTTCGGAGTGATGGTGACTTCATCACATGATTCGTTGACCACATAGGCGCCTATAATCATTTCAGTACCTCCGATCAGGTAGGTGATATTCCAGTTGTTTGTTCCATGGTCTCCATCGAGAGGTCCAAAAGTGATTTCAGAACCGGTGATAAAAAGCGTATCCCCTAAGAATTCCTCTCCGTCTTCTTTCCATGATTCACCTTGCCATGTGCCTTCCAGTTTCACACAGGCTGAGATATCTTCATCCTTTTTACATGCAAACGAAAAGACAAGCCACAGGCTCAGGCCAACAATTTTCATTGTTCTCATTACTGAATTTTTAAGTAGAAGAAAAGAAAAAGGGGCGAGTAAAATAGAGGTGGGCAAGACGAATATAGGTATTCTTTTTCATGATCAGGATTTTTTTATATATGAGTTTGGTGGGTGGGAGGTTTATATGTTTATGGGTTTATATGTTTATGGGCTTATAAGCTTATGGGGTGGTTGCTGAGCTGCGCACATGGATGAGCGGTAGGGGCCGAAGTATGATGAGGTGATTGGTAAAAATGGGCTAAAGCCCCATACTGTTTGCTAACTCAACCCCGGCTTGAAAGCCGGGTCAATTAAATATTACAAACCACACCTCTCACCCTCTCACCCTCTCACTGTCTTACTCGTCTTACTCTCTCACTGTCTTACTCGTCTCACTCGTCTTACTCTCTCACCCTTCTCACCCTTCTCACAGTCTTACTTTCTCACTGTCTTACTTTCTCCCTAACTTTGTGCCCTCATGATTGACCTGAAAGTCACAGAATCCCAACCCAGGGCACGAAAGCCAGACTGGCTGCGTGTCAAACTTCCGATCGGGGAAGAATACAAGAAAGTACGCCATCTTGTAGATACGTATAACCTGCATACCATTTGCCAGAGCGGTAATTGCCCGAATATGGGCGAATGCTGGGGTGCCGGAACGGCCACCTTTATGATATTGGGTAATGTCTGCACCCGCTCATGTTCGTTTTGCGCTGTCAAAACAGGTCGCCCAAACGAATATGATGTAGATGAACCACGTCGTGTTGCTGAAGCCATCGCGCTCATGCAAGTCAAACATGCCGTCATAACATCTGTCAACCGAGACGAACTCAAAGACAGAGGCGCTGAAATATGGTATCAGACAGTCATCCAGGTGAAAGAACTTTCACCCACCACGACCATCGAAACGCTGATACCTGACGTCAAATCAAACTGGGAGGCCTTGATTCGGATGATCCAAGGCGGACAGGAAGTGGTGTCGCACAATATGGAAACTGTACCAAGATTGTACAGACTCGTACGCCCTCAGGCTAAATATGAACGCAGCCTAGAACAAATCAAGCGCATAAAAGAATTCGGAAAGCGAACTAAATCCGGCATCATGGTCGGACTGGGTGAAACGCAAGATGAAATGTTCCAGGCTATGGATGACCTTGCAGCGCATGGATGTGATGTACTCACGATCGGCCAATATCTTCAGCCTACGCCTATGCACCTGGCTGTGGCTGAGTTTATACACCCGGATGTGTTTGCCATGTATAAGGAAGAAGGTATGAAGAGGGGATTCTCTTTTGTGGAGAGCGGACCGCTGGTGCGTTCATCGTATCACGCTGAACGGCACTTGTGAGAGAGTGAGAGAGTGAGATGAAGATATGAGGAGTGAGTTTTGGGGGTGAGGCGATGTATTGGCGAAGATTGGCGTCAATTAGCGGCAGATAATTCTGGATTTACGTCTTGCATTTTTGGTAGAAATGCCCATAAATTTATCCACCAGTCAGACCAGTGAAAACAATTTTTGACAATGCCAGTTGATCTTCTACACCAGATACTAAAGACCCATTTTGGATTTGATACTTTCCGACCACACCAGGAAGAGATCATTCATCATGTGTTGGAGGGCGGACACGCCCTGGTGATCATGCCCACCGGAGGAGGTAAATCTGTTTGTTTTCAGTTGCCTGCGCTCATAAAAGAGGGATTTGCACTTGTGATCTCTCCTTTGATCTCGTTGATGAATGACCAGGTGCGCTCCTTGAGGGCCAATGGTATTGAGTCGGGGGCCTTGCATAGCGGCACGACTACACAGGAAAGCAGGGAGATTCATCATCATATTCAAAACGGTACACTTAAGATTCTTTATGTTTCTCCTGAGCGAGCCCTGACGCAGAAATTTCTTGAGTTTGTGGCTCCGCTCAAAGTGTCGCTGATTGCTATCGATGAAGCTCATTGTGTCTCTATCTGGGGAAATGATTTCAGGCCAGAGTACGCGCAGTTGCCTGGATTGATGCAATACTTTCCGGATGTATCGGTCCTAGCCCTTACAGCCACAGCGGACAGGGCTACGCAGGAAGATATAAGACAACAACTGAGATTAAAAGATCCTAATACGTATTTGTCAAGTTTTGAAAGGCCCAATATTCATCTTTCGGTTAGAGCAGGCATCCAGCGGATAGAGCAGATCAGGGATTTTATAAAGCCTCGAAAAGGAGAAGCCGGAATTATTTATTGCCTCGCACGAAAAACAACAGAATCGATCGCTGAGACGCTTCGCAAATATGGTTACAAGGCTGCTGCCTATCACGCGGAGATCGATAATACCACCCGGAAAAAAGTACAAGAAGACTTTCAATTTGACCGTTTGCAAATCGTGTGTGCTACCATTGCCTTCGGCATGGGGATTGACAAGCCCAATATCCGTTGGATCATACACTACAACCTGCCGAAGAATATCGAAAACTATTACCAGGAAATCGGACGATCGGGCCGGGATGGCCAGCCAGCTGATGCATTGATGTTTTATAGTTTTCGTGATATAACGGTGTATAAGGAATTTATTGAGCAAAGTGAGGCCAACGAGACCTTCAAACGAGTACAAACTGAAAAACTCGAGCGTATCTGGGAATATAGCCAGGCCACCAATTGCAGGACCAATGTCATCCTTAATTATTTCGGAGAGTATCGCTCGTCCGGCTGTGGGCATTGTGATCATTGTCTGCATCCGCTGCAGGGGTTTGATGGAACAAAGCTTGCTCAGATGGCTTTGTCAGCCTGCAAGAGGACAAATGAATCAGTGGGTGTCAATATGTTGGTCGATGTGCTGCGCGGATCAGGTAAGAAGGAAATTTATGAACGCAATCTGCAACATATTAAAACATATGGAGCAGGAAAAGATCTATCATGGAAGGACTGGATGCATTACATCACCCAGATGATCAACCAGGGACTACTGGAAATCGATTATATCAGTCATTCCGTATTGAGATGTACGCCTTTGAGTGATGTGGTCTTATTTGAAGGAGAAAAGGTTGAATTGCATCGCCATGTTGAAGACCTGAAGGAGCCTTTCGTCAGAAAAAAACCTAAAACGGTCAGGTTCAGTGAACAGTTGATTGATCGTCTTGAAAAGCTTTGCCAGCAATTGGGAAAGGAAGAAGGGTTACCCCCTTATGCTATTTTTCCAAAAGGGACCTTACGTGAGATGGCAGAAGTACGGCCATATACCATGGAAGAATTGTCCAGACTAAATGGCATCGGAGAGTTTAAATCCAAGAAATATGGGCAAGCTTTTGTGGATACCATCAGGACATTTATGACAGATCAGGACATCATCAAGAAACCAAAAGGGATGACGTATATCGAGACACTTAATCTGTTTCAACAGGGATTGTCGCCTGAACAGATCGCCCAGCAAAGGGAAATGGCTGTCTCCACCATAGCGATGCACCTCGCAAAACTCTATGAAAAGGGAGAGAATATTGATATCCGACAATTTTTATTTCCTGATGATCTCGTCGTTGCGAAGCAAGGATGGAGAGCATGTGGATACAGTGATCAGATGAGCAAGATCAAGGAGCAAACGGGCGACAGCATTGACTATACAAGGCTTAATCTGGCCATGGCGATATTGCGAAGAGAGAAAACACAGGGCATAGAATGACGATTTACGATCATTTTTTTATCTTGTTTTGCAAAAGTGATCTAGATAAATTTGCAACAAATAAAATATAATTAGGAGAAGCGAGTTTATATTTGAACCTTGTAAGGAAATGAACATTAATTATTCAAATTTATAACCAACAAAACGTATCAAACATGGACAATCCATCAGACAAAGATCAGGTCAAAACGGAACAAGGAACAATCACGTTTCCTGACACTCCCGTTGAAACCAATCCAGCTGCGCCAGAAAATGCTGCAGTAGCTCCGGCACCAGCTAAAAAGCCTGCCCGCAAGAAAGCCGCTAAGAAAAAAGCTGCTAAGAAAGCAGAGGCACCAGCACCTGCTCCTGTAGCAGCAGCGCCCGCAGCAGCTCCTAAAAAAGCCGCTAAAAAAGCACCAAAGAAGGCGGCTAAAAAAACTGCTAAGAAAGCCGCCAATAAAGCAGCCCAGGAAGTAGCTAAGAAAGTATCTGAGAAAGCAGCTCCTAAGAAAGTAGCTAAGAAAGTAGCTAAAAAAGCAGCTAAAAAAGCAGCTCCTAAGAAAGTAGCTAAGAAAGCAGCTAAAAAAGCAACTCCTAAGAAGGCAGCTAAAAAAGCAGCTCCTAAGAAAGCAGCTAAGAAAGCAGCTAAGAAAGCAGCTCCTAAGAAAGTAGCTAAGAAAGTAGCTAAGAAAGTAGCTAAGAAAGTAGCTAAGAAAGCAGCTCCTAAGAAAGTAGCCAAAAAAGTAGCTCCTAAGAAAGTAGCTAAGAAAGCAGCTAAAAAAGCAGTTGCAAGGAAAGTTGTAAAGAAAGCAGGTGCCCGGAAAGTAGCCAAGAAGGCTGTTAAGAAAACAGTAGCCAGAAAGGTAGCTAAGAAGGCCATCCGTAAAGCGGCTGTTAAAAAAGTTGCTAAGAAGGCTATTCGCAGAGCAGTTGCTAAGAAAGTAGTGAAGAGAGCTGTTGCGAAAAAGGCTGCTAAGAAAGCAACAGGTCGCAGAAAATAAGTTTGCTTGACAGATTAAGATCTGTCTTCAATCACGGTTGACTGGAAACTTTAATAGGAACCAGACAGCATGATTATCGGAGGTGAAGTGAATACGAACTATTCGCTTCACCTTTTGTTTTTTAGGCTATTCAATGAATTTGGCAAGGAATCAGCCTTGCATTTACACGATCGGGGTTATGCTATATTTAACAACCGTCCAGACCAAGCCATCCTGTTTTTCCTTATTTTTGCAGCCTTAGAGACCATTTATGAAAAATATTCTGACCATATTCACTTTCGCTTTTCTCACTTTTCTTTCCGTTTCAGGGCAAGGCATCGAATTCTATCACGGCACCTGGGAAGAGGCACTGATGAAAGCCAAGGCGGAGGACAAGATTATCTTTGTCGACGCATATACGACATGGTGCGGTCCTTGCAAAAGGATGGCCGCAAGCACCTTTCCTGATCCTGAAGTTGGAAAACTGTTCAATCAACATTTTTTGAGTCTGAAGATTGATATGGAAAAGGAAATGGGTCTTGAATTCAAAAAGAAGTTTCCTGTATCTGCATACCCGACACTCTTTTTTATCGATTCTGACCAGAAACTCGTGCAAAAAGCTGTGGGTGCAAAAGGCCCGGCTGATCTCATTGCCTTGGGCGAATCCATTGTAGGCAAATATGATAGGAGCACCAAATACGAAGCTGCTTATAATGCCGGAGATCGCAGTTATCAATTGGTTTATGATTATGTAGCCGCACTCAACAAATCTGGTAAGCCTTCCATTAAAATCGCCAATGATTTTCTCGCCGAACAAAAAGACCTGACTACACCGGAGAATCTCAAGTTTATACTGGAAGCTGCATCACAGGTAGATTGTCAGTGCTTTGATCTCTTTGAAGAATACAAATCAAGTATCAGCAAGGTCGTCGATGAAGAGGTGATCAATGCCAAAGTCAGACAGGCTTCTACCAATACCGTTAAGCGAGCGATTGAGTTTGAGAGCCCAGAATTGATTGTTTTGGCCGCTGATGCCATGAAACGTAATATACCATCTGAAGCAGATCGATTCCGCTCAGAAAGCGAGATCAAATATGCACTTGCCTACCACGATATGGCTAAAATTGGAGACCTGGTCAACAACCATGTCAAAAAATTTATCAAAAATGAGCCTGCTAGTCTCCATCAATTAGCCCTGGATCTGGACAAATACGCTGCTGATGATGCAGCCTGCCGAAGTCTGGCAATAGACCTATCCGCTAAAGCAGCAAAGGAGAAAGATGCTAAAGTGGAGTATATCTCCACGTATGCCAACCTCGTGTACAAATCAAATGACAAAGCAGAGGCCATCAAAATACTGGACGACGCGATGCTCAAAATCGAAGAGCCGGAAAGCATGGATTATATCAAGCTCAAAGCCCTGAAAAACAAATTTGAAAACAGCTAGATCATTCTTCCTGGAAATCAAAGCCGTGTCTGCATCACTTACAGATTCATATGGCATTAAAGTTTAATATCCCCCTTGCTTAACTATCTTTGCCGGTCTTGACGGATAAATTGTATGGGTAAAAAAAGAAACCCGGAAAGCGAATCACTGCATTCCCACGATCATCCCGGTATTACGTACCTGGGTGGAATGTATGAGGATTATTTCCTTGATTATGCATCCTATGTCATACTGGAAAGGGCGGTTCCTGATATCAATGACGGCCTCAAACCTGTACAGCGAAGGATACTTCACTCCATGAACGACATTCATGATGGACGCTATCATAAGGTGGCGAATATCATCGGGCACACTATGATGTACCACCCCCATGGCGATGCTGCTATCGGCGATGCACTGGTCAATCTCGGCCAGAAGGATTTGCTGATTGATTGCCAGGGCAACTGGGGTGATATACGTACGGGCGATAGTGCCGCCGCTGCAAGGTATATTGAGGCAAGGCTCACCAAATTTGCACTCGAAGTAGCCATCAATCCACAGACGACGCAGTGGCAGGTGTCTTATGATGGTCGTCGCAACGAACCGATTTGCCTGCCTGTCAAATTTCCGCTGGTACTTGCACAAGGTGTGGAAGGTATCGCAGTAGGTCTCGCCACTAAAATACTTCCGCACAATTTTGTGGAATTATTGCAAGCCTCCATCAAAGTCCTTGAAGGCAAAAAATTTAAACTCTATCCTGACTTCCAGACAGGTGGTATGATGGATGTCAGCGATTACCAGAGTGGTCTCAGAGGGGGTAAGATCAGAGTGCGGGTCAAGATAGACAAGCTGGATAGAAGTACGCTCGTCATCCGGGAGATACCCTATGGCGTCACGACCGGATCATTGATGGAATCGATCGTCAAAGCCAGTGAAAAGGGGCAGATCAAGATTAAAAAACTCAGTGATAATACAGCGGCTGAAGTGGAGATCCTGATTGAATTACAGCCAGGTGTTTCACCCGATCAGTCGATTGATGCGTTGTATGCATTTACACAATGTGAGGCTTCCATCTCGCCCAATGCATGTGTGATCATTGACAATAAACCTGTTTTCCTCGGTGTAGAAGAAATGTTACGCCTGAGTACTTTTCACACGCAGGAATTGCTCCGTCAGGAGCTGCTCATACGATTAGGTGAGTTGCAGGAAAAATGGCATTTCTCCAGTCTGGAGAAGATATTTATTGAAAAGCGTGTATATCGTGATATTGAGGAATGCGAAACGTGGGAAGATGTCATTGATGTCATCGGGTTAGGTCTAGCCAAATATATCGCAACACCTTCTTCGAAAACGAAAGGGGATAAACGGTTGCTGCTGCATAGAGATATCACCATTGAAGATATCCAACGTCTGACGGAGATACGGATCAAGCGTATTTCGAAATACAATTCATTTCAGGCAGATGACCTGATCAAGGGTATTGAAGAAGAATTGATCCAGGTGAAACATGACCTTGAGCATCTAACCGAATATACCATCAGTTATTTACAACGGTTGCTTGACAAGTATGGGAAAGGACGAGAGCGTAAGACAGAGATCACCACGTTCGATACGATCCAGGCTGCAAAAGTGATCGCGAGCAATGCGAAACTATATGTTGACCGCAAGGAAGGGTTTATTGGGTTTGGTCTTAGGAAAGATGAATTTGTCACGGACTGTAGTGAGATCGATGAGATCATCGCTTTCCGTAAGGATGGCAAGTTTATGGTGTCCCGTATAGCCGAAAAAGTATTTGTCGGTAAAAACATCATCCATGTAGATGTGTGGAAACGTGGAGATGAACGTACTACATATCACCTGATCTATGTGGATGGAGCTTCGGGCAAGTCGTATGCAAAACGATTTAATGTCACGTCCATCACCAGAGATAAAGAGTATGATCTCACCAAAGGGGGTAAGGAATCTAAAGTCCTCTACTTCGCTGCTCATCCGAATGGAGAATCAGAACGTGTTGAACTGCAATTGACACCGGGCAGCAGCGCGCGAAATAAAGTCTTTGATTTTTACTTTGAAGAGCTGGCCATTAAAGGACGGAGTGCGGGGGGAAATATTGTGACCCGATATCCTGTACGCAAAGTCACACAGATGGAAGTTGGCAAGAGTACGCTGGGCGCGCAAAAATATTGGTATGACGATGTGAGTGGTCGGATCAATAAGGATGAGCGAGGTGTTTACATGGGTACTTTTGATACAGGTGATCAATTGTTGACTGTGTTCAGTTCAGGGGAATATGAGATCTCTGATATCGATCCATCCGGAAAAGTGGAAATGAAGGACCTGCTATATGCAGGAAAATTCAGGCCCAAAGCTGCTATTTCGGCCGTCTATTTCGAAGGTGAAAAGCAGTGGACGATGGTCAAGCGTTTTCTGATTGAAACCATTACTGCAGGGCAGCGATTCAAATTCATTACTGAACACAAGGATTCGAAACTTTATTTTGTATCACTCGGTGAGGATCCTGTTGTAGAATTCGGGTATATGAGCCAGCGCCAGAAAATCGTGGAGATACTGCAGCCAGCGGAGTTTATAGAAGTCAAAGGTTGGAAAGCGCTTGGTAATAAACTGGTGGATAAAAAACTCATCAGCATACGGGAGCAGCCTAAAGCAGAAGATAAAGAAGAGCTGACTGAAGATGAAGATAAAGGACCATATGCTGGTTCGCACGGAAGTGTGCAACCTGATTTGTTTGGGTCTCCTGCAAAAAATGTATCCGATGTTAAGAAGCAGGAAATACAAAAGTCTCCTGATCAAAAGAAAAAATCTGTTGATAAGGATAAGACGAAAAAGGGTGGGGGATTGAAGGCAGGGGATACTATTGAATTTGATGTCTGAAGTTAAAGGAGGAAGTGGCTGAAGATGCCAAATAGGCGGAAGAGGCGGAAGAGGCGGAAGATGCCAAATAGATATTAACGTAAAATATACCGGGTCCCTGAGCTTATCGAAGGGAGGAGGGTGAATACCTCGCTCCCTCTCCGCCCCCTTCGCGAAGCGAATGGGGCGAAAGGACGACTTGAAAATTGAGAAGTATGGTGAATCAAATCCGGAAGGCTTCAAAAGGGGTTCATTCGAAAATTGGTTATCCAATTAAAATTTATTTTGAAATTTCATTTTGCTCAACTATTTTAGAGACCTGTTGTTTGGCGAATGCTTTTGCCAAAAACCAATGTCATTTTCAAGGGTAAATTATACTCATTGAAAAAGGGATTTTTCCGCTCTGCACACAACCTTTTCGGCTAAATGTCATTTATTAGATTGATTAATAAGCAGACAGAGTTGACAAAGAAGGAATTAACAGAAGGTGGATGGATCGACAAGTATGTCTTAGGTCTGACCTCGGAAGAGGAGAGTTATGAAGTTGAACGCCTCGCTTCTCTCTATCCGGAGGTTCAGGAACAGATCAATATTTCCCGAAACAAAATATGTGGAAAGTTTAACAGGAATCTCACACAACCAGCATTACGGCATTCATTATTGACGAAGCGGAGGGTAGTGCTCGTATCCGCCGCGGTAGTATTCCTGGCGCTTAGTGGGTTGGCTTTTCTTTGGAAGGAACATTTTTACCTGAAAGAAACCTACAATTCGCAATGTGTAAAACTGGCCGAGGAGCAAGCCAAAGTGGACAGGCTTGCCACTGTGTCCCGTCAGGTTTCCGAGCGATCAAGTTTTATCAATTCCTCTAATACGGAACGTATAAAAGTCAGAGGATGCGAATCTACCCCCGAAGCTGAGGTACTGCTTTTTCAGTGCAAATTGTCCGGAAAGATGATGCTTCAGGTGGTTGACCTTCCTGAATTACCTAAAGGGCATCACTATGAAGTGTGGGCTCAAAATGCTGACAGTTCGGACAGGATGATAGGGTTGATTCAATCGCCCATCAAGTATGACAGCCTATATGTACTTGATACCGCTCTCCATTATACCTCCTTACAAATCACTGATGTCGATCTGGTCAATCATATCTCGGCCCCAGTCTGCATGGCCACTGAAAGGAAGTAATCCATTCATTCTTTCAGCTACAACATTCCTTTTTCCAAGATGAATCACTTGTTTTTCCAAGAAATTTAAGAAGGAAGTAGTAGGTACTACTTGAAAGGGTACTTCTTTGCGCAAAGCATCGCCATTGCTGGAGTTATGACCCTTTATAGACTTTGGAAAGCAGGAAAGCTGCATAATCACCCTTTCAGGTGATGGTGGGTACCTCATTGGAAGGCTATTTTTGAGTCATCATCAATAAACCCTCCTACAGAATGGTAAAGAGGATTTTTTATAAAGATCGCACTCCAGGGATTCCAAAACAAGCCAAACCAGAACAGCAATTGGGCAATCGTATATTGCTTCATCCACGTGTCAGTAAGTACAGGTCCCCCAAAGGGGATATGTATGATTTATTGCGCGATGTCAAAAGTGACAATGAGTCTATCCTGCAGTTAATGGAACAATGCAATCAACTAAATGTAGATGGAAAATGAAAAAGTCATTAGTAAATTCCTACACTCCAACTACCAAAATACGCTCCCTGACAAACCACGAGGGTCTGAAAATTCTACCTTCTGCTCGGAAATGCAACATTGTCCTGAATCCAAAACCGGATGGCCGGATAGCCCTTGCGACGACAGGTAAAATTGAGATGATTGAAATGGCTGAGATCCTTTATATAAAGGCTGAAAGCAACTATGTCAGGTTGTATCTCAAGGAACTGGCTCCTTACCTCATGGCAAAAACGATGAAAAAAATAAGTCCTGTCCTTTTGCACGCCGGATTTATCAGGGTTCATCAATCGTATATGGTACATCCATCGATGATTAAAAGTTACTATTCCAAGGAAAGTTACCTGCTCCTACGTAGCGGTGATCAACTGCCTGTATCCAGGGCTAATCGAAAAATAGTCATGGATCAATTGATGAGGTGGTCATGCTAGTTGTCATTAAACCTTTTAGAAATACAGGAGTCTATTGATTATATTTCCAAAAAAATGAATTGTATGACAACCTCTATTTCACGTCTCCTAGTTGCAACCTGTATGGTTGTTTTTTCTTTTACAACTCTTTCCAGCCAAGCCTGGACATTATTAGGGTCCAGTAAGGTTCATGGTCACCGGGACTATGATGAGATTTCAGTTACCGCTTCACGTGGTGATTTCAAAGCGATCAAATTATTTGTTGAAAATGAAGGCATCGATTTTGACAGGGTGATGGTGCATTATAGAAACGGAACTTCAGAAAGGATGGTGCTTAAAAATTTTATTCCTGCCGGAGGTGAAACACGTGTAATGGATTTAGCCGGAGGAGACAGGGTCATACGCAAAGTAACTTTTTATTACAAATCCAATGCGATGACTTCAACAAAGGGGAAAGTGATGTTGTATGGAAGACGGTAAACCCGGATATTCAGTTTTTTTGATTTGTATATCGGATCCAGTCTTCTTCCGTATCAATATCAGATAGTTTTTCCAGTAAGGTGTAGGATAGATATTCCTTTTTAATTTTTTCGATTGTCTGATTCAGCACGGCGGAGGTGCTCCAGGATATATCTTCAAAAAGCGTAGGATACACTTTTTTACAGGCCAACAAATAGTAACCGCCGTCTGTAGCGGGTCCAAGTACAATGCTGTTGTCTTCAAGTCGCGAGAAGCTTTCCATTAAAATGGAAACAGATAGCTCGGGGCAATCGCTACCGATCACTACTGCTTTTTCATGATGGTTTAACACCATGGAAAGAGCTTGAGCCATTTTCATTCCAAGATCCCCGTCGGATTGGATATGGTAAGAAAAGTCTGCCACCCGCCCTGTTTCAGGAGGTAGTCCACCATTAAAAAAGAGATAAACTTTATTGCCGGACAGGGATGCAAGTTTGAGCGCAGAGGAAACTAAATGATTATAAATCTGTAAAGCCAAATCATCCCCAACAGTCGCTGCTAATCTTGTTTTTACTTTTCCCCTTTCGGGGAAACGAAGAAAAATAATCAGACCTCCATCAGATGGAACCGGATGCATTACTGGCCCTCACCTTTGCTGTTTCCTTTATTTTCATCCTTTGTTTCTTTACGTTCCAATGCGAGCCCATTCTTGAGTTTTCTGGATACAGTTGAATAAGGCCCTGTAATGACTTCCTCGCCAGGTTGAAGCCCTGATATGATCTGGATGTATTCATTGTCCTGAATACCTGTGGCTACCTTTACCATTCGCGCCGTATCAGCTTCATACACAAAAACAATTTCATCAATAGCTGAATTTGCTGAAAAAGAGGACGTCCCTTCCATAGTAGTGGATGTCGAATCTCCTTTGTCCTTTTCCCTGGTGGTGACTGCCTGTATGGGAATAGTTATAATATCCCTTTCGGTATGGGTATTGATGTCAACTGTCGCAGACATACCCGGTCTGAAGGGCATTTTGTTATTGGAAAGCTCTGCGTAAGATTCCTGTAGAATACGGATTTTGACCACAAAGTTTGTGACCTGATCAGAAGTCAGTGCTTGTGTTACACCGGTATTGGCTGCCGAACTAGCGACCTCCGTCACTACACCTTTAAATTTATCATTGAGATAGGCATCAACTTCAATGGATGCGGTATCACCGAGCGACACCCGAAGGATGTCGTTTTCACTTACCTCCACCTGCACTTCCATACTATTAAAATTGGCGATCCGCATCATTTCAGTACCGGTCATCTGAATCGTTCCTACTACCCGCTCGCCTTGTTCGACATTAAGTTTGCTGATGATGCCTGCGGCAGGCGCTGTGATCGTTGTACGGCTGAGGCTGGTTTGAATTTCTTTCAGACTTGCCTGGGCGCTCGCAACATTAAACTCTGCTGATTGGGCAGCTTGTTTAGATGCTCTGTAGGTTGCCTCTGCAGAACGGAGATTTGCTTCAAGCTGGAGAAGGGTTGATTCAGAGGTTTCAAATTCCTGGGTGGATATGACCCCGTCATCTTTTAGTTTTTTATTCCGTTCATGGATTCGCTTTGTGTTTTCCAATTGAGCCTTAATCTGTTCAATCTGGGCTGTTGAATTTTCTATCGAAGATTTTGATCTGGAGACTTCTGATTTAGCGCCGCTCACACTTGCATTGGCTCTGTCTACAGCGCTCACATAAGCTTCAGGATCAATTTTCGCCAGCACCTGTCCTGCTTTGACTGAGTCACCTTCTTCCACATATAATTCGACGATTTCCCCGCTGACATCAGAGCTAATTTTGATTTCTTTTTCAGGAAATATTTTTCCGGAGGCGGAAACGATTTCGCGGATTTCTCTCAGGGCGACCTTTTCTGTTTCGACAGATTCACCTTTTGGTTTTTTCCTGGCTTTGATAGCAGCGACGGCAATCAGGATGACTAATAATATTGCCAATGTCCATATGATCCACTTGCCGGATTTTTTCTTAGGTTTTGTCATAACACGTGATGGTCGTTGATAGTGAGTTTATTCGTTTGTTTTTTTAGTTTAGGCGTATACCACGGCCCATGTAATATTCTATCACTTTGATCTGGAAATAGTAATCATATTTTGAGATCAGTACATTGTTTTCGGCGATATCGCTCCGGTTGCGGGCGCTCAGGTATTCAAAATTGTTGATCGTTCCGAGTGCGGATTTGCGGTCTGCATTCTGTAGGGATATCCGGGCTGCATAAGCTGCGGCTTCTGCGGCTTCGAGTGATTTGCGTGCAGCTTTTGCGGAGGTGAGTGCATTTTGAATATTGGTTTTGAGCGTCTGTTTTATTTTTTCGGTTTCAATATCTGCATTGATGACATTGATCTTTGCTTTTTCTATGGACGCCTGCGAGCTGTAATTGTTGAGAATAGGAATAGAAAGTGTTGCACCCCATCCATATCCAATATTCTGGTCGAGCTGGTTGGAATAAGGAATCGACTGAAAATTGGTGGGAACAAGGTTGTCATATTCAAACTGGGCTGGATCGCCATTAATGAATACCCCCGGTTGCTGGAATCGTTCGACAGTATAAGCGCCGGGTATTTTTGCCAGATTGGACCAGTTGGATCCAATGTTACCGCCTATTGACAGTGAAGGAATGCGAAAGCTCTTTGCAATGCCCACGCCTATTTCGTTGGCTCCCTGACGTAATTCAGCAGCCTTTATCTGCGCCTGATTGCTGAGGGCTGTGGCATATACGGATTCGAAGAGTTGATTTTCGAGCGGTTCTAGTGATTCAAGGGTAAGTACCGGTCTGTCTATTTCAAGGGGATAGTCCGGCTCCATGAGCATTAGTTGTTTTAAGGTGAGGAGGTTGATATCGATCGTATTTTGTGCGGTGATCAAACCTTGTTCGTCAATCGCAAGTTGAGAAAGAATATCATACTTGTCTACCTCGGGCCTTGTGCCAGCCTGGATCATTTTGTCCATGTTTTCGAGTTGTCCCTGAGTGAGGCGTACTCTATTTTGTGCAATTTCTATATTCTCATAGGCAAAAAGCAAACTCAAGTAGGTATTGGCCACGTTGAGTGATAGATCTTCTTGTGCCTGTTGGATGTCCAATTCCGCTGCAGCCACATAGATATCATTTTGCTGGACGGATTTGCTGATACGTCCTCCGCTGTACAAGGTTAGCCCTGTACCTGCGCCAATACTCTGGTAGAGCGAGTTTTCGGTTTCAAAATTATTGGTGGCCGGGTTGATCACACGACCTACTGTAAAACCGAAATCACTGCTGATATTTAGGCTTGGTATCCGCTCTCTCCTGAGCTGTTTTCCGCTAATGTCAAAACCTAGCTTATTCAGTTTGATTTGTTCGATAGTGAGGTTTTTACTGAGGGCCTCCCTGATGCAGCGTTCAAGATCCCACTTGTCCTGAGCCTGGGCATTAAGACCAAAAAGGAGAAAGAAGACAATAGAAACAATCGTTTTATTCATTACACCTGGGTTTAACGGGACGATATTAAGGGAAGGATGGCGATCCGAAAGGCTTTTTTCTATAAATGCCCTTAAATAACGGATCAATACCTCGAGGTACGTATTCATGCTGCAAACTTAAGTAAGAAGCTATAGAAAAAGCTCAAAAAGCTCAAATCAGTAGTAGGTCGCAAAAGTGACAACTCCCACTAAACGATCGTACAGACCTCCGAGAGGCCTGTAGTAGGTTAGTAAGGTATATTGGTTTTCGGTAGCAAACCAACTTCCTTCCAGAAAATTGAAATCCGGATTCCCGTTAGGATCAGGCACTGCGAAACCATAATTATAATAGCCTTGTTTGAGATAGAGTCTCCCAACATAACCTCCAACACGGTCATCATAGGTCAGGCGGTATTCAGGCAGCATCTTCCAGTCAGTCAACCCTCCTACCACATAAACATCGGAAGTGAGATTATCAGGCATTTCAAGTGTGACGATGACTTCGGAATATTCTGTATTAAGTTGTTGTTCGCGATAATTAAACCGGTCGACTAGATTGAGTGTTGAAGCCAGTGAATCAGGAGGAATCCGTTTACGTATAAAATCCCTGTTGAAAGGGACAAACATTCCATTGAGATCTCTTCGCCATAGATAAGCCATCCTGTTGCGTGGTTGAGCTGGAAATAAAATAGTACTAAAACCTTCAACATATTCTACTATGTCCAGAACGTCTTCGGATCTGTAGATCATACTACTGATATCCATATTACGGAATTCCTTTCCGGCTTCAAAGACGATTTTGCCCTGGTAATTATAATCGAGATAACTGCCGGTAACCGTCCGTGGCATAATATCCTGAATGCTGCTTTCCCAGCGTCCGTTTTGCATAATGGTACAAAAGAACTCTGCGCGTGGATTAGAGACATTGAGTTCTTTCGTTTCCACGCCGAAGTCAATTTCCTGGTGGGTGTTTTGTTGAGCGACGAAAGCGGGCCGAACTACATTTGATCTGATCTTGACCTTGTCTTCCGTCACCATAAATCTTCTGGTGATGATAGGGTCATTTTCGAACCCTGATTCATAAATGACCAGCAGGTAGTTTCCGGAGATGGACCATTTGACTTCATCATTGGGGATGGTGATGAAATAGTGCAGGTAGTCCTGGATGGGCCCTGAAGAGATATCATATTCGCGTATTTCTCCTTCCCTGAAACCGTGGAGATAATCGAATTGGCTTAATTCCTGCGTTGGATTCCAATGTCTGTCGCAGTGGATGACCGTGTAATAATAGCGTGTGCCGGTCCCATTCAGTTCGTCAAAAGAGAGGCGTAGGGAGTTCATTGATCCTAGCGCTGAGACAGGTTGAGTAAGAGCGAGGCCATTGACGTGAAGTCTTACGGACTTGATATAATCCCGATAGACGCCATCTTCATAAGCCTCTAGCTGCGGCTGGGCGTGAAGCGTTGAAAAGATAAAAAACAATGGGATCAGCAGTCCGAATATCAATGATGGGTAATTTACATTCATTAGAATAGTGTAATAA
>JBBRDL010000008.1:0-51967 GCA_038203965.1 Chitinophagales bacterium | reverse complement strand
CCTCTGTTTGGGTGACATGGTTTCTCTTAATCCTGTTTTTTCAAATGTCGATTCATGGCTTTGGCACGATGGTTCAACGCTTCCTTCTTACACTGTCTCTACTGACGGAGAGATTTCTGTTCAGGTCGTGAATGCTTGTGGATCTGCATTCGACACTTTAATTGCCTCTTTCTTGCCCGCAACACCTCTGTTAGATCTTGGACCTGATACAGCCGTTTGTTCTGGCCAGTCTGTCACATTAATCATCACTACCCCTAATGTGGATATTCTCTGGTCGGATGGTTCTGATGATCCTTCTTTTGAATTAACCAATCCTGGTATGTTCTTTGCGAGTATCACCAACAGTTGCGGGACAAATGCCGACACTATCATCCTCAGTTTCCTGCCCGATGTTCCACCATTGGATCTGGGGCCTGACCAATCGCTTTGTCTGGGTGAGATCATCACTGTTTCTCCCGGTATTAATAATGTCACATATCTCTGGCAGGATGGTTCATCCGATGTATTATATAATGCCAATCAGCAAGAATCCGTAATCCTCACCATTACCAATCAGTGCGGAGCCTCCACCGACACACTGGAGATTTTCGAAAGCACTCAAGGACCGCAGATTGACCTGGGTTCAGACATCCAGGTGTGCGAAGGTGAATCCGTTACGATTTCTTCTGGTATTTCCGGCGTAACGTTTTTGTGGCAGGATGGATCCAATGCTTCACAATTTACCACCCCAGTCTCCGGTACATTCATTCTCAATGTCAGTAATAATTGCGGCGCAGATGCCGACACTATCCTTGTAGACATTTCAGGTATACCTCCAACTCCTTTTCTCGGTCCGGATACCACCTTATGTGAAGGTGTTTCACTGACTTTATTCTCGTTCGCTGATACGGAGACTACAATATCATGGCAGGATGGTTCAAGCTCTGCTTCCTTCATCGTAATAAATCCGGGAACATATACTCTTTCAGAGTCAAGTCGTTGCGGCGATGCAGCTGATACGATGATCGTGGCCTACCTGGATGCACCTGATCCTTTCTCCCTTGGCTCGGATACTACCCTTTGCCCCGGTGAATCTATTACCCTTGTATCACCTTCTACATTGTTTGATATGCTCTGGCAGGATGGCAGCAGTCAACAAATTATTGTTGCTGATCAGCCCCTAACCTATTCTTTGCAGTTGAGCAATGATTGCGGCACAGAGATGGATCAGCTTGTAGTTGATTTTGATACACGAGTACCCGTGCTCAATCTTGCTCCTTCAATCGCGTGGTGTGAAGGAGATATTTTCAATCTGGATGCAGCACAATCTTTTATAGCTGATTATCTGTGGAGTACCGGCGCAACATCTTCTTCATTGCTCATCTCCTCCCCTGGCTTATATGCTATCGATGTGACCACTTTGTGCCATAACATCTCACAGGTTATCGACGTGTATCCAGGGACTGATTGTGTTGTTCCGGAAGTTCACACAGGTATCGCCATCCCTAATGTTTTCTCTCCTAATGGGGATGGTATCAATGACCTATTTGGGGTGAGCTTTGGGTCTGACCTGCAGGTCGTCAGCATGAAAGGAACTATTTTCGATCGCTGGGGTAACCTTGTTTATGGTTCAGAGGCTCTTTCTTTCAATTGGGACGGATTTTTTAATGATGAGTTGGTCATGCCTGGCGTATACGCTTATGTCATTCAGGTTGATTATACGGTTGATGGGGTCGCTCGTAAGCAGGTCCTTTACGGGGATGTCACCGTGGTTCGTTAATAATTTCACATTTATACCAGCGGTTGTTGACGCTGTAAACTAGGAGAGTATCTTCGTCGTTATTATCCCGAATGAATCGTGTAGCACCATTTATCATCCTGTTTTTCCTCGTTTTTATAGCAGGCGAGATATCTGCTCAAAATGAAACGGTCTTTGATACCACCATTATCCATCGGGATGGTCGGGTCATGACGATACGTATCAAAGGCGCTGACACTACTGTGGTGGCGACCATCCCTGAAGTCATCATAAAAGCCCCTCCTGTTTTCTCTAATGATGAGGAATACCGCCAGTATATGCGTTATCGCAGGTATGCCATGGAGGTGCTCCCTTACGCCATCGAGAGTATCAAGCTTTATCGCAGGTATGAAGCAGAAACCAATGGAATGAAAAGTGGTAAGGCAAAAAAATATGCCAAAACCATTCAGAAAGAAGTAAAGGATGATTTTACCGATCCCCTTAAAAAGCTGTCCAGAACCCAGGGTAAAATTCTGGTCAAAATGATCGAACGCCACCTCAACACGCCTACGTATGATATTCTAAAAGACGTACGCGGCGGATTTAACGCCATGAAATGGCAGACTGTTGGTAAACTATATGGATATGACCTGAAGGAAGGATACATTACGGGTCAGGACCGGATCATGGATATGATTCTTCGGGATTTTGAGATCACTGTGGACTAATCCGCTGGTATGTAGCGGAATATTACTTTTACACAGGAATATACTTCTCACATGACTTTTACCTCTTCATGGCGATCACCGTCTAATATTGCTTTGATAAAATATTGGGGCAAACACAGCCTACAATTGCCGCGTAACCCATCTTTGAGTTTTACCCTTTCGGTGTGCCACACAGAAATGCGGATGACCATTACGCCGGAAGCAACTTTGCCCGGGGTTCATGTCTTGTATGAAGGACAGCCCAAGCCATCCTTCGAACCTAAAATCATACGCTTATTTTCTTTGGTCCGTGACCGCTTTCCCTGGTTGGCTAATGCATCAGTGGTGATTGATTCAAACAATACCTTTCCTCATGGAGCAGGAATTGCGTCTTCTGCCAGCGCTATGAGTGCTCTGGCATTATGCCTCATGGACATCAATGATCAGGTCCACAGTTTGACTCCTATTCAGGATGAGATTTGGTGGCGTAAAGCTTCTGAAATCGCCCGACTTGGCTCAGGAAGCGCTTGTAGGTCAGTTTATCCTGTCGCCGCCTTTTGGGGCGAAATGCCGCAGGTCACTGGTAGCAGTGACACATATGCCATTCCATGGAAAAATGCCATAGATCCCATTTATAAAAATTTTCAGGATATCATTCTGATTGTGAGCACTTCAGAAAAAACAGTATCCAGTACAGCAGGACATAAATTGATGGATACGCTGGCCTATGCAGAAACGAGATATGCAGAGGCGAAACGAAATATGATACGTTTGTGTGAAGTCATGACCAGGGAACATGATTTGGATTCATTTATATCAATCGTTGAGTCCGAAGCGCTGCAATTGCACGCCCTGATGATGGCCGGAAACGCGCCTTTTATCCTTTTGGAACCCGGTACGATTTCTATTATCAAAGAGGTGTGGAGATTCCGGAAGGAAACCGGAATACCTGTTTGTTTTACACTCGATGCCGGACCAAATGTGCATTTGTTATATCCATCCTTGCATTCGGCTGCTGTAATGGATTGGGTCAGAAGTGATCTTTTACGGCACTGCTCAGATGGAATGTATATTATGGATCAGGTTGGTGCCGGACCAGAAAAAATCTCCCTTTAAAATGATTTGCCACCTTACAACTCGCTGATCATCGTCAAATAAACAACTGCAAGCCGTCGCCCGCTTAGAACTGGTGACTGGTGACTGCTGACTAAGAACGGGCTAACTGCTAACTCTGTCCTATCTTTACGGCCGTGAAAGGCATTATACTAGCCGGTGGCTCCGGCACAAGATTATACCCGATTACAAGGGCTGTTTCAAAACAACTTATCCCGGTTTATGATAAACCGATGATTTATTATCCTTTATCCGTCCTCATGCTTGCCGGGATACAGGATATTCTGATCATCACAACACCCGAGGATCATGCAGGCTTTGTTCGTCTGCTTGAAGATGGAAGCGCCCTTGGTTGTCATTTCCAATATGCTATTCAAACCGTTCCCAATGGACTGGCACAAGCTTTCGTGATTGGGGCCGATTTTATTGGAAATGATTCCGCATGCCTGATTCTGGGGGATAATATCTTCTATCGAACGCAAATGCCTGATTTTCTCGCTGATTGTAAAGACCCCGATGGAGCTGTAATCTTTGCCTATCAGGTTTCAGATCCCGAGCGGTATGGGGTAGTGACGTTTGATGAAAACATGAAAGCGCTTGATATTGTAGAAAAACCCAGCCACCCAAAATCCAACTTTGCTATACCCGGACTTTATTTTTATGATAATTCTGTCATTGAAATCGCTAAAAATCTGACCCCCTCTGCACGGGGTGAATATGAAATTACGGATGTCAATAGGGTCTATCTCGAACAAGGCAATTTGCGCGTCAAGACCTTCGGCCGCGGATCTGCATGGTTGGATACAGGAACCTTTGACAGCCTACATGATGCTACCGAATTTGTTCGCATCATCGAAAAACGCCAAGGCCTCAAAATCGGATGTATCGAAGAGGTAGCCTACCGGATGGGGTTTATCACAAGAGAACAATTATTTAATCAGGCACAGCCTTTGTTAAAGAGTGGGTACGGTCAGTATCTGATGAAACTCATTTCCGGCTAAACCATGGAAGATAAAAACACCACATACAATGATGAGATTTCATTGCGCGATCTGATCATGAAACTAAAGTCCTTTGTTCTGGAAGTACTTCGATTTTGGCATATTCCTGCGCTTTGTATACTCCTTGCTCTTGCTTTTCAGGTATATAAATATATCACCTTCATTCCTGTTTATCCTGCAAAAATCACCTTTAGTGTTGATGAGGATGAGGGTGGCAGTTCTCAGGGTCTTACAGGTATCCTTGGTCAATTTGGTTTGGGGTCTGTGCGGCCTTCCAGGTACAACCTCGATAAAATTCTTGCTTTGAGTAAATCCCGACGCGTGATTGAACAGACCCTTTTTGAGCGGGTTTCTATAGATGGAAAAGAAGATTTTATTGCTAATCATTTAATTCGCACATACGATCTGCATCCGCAGGAGTCAAAAGCTGGGGCGAATCCTAGTGCACTTTTTTTTACCCACGATAGCCTTGCTGCTTTCAAGCTGGCTGAAAATGAAATGCTGATAGCTTTATATGGTTTTATTATCGGACCTCCGGAAGATCCAAAAAAAGCGCTTATTACGGCTGATTACAATGAGGATACCAATATCATGTCCCTAGAGGCTTCTACTACAAATGAAGATCTTTCTATAGCCCTTGCGGAGCGGATGTTTGTTTCCCTCAGTGACTATTATGTCAATAAAGCCATAGAGAAACAACTTAAGACATATACTGTCGTCAATACAAAAAAAGATTCTGTTCTTGCCGTCTTGAAATCTACTGAATATCAATTGGCAAGGTTTAAAGATTCCCATCGTAGCCTGGTGATGCGGACAGATCAACTTTCAGAATTGCGTCTTCAGCGGGAGATATCCGCACTTTCCGCTATGTATGCCGAAGTATTGAAGAATACAGAAGTTGCAGACTTTTCGTTGAAAAACAAAATGCCCTTTATTCAAGTGATAGATGCACCATTATCCCCCATCAGGCCTACAGCGGTTTCATTACTCCGCAAATTGTTGATAGGGATTTTGATTGGCGGTTTTATTGGTAGCTTGTATGTTATAGGCCGTAGTATCCTAAAGGATGTTTTGAGAGAAAACAATCAAATCTCTGCATAGCATTTATTCTATAATTATAACGCCACTAAAGTGGCCTGTATTGAAACCCTTTTGCTACAACACCATCAATGCTGATTCGCAAGACAGTCTGTAACCACCACATCGAGTAATTTTGCTATCGGCCATCCATACGCCATAGCCTGCTGCGGTATGATGGATGCTTCAGACATGCCCGGTGTCGTATTCGCTTCAAGCAAATAAAAGGTCTCGCTTTCCAGGATATAATCAAAGCGAACCATGCCACGACATCCCAATTGCTTATAGAGCATTCCGGATCTTTCTTTGCATTGTTCTGCCAAACGTGGTTCCAGTCTTGCCGGCGTGATTTCCTGACTATGCCCTTCATATTTTGCAGCAAAATCAAAAAATTCTCCTTCCGGAATAATTTCTGTTATCGGAAATACATGATATGTTTTGCCCTCCCGCACAACACCACAGGAGTATTCAGTTCCTTCCAGTGCTCTTTCTATCATCACTTCATAATCATATTGAAGGGCATGCCGTATGGCGTCCTCCAGTTGAGACCACTCCTTCACTTTTGTGACACCATAGCTTGAACCATTGTTATTAGGCTTTACAAAAAGTGGCGGAGTGATTTTGTTGTATTCTACTTTATCGCGTGATATGACCGATGTAGTGATCATACTTTCTGCCATCGGTATATTATAAAGTTTTAGATGATCCTTGCACATCTGTTTATTAAACGTAAGCGCACTGGCCAGGACACCACAGGCGCTGTGGGGGATGTTCATCATTTCAAAATAACCCTGGAGCTTACCGTCTTCGGCCGGGGTGCCATGCACGATGATGAAAGCAAAATCAAATTGCCGAATCATCTGACCCTGCTCATCTGCTAAACAAAACCGGTTTAAATCAATGTACACTCCTGATTGAATATCCTTCCAGCCTTGTGGAGTGATATCAATGGTAGTGGAATGGTATTTTTCGACCGGAAGATGTTTGGCAATCGTCTGGGCACTTTTCAGAGAGACTCCTCTTTCCGCGGATGGCCCACCGGTTATTATAGCTACGTTGATCATTTGAATAACAAGATAAAAACCATTCAGGGATTTGAAAATTGAAAAATACTATTGGCTCACTGTGTTGACTATATCTTTTCTTTTAATGCATATTTTTATACCGGAAAGGCCTCTGAAACTTCAAAAATCTTAGATTTTGTCTAAACAGTGTGCAAAACAATCAATATGTTTCATTTATTTCAATTATTATTGAATATCAAGTGCTTGTATAAACACCTGATATGTAGATATTTACAATTTTTGTTTATTTATTGTCGTTAATTTATCGTTAAAAAAGCGTTTTTTGTCTAACTTTTTTTGCTTTTCTGTTGAGGTTTGACGTAACTTTGGTTCAACAAAAAACAAAAACTATGTCAACCACCGATTTTAACCACCAATTGTCAAGTCTGAGTGGCCCTTTGCACACTTTCGCATACAAACTGACTAAGAATAGTGAAGAGGCAAAAGATTTGTATCAGGAAACGGCCTTCCGTGCCATCAGCAATGTGGACAAGTTTATTCCAGGGACTAACCTGAAAGCCTGGTTGTTGACTATCATGAAAAACATCTTCATCAACAACTACCGCAAAAACGTCAAGACCAGGACGATTATTGATTCAACCGAAAACCTCTATTACATCAATAGTGGAGCTGCCTCTATAAGCAATAGCGCAGAGTCCAATATCATGATGGATGAGTTAAGCACAATGGTCGAAAATCTGGATGCATCACTGCGTGTACCTTTTGAAATGCATTATCTGGGCCACAAATACCAGGAAATCGCCGAAGCATTGAATCTTCCCTTAGGAACTGTCAAAAGCAGAATTTTCTTTGCCCGTAAAGAGTTGAAAGACCTGATTGAAAAAAGGTATTATACCGTTCGTCCATAGTTTTCATTTCCTATCACTTTTATTTCTTTCCCGCAATTTGTACGTATAAAAGACAATGATTGAATTGTCTTTGCTGTTGATGTTTAGCTTTGCCTGATGTCTTCGTTTTTCGCCAAACAAATACTCCAATGGCAGATTAATAATCCACGCCCCTTACCCTGGGATAATGGCCCGCGCGATCCATATCATATCTGGATCTCGGAAATTATTATGCAGCAGACCCGCATTGAACAGGGGGCGCCCTATTATCTGAAATTTATTTCACGTTTTCCAACGGTTCAGTCACTTGCTGCAGCTTCTTCCGATGAAGTGATTAGGTATTGGCAAGGCCTAGGATATTATACCCGTGCAAGAAATGTCCATAAGGCTGCTCGTTACATCATCGATGAGAGTCAGGGTGTATTCCCAACAACATACGATGAGTTGCTTCGTCTTCCGGGTGTTGGTCCTTATTCTGCGGCCGCTATCGCTTCATTTGCGTATGGTCATCCCTATCCGGTGATTGATGGCAATGTCAAACGTGTTATTGCTCGCTTTGCTGGCATCACATCATCAATAGATGTTTCCGCCACGCACGCGCAGATACGATCTATTGTTTCTGGTTTGATGAAAGGTGTATTCCCGGGCGAATTCAATCAGGCGATTATGAATTTTGGTGCACTCGTCTGCAAACCCGTGAATCCCGGTTGTAATACATGTCCGCTTTCTGGAAAATGCTATGCGTCACAAAACGTAATGGTGACCAAGCTTCCGGCTCGATCTAAAAAGAAATCTGTTGTATTCCGTCATTTTCACTTTGTAGTGATCAGTTGGCGTGGGAAGGTGTTGTTGCAAAGAAGAGATGCAAAAGATATCTGGCAAGGACTCTATACACCTCCCATGATGGAGCGAAAGGATATCAGGGCGCCTCCTATAAAACAATTTGAGTCCTTTGTGGAACGTATTACAGGACTCCGTGGGATTGAGGTTATTCAGTCCTCACCAGCTCAAAAGCAATTATTATCTCATCAGGCTATCGTCGGACGATTTCACTTTATCCGGCTGCTGTCATCACCACATGCTGTTGAAGATCCTTTTGTCTGGGTTACAAAAAAATCTATTGACGTTTACGCACGGCCAAAAATGATCGTTCAAATGCCACTGCACCTATAATCAACACATTTGTATACCGTGGACATCCTCTTGGTGATGAGGATAGTCCTGCCCGTTACATTTTAAACTGCCTGTATTTCCAATACCCCAGCAAACTGATACCCGTAAAAGCAGCAGCTGTATAATAAACAAATGACGGAATCGGAACAGGATCGCCTGCGGCATATGAGTGGAGGCCTGACAGATAATAGTTAACTCCAAAATAGGTCATCATCACAGAAGCAAATCCAAATAGGGAGGCAACACTGAATGCATACGGTCCGCGGAGGCCCGGTATAAATCTCATATGAAGTATAAATGCATATACAAGTATGGTGACCAAAGCCCATGTCTCTTTTGCATCCCATCCCCAATACCTTCCCCAGGATTCATTCGCCCACACACCACCAAGGTAAGTGCCGGTACTCACCATGATCAATCCTCCGATCAGCGTCATCTCGCTGATATAGGTCATCTCCCGGATGGTGCGTCCAATCCTGGCTTCGTTTGATGGTGTGAGAAAAACCATAAGGAGGAGATTCAGCAAACCTATGATAGCGCCGAGCATCAGGAAGCCATAACTACCCGCTTCCAGCGAAACGTGTATGGTCAGCCAATATGACTTCAATACAGGTACCAAAGGAGTGATCTCTGGATCAAGCCAGCTTAATCCTGCCACCATCAATATTGTTGAAGCAAGGATGGAAGTTGCCGTCAATCCGCCCAACGATTTTCTCGTGAAAATCAATCCTGCTAATACGGTCGTAAAACCAATATAAATCATAGACTCATATCCATTACTCCACGGTGCTCTCCCGGACACATACCATCGAATACCGAGGCCAATGGTATGAGAAATGAAACACGCGGCCAACAAAAGAGATGCTATTTGTGTGGGTCGTCTCATGTTTAATTCCGGCTTGAATACCTTGGTAAAGAACATGACCAGAAATATCAAACCAAGAAGGCCATATGCTTTTGTCAACCTTGAAAAAACATTCATCTTATTGAGCAGGATTTCCATATCCACCTTAGTCTGCGATAGCAGCAAGTCACCCCCTTTTTGCTGTTGATAATTGTGCAGTGCTTCGATTTGTTTATTGGCCGGGCCCCATACCTGGGAAGCCATTGCATCCTGCACTGCAAGTGCATACTCCTGAAAAAAACGGAGGATAAAAGAAGAAGCATGAGCTTGTCCCGATGGATGAAGCGCTTCTGCTGGTGTCAGCCACTGGTCTGTCGGATGGTTTTCTACAGGATAGATTCGGGCCATACTTCCATTGAAAATCATATTGCAGATATTGACCCGCTCATCGATTTTCATGATTTCCTTATCAAATAGTGACCGGTCGATAGGCTGCAGACTATATGCCCTTCTGACCTGGTCCCTTAAGAGGTATTGACCATCCGCACCGAAAAAATCATTAAAGGATGCCAACTCTCCTTTTGTAGGTATCAGGCTTCTGATTTCTTCCTGGGTACCAATTTTAATAATGGGTTGTTGCGTCCATTCTTCAGGATATAAGGTCATTCCGAGGAATACTTGGTCAGCATTGAGCCCGTAAAAACTTTCTTTCCTCGATATTTTACGTAATACCTCGCTGGCCAGTGTATTCATTGGTTTCATTCTTCCCTTCTGATCCTGCACCAGCAATCGCCCGAACTCAGCTGCGTGTTCCTTCGGTATATTGTGAAGCTGCAATTCATTGACATTGTTTGCACTGTGCCTGCCAGGAAATACAAACATCAGCAACAGGATTAGCCCCGCCACCGAGCTTCGTTTATCAGGCATCTGCATGTCTTTGAGTCTGTTGGAGAGTTCCCTAAACCGGCTCTTTTTGTGAAAAAGTGTGAGGACCAATCCAAGCGTCAGGAAGATATATCCAATATAGGATATCCATGTCCCCCAGAAATCATGGTTCACGCTTAAGACCGTGCCGAGTTCGTCCTGGTCAAAGGAGGATTGAAAAAATCTGTACCCTCCGTAATCAAGTATATTATTCATAAAGATCCGCTGATCCCTTCGCACATTCTTCCGGGAATCTATCAGGGTCACTTCACTGGCATACGATGAAGCACTGTTTGTACCCGGATATTTATCCAGAATGAAGTCCCGTAGTTTTAATGAAAAAGGTAGCTGTATCCGCTTTGCACCATATGAAACAGCAAGCTCTGTATTGCCTCCTTTGACCACCTCTGGCATTCCTTCAATCCCCTTATTACCATACACCATCACCGTTGAGGGTGCACCATTGATGCTGATTTTAAGTTGGAGCGCTGCAATGCTTTCGCTTTTCATTTTTGGTCCTGAGGACTTCATCACCACCTCTGCTCTTGGGTTGAAATCACCGATAGCAAACTTGCCACGGCTACTTGTATAAAGTGAACGGACCACCAATGGCATATAGACACCCGGATAGATGGTATCCTTTCTCTGGGTGGCCATGACCATGTGGTCCAGCACCTCCGGTGATTTAAAGACAATAGAATCGTTTCTATAATAGATGTTGTAGGCCTCTGGTTGTTCAAGGTTTCCGAAATTAAACCAGGAACCTTTGAGGTTTTTAAAGTCTTTCTCTTTCAGAAAATACTCTTCACGGCCCATGCTACCCCCTAACACGATCTTGATCACAGGTACACCATTGTCCGAAGGCTCCAGTATAGTTTCCGGGTTGGGAATAAAAGCCTCAAGTTCTGCCTCAATGACGTCTTTGCCAATCTGGTACGATTCTTTAAATCGGTTTCTTCCTAGAGAAGCAAAATTAACTTGCTGATCAAACTTGTACGTTTTTCCGTTTTGCCTGGCTTCAAATAATATGTGCGTGTCCGAAGATACCAACTCATTGGAGGTGCTGTCTTCGCGAATATGCATGGTGCCCTCATACCCGAAATAGCGCGTAACCCCCGCACCAATAAGAATAATGAGAATGGACGAGTGAAACATCAGCGTACTCCATTTTTTCTGCTGCATCATCCTGAATCTGAAAATATTGACCAAGATAGAAATGCCAAATAACACGAGCAATAATTCAAACCATCGTGCCTTGAAGATGACTTTCTGGGCTGCACTGGTACCAAAATCATTTTCAATGAACGTTGCAACACCAATGGCGACAGCAAATAATATCATGTAAAATCCGGCCGCCGTGGTGGAAAACAATCTGTTGAGAATAGGTTTCATAAGAAATTAGGCTATTGGTCAGGCCTTGTGTAATAGATGAATGAGATTTACTCGGTGCCTGCGGCTATGGAATGAGCGTTGCGTCTTCCATGATGATATCATATTTATACCCTGCCCCAAAATCCTTGTTCAGTGTAATGACGCCCTCTATGGCAACGATGGCACCGAGCGCTATGTTTTCAGTGGTTGTAATGGTCAGATCTACGGTCTTATCCTTTAAGGATCCGTCCTGAAGGTGTATCCAGTTGCGGCTCATGATCATATTGTTGAGTTTTACACACCTGCCTTTTATACGTACCGTCTTTCCCTCATATTTTTTTCGGTTTTCAAACAACTCTGCGATCGTAATACCTCCGGGGACAGGTTCAATTTTTGTATTTTGTTCTATCGGTGCATTCCCTGTATCTTCTGACATGTTTCCGTGAGGACTTCCTCCTGCAGCCAAACCACTCATCCCGGGATCTTCGCTGACATCTGAAACGAGGTAAAGGGTTTCAAATATCCGATCATACTCCACGCTTTTGAAATTGGTCTTTTTTAATCCTCCCCGGTAATAATACGTCCCGCCCTTTTTAACTTCCTTTTTGGGGATGGCGATCCATGTCATCATTCCGTCTTCTGTAACATTCAGATAGGTATACTTGGAGGTGTGTAAAACCTCTTCGACCACTACTTTGTGAATCTGCGCGGCTGAGTGATCTGCTGCCGACTGTTGCGTTTCTGTCGAGGTGTCAATGGCCTCAATTACTTTTGGGTTCGAATTGCAGGCAGCAAGCAGTGTAATAAAAATACATGCGAATATTATGGTTTTCATTTTTTTGTTTTAAGTGTATATTGCTTTAAGATACCACATATCTTCCTCTCGCGCAAGGAAGTGTGTTGGTTTAAAATCGTTGGGTGATATTGGAATAAATTCTGCTGGTGATTTCTTTTTTATTGACCTCCCCTTCATAATTTGCGGATAAAGAAAATCGCTTGGTGGCCCGCCAAGATAAATGGACACCAAATATAGATTGGTTGAGCGGTATTTCCACGTTTTTATAATGATACTGAACCGTTCTGTATTCCAGCTCTCCGAATACTTTTCCTTTGATGATATCCCTCGAAGCTCTGATGCCATAGATAGCTCCCTTGAGGTATGCGGATTGAATAAACAAAGCTGATGCGGTTGCCGCTATCTGGAGGCCCGGTATCCTGGAAACGGTAATATATGAGTTAAGGTTTTGGGATACGCCGGGGTTGTTTTTCTGAAACCGATATCCGGTATTGGAGCCAATGGTTATTTTTTTCCACGGCCGATAATTAAAGCTAAATCGGAAGCCCTGTCTTGTTTCTTCATCCAGTAACTGGTCGATAAAGTTCTTATAGCTTTCATAATAGATGACATTGTTTCGTGCATCATAAGATCCAAAGAAAGAAAGTTTATTAGACGTCCTGTACCGGACAGAAAAATAAATGCTGGTGATATCCAGTGTGTTTTTGGGTTGGTCATTTTCCAGTTTGTATAAATCAAATTCATAATCCCGCTTAAAACTACAGCGACCATACTCCAGAAGCTTATAGAAACTATACCACCGAACTTAAAAGCTGTATGAAACAGGATTAAAAGGGGACCAACCGAACATAGAAAAATGTGAAATTCAAGCCAGTGCTTTAATACCCCAACCCGGGGTAGAAACTTTTTCTTTTTTCTTCCGATATAACCAAAGACCCCAATCAGGATTAATAAGGTGCCCAGGATACCCAATCCATGGCCATATGGCCCGCTGGGTTTCAGTGTATCATGATCTGGATGGAATGGCCTTTCTTCAAAACGGACGCCATAATAACTATACCCCCAATAGCAAAGGAAGAGGAAAACTATAATCGTTATTGTAACAAGAGTTCCGATATAGATTCGATGTGCCAATCCGGTCATACGCCTGGTCTGTGTTCAAAAGTTACGAAAGGGGTGCGATCAACTCGGGTACGAAAAACACCTAAGACAAGATGGGTGTAGGCAGGATGGTGCTGGGTTTGTTTTTCTTGTATTGTCTAAGAACGGGTAAAAATATAAAATATTTTTGTGCCCTTTGCGGAGTCACCGATGATCATCATAGAAGATGACACAGATCATATCCTCAAATGTATGGCGTAGGGGTTTGAGTTGAAAAGGGTGCGTTTTTGGCTTTGCTCTTTATAATACGATGCAGATAAAATGAATGCAGGTATTAAGGTTTGATCAAAGAACCTTTTACGATTTCATCTTCCATGCGGAGGTTGAGTGCCCCGTCTTTTGTGATATGCATCAACAAATTGAGTATATTGTTACCATACATCTGGCTGGCATCTTCCGGCATGTCACATTCAAGGGAAGAATTACCAATGATGGTCACCCCGTTAACTTTAATGGTTTTGTCGTTTTCGGTAAGTGCACAGTTACCGCCTGTGGCAGCGGCCAAATCTACAATGACAGAACCATACCTCATATGATTGATCGTTTCTGCTTCTATCAAGACCGGGGCTTTCCTCCCACGAATCTGGGCGGTGCATATAATAACATCTGCTTTAGATGCCCTGGCTTGTACTTCTGCCCTTTGTCTTGCCAGAAATTCGTCTGATTGTTGAACAGCATAACCTCCGGCACCCTTATCATCCTGAGCTCCGGCCACTTCAACAAATTTTGCGCCCAGGCTTTGCACTTCTTCTTTAGCGGCTGATCGCACATCGAATGCTTCAACAATTGCACCCAATTTTCTGGAGGTAGCAATCGCTTGAAGTCCAGCTACACCAGCGCCGATCACCAGTACTTTTGAAGGCTTTATGCTTCCTGCGGAAGTGATCATCATCGGGAAATAGCGTGGTAGGTTTTGGGCCGCCAGCAATACGGCTTTATAGCCAGCGATCGAAGCCATAGATGACAACACATCCATTGCCTGGGCCAGGGTAGTCCGAGGAATCATATCCATGCTCAACGCTTTAAAGGAATATTGAGCCAGCCTGGTGTTAATGGTCTCATCCTGATATGGCCTGAATTGTGAAATCAACAATGCCTCACTTTGTATCGCTGCCATATCATTATCTCCCGGGGGAAATATGGTAAGGATGACCGTTGCTTCTTTCAGGATAGTATTTCTGTCCTTGGTCTGGGCCAACCCTTCATACAGTGAATCACTGAATCCAGCTGATTCTCCTGCTCCGGTTTCAATCCACCAGATGACGTCCTTGAGTTTTGACCGCTTGATATTATCAGGCGTGATAGCCACTCTGTTGTCTTTGCTTTCCTTTAAAATACCAATGGTCAACGACATATTAATTGCTTTGTTATAGTCCCGAAAGATAGTGGTATTATTTACTTTGATCTGCCAGGCATTGTTTTAAACCTTTCTTGAGTTCAATCCTTTTATTAAGGACAATGCTTTCGATCTCCGTATAATTAGTCTGTACTTTAACAAACAACAAGCCTTTTTCTTATGACTAAAACAATAATATTGATTCATGGATACGGCTTTGACCACCGGATCTGGTATCCGGTCGAGTTGGCTTTTGAAGGATATCACTTTATCTATCTATCATTACCCGGTTTTGGAGACGATGCGGTTGCAGAGGCCTATACCATTGAATCGCTGGCGCGAACGTACTGGTCAGAAATTGACCCTGTCCTATCTCCGCATGTTCATCTTGTAGGCCATAGTATGGGTGGGTATGTTTGTATGGAAATGGCCGCCCAACAACCCGCCAGGGTAGCAAGTGTGGCTTTGGTGCATAGCCACGTTTTTCCGGATAGTGCAGAGAAAAAATTACAACGAACAGTCACTATGGACGGTATCCGGTCGGATGGGAGGGAGAGTCTTGTCCGAAAAATGATACCTTCTCTCTTTAGTGAGGGACCTGCATTTAAAGAAATAATAGACGCTCTTATTACCCGGGGTATGTCCTATACTGACGATGCATGGTTATATGGTACCCAGGCAATACGGGACCGCAAAGACCATACAGAAACCCTTAAAAGCCTGAAAGTTCCTGTGTTGATGATTGCAGGCGAGAAAGATAAGGCTGTACCTCTTGAATTGATTTACAAACAATCGCCTTTGCCAACACATAATAGTTTAGTGATTTACCCAGGCGTTGGTCATATGTCGATGTATGAAAACACCGCTGCACTGATAGGGGATCTCAGTCGATTTTACACTGGTTTGCAATAAATGCAAAGCCTCCACCAAAATTTATAACAAAAGCGGAGCTGTGCTCTTCATTAAGCTTGTTTATAGCACGTATTTGGTGTGTATTTTTCTGGTTGTATTTGGATTTAACCAATTGGCGGATCGGGCTTTGTGTTTAGGACAAGATCTTTTACGGCTTCGTTTTGTTGTGCCGGTCATGATCGCGTAATATCTTCTTCTCTATATTTTTTTCCAGTCCGGAGCTCAGATCAATATTCATTTGATTAGCCATACATATCAAAACCCACAATACATCTGTCAACTCATCTTCAATCGCTTCCTTCGTATCTATATTTTGTTCTGAAGGCTTCATCGACTGATCCCCGTATTTCCGAACCATCCAACGGGCCAGCTCGCCCACTTCCTCTGTTAGTATTCCGAGGTTCGTAAGCTCTCCAAAATAACCTCCTCCATAATGTTGTATCCAATAGTCAACTTTTTGTTGCGCTTCCTGTAGAGTCATTATTCTTTGTTTTTACTATCAAGTATGATCGTTACGGGTCCATCATTGATAAGACTTACTTTCATATCCGCTCCAAAAATACCAGATGCTATTGGTTGTCCTGTTTGTTTCGTCAGATAGGATTTAAAATGTTCATAGAGCGGCATAGCCACCTCTGGCCTGGCTGCACCCAGAAAAGAGGGTCTATTGCCCTTTTTTGAGCTGGCATACAAAGTAAACTGACTGATAACTAATATTTGTCCATATACTTCTGTAATGCTGAGGTTCATTTTATCATCACTACCCTGAAAAATCCTCATCTGCCATATTTTATCTGCCATCCATTCAACATCTTCTTTTTGGTCCTCATTTCCAATGCCTAGCAAAATTAATAGCCCGGCTTCGATGGACCCGGTTACGGATCCGTTGCTCTGTACGCTAGCCGAACTAACCCTTTGAATTATCGCCCTCATGTAAAGACTGGTATTTAAAAAACGAAATATTTATAAACATTAAAGCTAATCATAACGTATAATAATAGCGTTTTCAGTGGTGGTGAAAAATAATTTATCAACATTTGGTGTGCGTATTATGTATATGCAATGTGAATAAATATTGTTTTAGCTGACGCTGTGTAAAAATGTAAACACAACTGAACTTAAAACACCTATACAGAGATAGTTTACCAACATATCTAAAAAAATATTATTAAACATTTTCACTTATATACACTTTATAGGGTATTGCTAATAATGTATATATATATTTGATAATCAATTAATTAACATGTTAACAACAATGTTAGTTGACGTGCAAAAAAAGAGAGTTATTCTTATTATATCATAGTTGAAAAATAATATCCACGTATTCACACCCTTAATGATGATGATAGGTATTGTATATTCTTTAAAAGATCATCAATATCAACCATGACGATAAAAATCAACTTCAGCTATCTTTGACCCAGATGAATAACACAGGACTAAAGCTTAGAAATTGGGTATTGGTATGGCTCTTTGTAGGAGTGGTCATGGTATTCTTTCAGATTATGATTGGCGGAGTGACTCGATTGACTGGATCTGGATTGAGTATTACGAAATGGGAAATCGTTACCGGGACTATTCCTCCGATGAACGAAGCGGAGTGGCACAAGGCTTTTGATCTTTACAAAAGCACTCCCCAGTATCAGAAGATCAACAAAGGGATGTCGTTGCCTGATTTTAAATTTATTTTCTTTTGGGAATATATTCATCGGTTGTGGGCAAGAACAATGGGTTTTGTGTTCCTTATTCCTTTTCTATTATTCATTTGGTTTAATGCATTAAGCAAAGAAACAATACGGCGTCTGGGAGTGGTTGTCTTGATTGCTGCTTGTGCTGCAGTATTTGGTTGGATAATGGTAGCATCTGGTTTGACGACTCGTCCATGGGTTAATGCCTATAAGCTTACTATTCATCTATCCTTGGGTATATCCTTATTTATCTTACTTTTTTATACCTGGATTAAAGAAAAGGGGATTACGTATTTGCCCATAGATAGTGTGGGTAAAAAAGGTATCCAAATATTGATAGTACTTGGGATTATACAGGTTTGTTTCGGTGGGTTTGTTTCAGGTATGAAATCAGCATTAAATTATCCTACCTGGCCAATGATGAATGATATGTGGATTCCGGATATGTTATTTGAAAGGTCATTATGGAATATGGATTCTGTGTTATTCTATGATCAGTCAGGATTTATGTCTGCTCTGGTCCAGGTGATACATAGATATATGGGCTATCTGATTTCTTTGTTTATTATAGTTTTTAGTATTAGATGGCTCAAAATACAGACGGTTAATGTGCAATGGGTAGCTTACAGTCTTGTTGGCATTATTGTTGTTCAGGTACTGTTAGGTATATTTACTTTAGTAGGGAGTAAGGGATCTATTCCCGTTTTCTACGGCACACTTCATCAAAGTGTAGGAATACTTTTTCTAACATTTCTTTTCTATATCAACATAAGGTTTAAACCAGTTAAAGAGATACGATCGCTATAGATATAAGTATATCTTTATAAGCAATTTACCATCCCGTATATGGAATATTACATTAAGGAGGAGAGTGGATTTAAGTACATAGAGTCAAATCCAGGAGAGGAGAGGACATTATTACTTTTGCATGGTCTATTTGGAGCTCTTAGCAATTTTGCAACTATTATAGACCATTTTGCAGGTAAGATTAATGTTGTGGTTCCAATGCTACCCATTTTTGAATTACCACTTAGGAAATTATCAGTAATGGGTCTGGTTAACCATGTAGAAGAATTTGTCCAATTTAAAGGGTATCAGCAAGTCAACCTGGTTGGTAATAGCCTTGGAGGACATGTTGCTATATTATTTGCATTGGCCCGACCAGAGATAGTAAAATCCATGACCCTTACAGGAAGTTCGGGTTTGTTTGAAGCTCCGCTGGGAAGTACATTTCCTAAGAGGGGTAATTATGATTTTGTACAGAAGAAAACAGAAACTACTTTTTTTGATCCAGCGGTGGCCACTAAAGATCTGGTGGATGAGGTATATGATATAGTGAATGACCGGAACAAAGCCATCAGGGTCATAGCAATTGCTAAATCAGCCCTCCGCCATAATGTTGGTGATAGACTTATTCAGATAGTAAACCCGGTCCTTTTGGTCTGGGGTAAACATGATGCCATTACACCCGCTTTTGTGGGCGAGAAATTTCATGAGTTACTTTCAGATTCAAGATTATATATCCTCGACAAATGTGGTCACGCTCCTATGATGGAGCATCCTGAAGAATTTAATAGACTTTTAAAGGCCTTCCTAGCTCAAATAGGAGAAATAAATTAGCCTTTTTTGAACAGATTGTTCCACGTGGAACAAAAGAGGATGGCCAGATTTTCCTCAACTCTAAATTTTTCCTTTTTTAACCTGCATTCTTTCTAGTGAAGATATTCAATTTGTTCCACGTGGAACATATCCAGTATAACGATCCACATAAATTACCAGCGAACGGCTCCTTGGTGTCTTTTTACTATTCTACAGAAACATCCATAAAATAAAAAGGAAATCAAGAAAAAGCTATAAAACCAATTTTATATGACAAAGACCTGGTGAGTAAGAGAGGTCCAAATGTTCGCCCGAATTTTGGTTTATCGTACATAATCTTTGAACAAATCAATAAATTCCTTCTTTTGGTGCGATCCCAATAAACGTTGTCTAAGATAAAGGGGTCAATAATCCAATCCTCCTAAAACAAAGATCAGAACATCCAAAGACAAGACAATAAGTAAATTAAATAAATGATAATCAGAGTATTATATTTAAAAATAAGAGCAGAATAGTAGTATTTATTTAAAAGTTTAAACACCATTAAGACGCTACCGGGGATTAGTATCGTTTATTTAACCAATAGAAAGCAATTCAATCATGGCAAAGGGCATTAATACCGAATATTTGGACAAATCAATCCAACCCGGTAAGGATTTTTATTCATTTGTCAACGGGGGTTGGATGCGCACAACGGAGATACCTTCCGACCGTAGCTCTTGGGGAAGCTTCCACGAGCTATCAAAAAACACAGATCACAAAGTCTTAATGATTCTGGAAGAAGAATTGTCCACTTCCGGGCCAGCAGAGAATAAAGCTGCAAGGTTATTTGAATCAGGTATGGATCTGCCGCAAATAGAAAAATCTCGCCTTTCAGGTCTTGACGATCTTTTTATACTTATTCAATCCCTAAAGAGTACCAAAGATCTTCCTCCTCTTTTGGGCGATTTTTCAACCAAGGGATTCGGCGCGCTTATACATTTCAGCGTGCATCCGGATATGGGAGATAGCAAAAGGTACGCAGCCTATATTGAACCGGCCAGCCTGGGATTACCTGAAAGAGAATATTACATCGACCAGGATGAAAAAGCAGTCGAGATCCGGAAAAAATATCTTGATTATATTTCCACATTGCTTAAGAATGAAGCAAACTACTCAGCCGAACTTGCCCGTGAGGCATCAGAAAATATTCTTCATACAGAAACAGCTCTGGCCTCCCAAATGATGACTAAAGAAAACAGGAGGGAAATTGAAAAACTATACAATCCACATTCAATAGATCAGCTTCGTGAACTTATGCCGGGCTGGGACTGGGATAGCTTTTTTAATAACATGGTTACCGATCCTCCTGATCGTGTCATCGTGACAGAACCGTTTTTTTGTTCCTTTTTAAGTGAACTCCTTGTTACGTTATCAATAGCTTCCCTGCAACACTATCTGACCTTTCACCTTATTAACCAGGCAGCTCCCTACGCACACGAATCAATCGAACAGGCAAATTTTGATTTGTATGGGAGAACAATTGAGGGTACAGAGAACCTGAGGCCGAGAAAAGAACGACTTGTCAGGGTCATCAACCAAAACCTGGGTGAATTACTTGGGCAACTATTTGTTTCAACATATTTTCCATCTACAGCCAAATCTACAGCACTCGAAATGACAGGAGATATCCTGGAATCGTTTAAAAGCAGGATTAACCGCCTTGATTGGATGAGTGCGCAGACCAGAGCGTATGCAATTGAAAAACTGGCAGCGTTCAAAGTTAAAATTGGTTACCCTGATAAATGGCAGGATTATTCTACACTCCACATAGTACCCCAGGAAGAGAAGGGGAGTTATTTGCACAATATGATTTCCATCATTAGGTGGAAAACAAAAAGAGATGCCGACCGGATCGGGAAGGAAGTTGATCGTGAAGAATGGTTTATGGCTCCACAGGTGGTCAATGCATATTACAATCCAATGTTTAATGAGATTGTTTTTCCGGCAGCGATCCTTCAGCCACCTTTTTTTGACTGGGAGGCAGATGCTGCAGTCAATTATGGAGGAATAGGAGCCGTCATAGGTCACGAAATCACTCATGGTTTTGATGATCAGGGAAGCCGCTTTGACAAAGAAGGAAGTCTAAATAACTGGTGGAGTGCTGAAGACCGGGAACGATTTCAGACAATAACCAGAGAACTGGTGAAACAATTTGATGGCTATTTTCCATTTGAAGACCTTTCCTTAAACGGCACATTTACATTAGGAGAAAATATTGCAGATCTCGGAGGGCTAAGTGTAGCCTATGATGCCCTGCAATTATATTATAAAAGGCACGGAAAACCAGATCCAATTGATGGATTCACAGCAGAACAACGGTTTTTTATATCCTGGGCTACTGTCTGGCGCACCAAGATTCGACCTGAAGCATTGAGGAATCAAATCAAAACCGACCCACACCCGCCGGGACTTTACAGAGCCGTAGCCGCACCCTCCAATATGGATAGCTTCTATCATGCATTTGACATTATACCGGGCAGCAAATGGTACCGTAATCAGGCCGAGAGAATAAAAATCTGGTAATCTCGCGAAACGGGTAATATTTAAGCCTTCTGAAGACACTATAGTATATAGAATTCAAACTTCAGGAAAATGGTAAAACACAAAAGGTACTGCAAAGAATGCAGTGAAGAAATTCATGGTCGGAGAGACAAACAGTTTTGTTCAGATCATTGTCGTGCTACACACTACAACAACCTCAACGCGGAGATAGCTGTCTATATCCGAAGAATCAATTATACCATCCGGAAAAACAGAAGTATTTTATCAAAACTAAATCCAAACGGAAAAGCAAAAGTGCACAGAATGAAACTTGTTGATTTGGGTATAAATTTTGACTACTATACCAATGTTTATAAAACACGATTAGGTAAGACGTATTATTTCTGTTACGATCAGGGATACCTTGAAATGGAAGATGATTTTTATGCGCTTGTTGTAAAAGGCAATTACGTCGGCTAGTATAACAATCACCACCACAACATCAGATCGTATTATCCACTACAATTCTTGCGAGTGAAATAAACTCTTCTACGCTTAATTGTTCCGGTCGCAGATCAACCAGATTCATTGATTTAAGTGTTTCTTCAGGAATAAGGGACTTCAGCGTATTGCGTATTTTTTTTCTTCGCTGGCTAAAAGCCATTTTGACGACTTGTCGTAACGTATTAAAAGGAACACCTTCTATTTCTGATCGATAGCGGGTTAACGAAATCACTGCACTTTGCACTTTAGGTGGTGGTGAAAAAGAACCAGGCTTAACATAAAACAAAACAGACGGAGTGTAATAAGCTTGAGCCAAAACAGAGATTACTCCGAAAGCTTTACTACCCGGGGGCGAACAAATGCGCTCTGCCATTTCACGTTGAAACATGCCAGCCATAAAAGGAACGCGATTCCGGTGTTGTATGCCCAGGAATACGATCTGACTTGAAATATTATAAGGAAAATTTCCAGCAATAACAAAATGCTCATTTGGCGGTATGATCTCATCAAATCGGACACGCAAAATATCGCCCTGGATAATTTGAAGCCTTGTCCCGGCAAATTCTTTCTCCAGAAAAGGGATAAGATCATAATCAAGCTCAACTGCCACCACCGGCAGAGGTTGTCTTAAAAGAAACTTTGTTAAAATACCCCTGCCTGGACCCACCTCAACGATCACCTCACAGCCGTCAGTCCGAATAGATGATGCAATCCTTTCCGCAATGGGCTCTTGAGTCAGGAAATGCTGTCCAAATGACTTTTTGGCTTTCATATGAGTGTGAAGATATATAAACGAAGCAGTAGAATGCAGGCAAGTCAGTGAAGTGGTGCATCAAGACGTAAAGGATTTGAAACATTGGTAAACAGAAAAAAGGGTCCAACGCTTTTTTGTAAAACGAAACCAAAGGTTCCCATCTGGGTGGTATCGCCTGCTTCAACATAATAATATTGCATAGTGGAATCAATCACAAGTGGTTTTTGATACACCAATCCGGAGATAGAAAGCAAATTAACTTTTTGATAGAAATGAAGAGACGGAGTGAATATCCAAGAAGAGCCGAGTCGAATACTATTCACAGTATCTGAGGCTGGGAGGGAGGCAAACAATTCGGGATAATACGCATCATAATACCATTCCCTGACGGCAGCCCATGGATGAGAACGAAAAGAATGATATAGCAACACACCGGAAATCAATACACTAAAAGAGAATATCAATGACTTGTGCGTGATCAGATTTAACCCCAATGCTAATGGAACAAAAAGAATGGGAATAATGAAAAGCGACTGTCTACCTATAGGCGCGTTTGATCCGGTGATCATTTGATTAAGCGCAATAAAAACTAACGTGAAAAACAATATGCAAAGGGTCATCCGTAATTGCCGTTTCGAATGGAGAGGCTCAACAACCAAAGCAAAAACCCCAATAGCAATAAAAAAACCAAGTGTAATCAAGAATAAAGTGAACACAGCTAGATTTTTAAGATCATAAAAACCATACATCAGATTATCCACCAGATTATGAATCATAGATAGCGTGCTTTTTGACCCCCAGGTGAATTCTCCGGCATCTGCCATTATCCGAATCGGATATTCAGACCACCACACAAGAATCACTGCTGCAATAATCCAAATTAAACTATGTGTAAAAAGTAACCCCCCTTTTTTATTGATCAGCATCAAGAGAAACCAAACGAATCCAATAGCGGCCATCGGGAGTAGGGCAGTAAAATTACTCAGCACAGCAACGAAAAGCGCAAGGACAGAATAAATGAGCCAGCGGATCTCAAAACGCTCGATGTACCTCATTATAAAATAAACGCCCCATAATATGCCACAAACCACCAATCCGTATCCGCGAAATAAGGAAAAAAAATCAAGCAAATAAATATGCACAGTTAACATCAAAAAACCGCTGATCTGCAACCAGAAAGAGTGGATGTATTTCACAGAAAGCAATGCAGCAGCAGAGAAATAAAGCATACCAGCAATCACATTAGGCAAGCGCAGGGCCCAAACCTGATCACCAAATACACCTGCAGACCATTGCATCAGCACCGTGTTGAGCCAATGATTATTTGCAGTCTGCCAACAAAAATAGTTTTCGTAACAAGACCACATATTGTAGTGACGAAAGCTTAACCACGTGCTTGCTTCGTCATGCGTAACAGGAATCACTATTGCTCTGTAGGAAATAAGGGCAGTCAACAGGATAACACATGCAACCAATGGCCATCCGGCGTGTAGCGCTTTCAAAACATATCATCTCTAAGGACCAGATTATACCTTACGCCGAGTTGAATCAAATTAGTCTTAAGATTACGCTCGGGCAAAGCGCTTGTTTTGGTTCTGACCAGATACCTAATATCAACAAAAATACCATGTGCCAATTCATATTGTAATCCAGAACTCCAGAAAAGGATGTTCGTTTTTATTCCCTGCCCTATATGATGACCATAGTCGTCGGGACGTTGTGTGTTTGGAATGATCACATTACTGCCATATGAAATACTGTCCACATCTTCTCCGGTTGATACAAGACTTAAATTGCTTTTCAACAAAAGCCGCTTTGTTGCCTGGTATCGCGCGGAGAATATCCACTCATTAAAGTTGCCTCCGAGCGGGTGAGACAGGGTTTGTTTATAATTTGAATAATTGGCCTGGGAATCATAGTGTGAAAACGTGTATGGACGCACATTATTCCATTCAACCTGTACATCCAGGAAAGGAATCCTGAAGGCATTGATGTATTTGGCTCCTAGCTGATAGCCAAATTTATTTCCCCACCAATCAAGATGACCATCAAGGATATTGCTGATCGAAATATCATCCAACACAAACTGGCCATAAAAGGATGCTGTTTTCTTCATATCAAAACGTGCATTAAAACCAAGAATCACATTGTCTGGACTCCCTATCCATCCTTCAACGGTGCGGTATAAAATAAGGGGATTGAGATATTGTAGTTCAAACTGGTTACCGGGACGGTCAAATACAACAGTTTCAAAAAGACCAAGCGTTAGTGTTTTGTTTGGCTTAAAGCTCAAGTAATGAGCAGCCATATATTTTTTGGGTATAGCTTCCGAAAAACCAGAAACAGACATAAAATTATCCGCAGACAATTCAGCAAAAATATTCTGATAATGAAACTTCCAGATACGGGTATTGATCTTAAGCGAAAAGAAAGGGGTAGAAAAATCAGAAAGAAATAAAGAACGAATTCCATCGCCAATAAAAAATTGATTGTGTCCAAGCTGAAAACCAATATATTTTCCAAGATTCACACCGACATAAGCATTAGCTAAAAGAAAATCCTGGCCACCTGAGACATCAAAAATTTTACTATTGAAATTTTTATATAAAGCTGCACCAGGAATAACCCCAACACTATCGGTATATTGATTGATATAATTGGTGTATCGTACCTGGCTGTCGTAAAAGCTGGTTTGGAAAAAAACGTTTTGCCCAATGCCACCGCGAAGACTAAGTCCTCTCTGGTTATAAAAAGTGTTTACGCCTTCTTCTGTTTCATGACCAACGGCGAAATGAATCATCGGATTGACCCGTAGATAAAAGTCTTTTACGTCTACCTCATAGAAATGGGCGGGGGTCTTATAAAACGTATTCCATAACGGATTTTTACTTTGTCGATATCGCACAGAAACACTGTCGGTGAAATAATAAAATGTCTTTAATGAATCCGTAAAGTGTTTGGTTGGCGCAAACTGATCAGAAAGGGGATTTACAAATTCATTGTTCTGATCATAGATGGATTGCGCCTGATGTTTTGATATTGGATTTTGCGTGTAGCGTAAAAATGAATCTGCAAGCGTAATGAGATCGTTTCTCCAGTAAGGTTGAATGGCTGAATGCAAAGAGGAATCTCCACCACCACTCACGATGATCATTCTGTCATAGACGCGATGGGCATCATGGTCCATATCGGTCAGGATGTTTTGGGCGGTTAAAGCTGACATCCAACAAATCATAAGTGACAGGCAGAGTATAATGCTGTGAATGGATGTGATTTTCATTACCGCTTAAAGTTAAGAAGCCATTCTTTAATACTACTATCAAAAGAATCCGGGCCATCCCCGATAAATTGTACAGCGACAGGTAGTATATAAATGGGTAGAGATAATTGTCTGAGCAAATCACGGTGTGTATCCAGGCGCATTGCATCTTTTTCAGTTGTCAGAATAATTCGCTCCCGTCCTTCGGGCATCAGCTTAAAGTGTCGCTCAATATCTCCGATATCAAAATTTGAAAACGGGTGATGGTCATTATATTCCAACATATGCACATCACCACTTTGGGTATCCACATATTCGAGTAAATATTCTGTGCCAGCGATAGCTACGACGACGAGTACATCAAGATCTTTGTGAAGGGCCATGCGTTCTCCCGCGCCATACATTTTATACGGAAGACCATATCGGTACCGGCTAAAAAACACTTGTTGTTCTTCCTTTTTCATAACCGCTTTTCTGATCTCACTCATTTCGGTGGATGAAAGTGTATCAGGACATTTGGTGACGATGATGATATCAGCACGAATGGCCCCACTACGCCATTCCCTCAGTCGTCCGACCGGTAGCAACCAATCCTTGGTGTATAGCCTGTTATATTCTGTAAGTAAAACATTCAAACCCGGTTCTACTTCGCGGTGCTGGAAACCATCATCAAGCAAGATGACTTTTGTGGCCGGATTGGATCGTATCACCTGAGGAATAGCAAAACTCCGGCTCTCTGCTACTGCTACCGCAACGTGAGGATATTTTCGTTTATATTGAAGAGGTTCATCACCAGCCTGGGAAGCATCGAGCGCCGGGGTCACTTCCAGATATCCAGTGGTTTTTCGTTTATAACCACGGCTTACAACAGCAAGTGGAAGATATTCATGGAGCAACCGAATGAGGTATTCGGTGTGAGGTGTTTTTCCGGTTCCACCAACAGTAAGATTCCCGATACTTATGACAGGAAGACTAAACGAAACACCTCTCAGCAAACCGACAGCATACAAACCATTACGTAACGCAACACCCAGACCATATAAAATGGCCAGCGGCAGCAAGAGTAACTTAAGTGTCCATTGATTAACCATGTATGTCAGGCCCGCAGGCAATTGCAAAAGTAAATAGGTGAGAGCAGAACACAGTAAATCTTATTTCTGCGCTTTTCTAATCAGGTAAGCGGCAAGGCTACCAAAAACAAGATTGGGGAGCCACATGGCCAGCATTGGATTCATGTGCAGATTGGTGGAAAAGGTAAGGGCAAACTTGCTTAAAAAAACAAACAAGGCACCAATCCCTACGCCGAAGGCCAGATTTAAGCCCATACCCCCTCTGAGTTTGCGAGAAGAAATACTGGCACCGATGATGGTCAGAATCACAATAGTAAAAGGTTCTGCCCATCTTCGATGATACTCGGATCGCATAATCCGTGAAAAACCTATACCCCGCTCCTGTTCATATTGTATAAAATTCAGTAACTCAGACGAAGTCATCATTTCTTTGTCATTGGTGTAGTAGACAAAATCAGAAGGGTATAAAGCAATGGCTGTATCCAACTTCATCCCCTTTCCAGAGGTATAATATTCCTTTCCGTTTTCCCATCGCCGGGTTTCATAATCCCGTAACCGCCATTTTTTTGAATCACGCATATATTCAAAGTTTTTGGCTTGTAATAAAAAAGTCAGCTTAAGGTCATCGTATTGTTCCAGCCGAAACCCGGTACCACTGCTGTCATTCGTGAGGTAATTGGAAATATAAACCTTGGATTCGGGGCCGATAAACAAATGAATGTTGCTGCTTTTTACCTTATAGTTGCCCAGGAAAATATATTTATTCTCGAAAGTCATCATGGTTTTATTTCCTTTTGGAAAGAAGACATGATTGCCGAGGAGGTATAATCCTGCTAGAAACAAAGAGGTGATGAGGTATGGGCGCAAAAAACGATTATAACTCATACCAGCATTGAGCATAGCGACGATCTCCGTGTTGCGTGCCAGGCGGGAGGTAAAAAAAATCACGGCAATCAACGAAAAAATAGGCCACAACAAACCGTTGATATAAGGGATAAAATTGAGGTAATAATCAAAGAGAATCTCCTTTTTGGTCACGGGCTTGTCCACGAACTTTTCAATATGCTCGCTGAAATTGATGGCAATAGCCAGAATGGAGAAAAGTAAAGCCGTAAAGAAAAACGTACTCAGGTATTTTCGGATGATATATCGGTCGAGCGTAAGCAAGGTTATACCTGGTTTGGATTTGCAAACATAGGTAATAAACGTTTATAGCTCGGGACTTATGCTTGTCGCCAAATAAGGGGGTTTGTTAATCCCAAGAAAAGTAGATGAAAGAATCCGGTTAAAAGGTTGAAAACCATATAGGCCCGAAGGAAAAGGCTGACAAGCCGCCAAAAACATTAGAAAAAATTGAATTACCTTGCCAGTGCAATTTATGGACACCATCCTATGAACGAAACAGGGCAGCTTAGTATTGAAAAACTACAGCAGGAGCTCAGCCTAAAACAGCTGCAGATCAATAGCCTGCTGACTATTACGCAGGCGATCAATGATAATGTGGCTGCTCCCGAACTCTACAGCATGTATAAATCATTTATCGGTTGGGAGATGGGCATCAAGCGCATGGCTTTGTTTTTCAAACACGAGGATCTTTGGGAATGTGCCACCCACCTACAAGCCGAGCAGTTGGCTTCCAGAGATGACCTGGGCCCCATCCTGAAGCGATATACCAAAACACAACGGATTACAGAAACCGACCCGGAAGTGCTTCAGGGTTTTGATCTTGTCATCCCGGTCTATCACAAAAAGAATGCGATCTCTTTTGCGCTGGTTGGGGGTATCCGCTCTGACTCCGATGAATACACCCGTATTCAGTTTATTACCACGTTTACCAATATTATCGCCGTAGCGATTGAAAATAAACGACTGTTTAAAAAGCAAATTGAACAGGAGCGTTTTGCCCGTGATATGGAATTGGCCAGCAGTGTCCAGCAAATGCTTATTCCTGACCACCTTCCAAAAAGCCAGTTTTTTGAAATGGCTACTGTCTATAAACCACACTTTACTGTAGGAGGGGACTATTTTGATTTTATCCAATACGACGAACGACGGCTGACTTTTTGTATCGCAGACATCAGCGGTAAAGGGGTGTCAGCAGCTATACTGATGGCTAATTTTCAGGCTATTCTTCAAAGCCTGATTTATCAATACAGGGACCTCGAGACCTTTGTTTTCGCGCTCAATGAAGCCGTCTATCGGATTACACGTAGCGACAGGTTTATCACTCTTTTTATTGGGGAGCTCAACCTTCGCACGAATACCCTTCAGTATATCAATGCGGGACATTATCCACCCTTTTTGATCCAAAACGGCATCATCACCAGGCTGGAAAGCGGGTGTACTATTATCGGTGCATTCGATACTTTACCTGAAATACAGATGGGGGAGGTTAGCCTTACGCACCCAGGTACTTTATTTGCTTGTACAGATGGGCTTACAGATATCATGAACGATCTGGACCAGTACTTCGATGATACACAGCTCATGGCTATTCTTGAAGGCGCTGACAAAGTCATATCTGCGGAAGCCCTGAACGATGTGCTTATGCAAAAAGTAGACCAGTTCCGGGGCTCTAGACCTTACCCGGATGATATTGCTGTGTTGACCTGTAAATACACGGTCTGAGCACAAGGAAACACGAACAAGGATAGGAAGTAAGAAAGAGTGGTTTTTGGTTTAGGTGGCATTGATTCTTTTCCTGTGGTAAAAGGGTAGTGTTCTCAAAGTACCAATCGGCTGATAAAACGCCATCAAAAATTTCGACCTTTGCTGAAATTGATTATCATTACAAGCTACTTTAGAAACGCTTCATGAGAAGTAAAACCACAGCAGGGCTTTTCGCCTTTTTTCTTGGATGGGCAGGGGTACACCGGTTTTACCTTGGACAGGTAGGACTCGGGATTTTATATGTTTTTCTGACCATCATATCACTTGGTATTGTCACAGGCATAATGGGGCTGATTGATGCGATTGTGTTTTTTAGTATGAATGAAGCGGATTTTGACCGGAAGTATAATGCCCAGCAAGGAATGGTGCCACCGATCTACAACCGGAGAATGCAGCAGGGCTATCCACCTGTAGCCCAACCCCGTCAAGGCGCCAGAACCACAGCGCTACCTAGAAATATGAAGGTTCCGTCAATAGGGGTTCAAAACCCTTATAAAGTGAACGGAATCAAAAAATACAAGGAGTTTGACCTGGAGGGGGCAATTGAAGATTTTAACAAAGGACTTGAGATTCATCCTAAGGATATCTCGCTTCATTTCAACCTGGCTTGCGCATACTCACTTACCGAACAGGTAGACAAAGCGTATATACACATCGATCGGGCGGTTTCACTTGGGTTTAATGATTTTGAAAAACTCAAATCACATGATGATCTCGCCTTTGTCAGGATACAGGATCAGTTTGATGATTTCCAGAAAAATGGTTACCGACTTGAATTGCCGGCGATCATAACGGAGGACGCCCAAGTTCAGGAAAACCCTAAGGAAGAAACAATAAAGGACGATGTACTGTTAGCTCAACTGAAACGCCTGGCTGAGCTCAGAGACCGTGGATTGCTCTCCGAACAGGAGTTTGCGATCGAAAAAAGAAAGCTTACACGTTAAATAAAGATTAACAGACGCCACATTTGGCACAATCTTTCGTCTTATAAATATAAAACCCATCAGGCATGATCGCCAGAGAGCTTATATCACACCTTATACATCCGTTACGCACCTCTGATACAGGGGAGCAAGCGCTGACGTATCTGCAGGTATATCATCTCAAGCACCTCCCGATCGTCAACAACGAGCAATTACTGGGTACTATTTCGGAAGAAGATATCACGACCAGCCCGATAGATGAGCCTATTGGTTCTTTTTCACTAGGGCTGAACAAAGCTCGCGTCCGCGATACTGACCACTTGTTTGAGGTCATGAGTGTAATGGCTGACCACAAACTCACCGTGATACCGGTAGTAGATCAGAAAGAAAATTACCTCGGCCTGATTACCCTGGAAGACCTGATTCAATATTATGCGCGCAGCTTTTCCTTTTCTGAGCCAGGTGGCATCATCGTTTTTGAGCTCCAAAAATCGGATTATAGCCTTGCGGAGATTTCCAGAATTATTGAAAGCGAAAATGCAGTCGTCCTGAGTACGTTTCTGACGCATGACGAAGGGACCAAAATGATGTACCTCACAGTCAAGACCAATCAAAAGGAAATCCAGCACCTACAAGCCACCTTAGAGCGTTTTGGGTATACGATCAAGGCGACCTTCTCTGAAGAAGGATATTTTGAAAGCCTCCAGGATCATTACGACGCGTTTTTGCACTATCTCAATGTCTGATGCGGGAACTCAGGCGGATACCTTTCCTCCTTGCAGGATTATTTTGTTTTGTTGAGCTCTCTTTTAGCCAGACGGTTACCGTTCAGCATATAACTATTACAGGGCTAAAGCGCACCAAATCATCTATTGTTCACCGCGAACTTACCTTTGAGGTGGGGGATACAATTCTGCAGAATGATCTTGGATTAGTCCTTGAACGAAACCGAAACAATCTGCTCAACCTGGGCATATTTAATGAGGTTGGTGTCAATATATCTGAATGGGATACACAAAATAACCTGGTGGATATCTCCGTTGAACTCAAAGAATCATGGTATATCTATGCAGTACCCATCCTTGATCTTGCCGACCGGAATTTCAACGTCTGGTGGACGACGTACAACCATAGCCTTGATCGGATCAACCTGGGTGCCCGACTTGACTGGCTCAACTTTACCGGTCGCAATGACAAGCTGAAGGCAAATATTCAGTTTGGCTACACACCAAAACAGGAAATTGAATACAGATTACCCTATCTCAATAAAGCCCAAAGTGTAGGCGTTTCTACTTCGTTCGTGCATAGCATCAACAAAGAGATCAGTGTTGCTACAGTAGACAACCGGGAAGAGTTTGTACGCCTGGATGAACAAAGATTGCAGGAAAGATGGGAAGGACAACTGAGAACATTTTACAGACCATCGATCTTTTTAAGATATGAGGCCGCATTGAAGTTTCAGCACATCAACGTTGATAGTGAAGTCATCACCGATTACAATCCAGATTATTTCAGTAACGCCGACAGTACGCACAGTCTTTTTTCCCTCAGGCTCGCTTTTGAATATGATGACCGTGATTTAAAAATATTTCCTTCCAAAGGACTTAAGACATCTGCAGAGCTCGAAAAAATCGGACTGAGAAAAAGTGCGGATGAAGATGCGCTTATCAGCTCGCTTTCACTCGAGTGGAACACCACCACAGGCCGGAGATTCCAACACAGGATATCTACTGTTGCTAAGTATAGCCTGACCAGGCATGAACCCTCCTATATTTATTACAGAGGTATGGGATCGGGTGTAAAGTATGTCAGCGGGTATGAATTATATATTGTCGATGGCCTGGACTTCGTTCTTGGCAAATATCAACTAGCCTATAAATTATTAGAGAAGCAAACTAACCTGGGGAAATTTATGCCCGTTGAACAATTCAGAAATGTGACTTATGCGCTGTACATATCACTGCTTGGAGAGGCAGGATATGCAAACGATCCATATTCAAGCGCTGTCAACCCTTTGGCCAACCGATGGCTATATGGCGGCGGTCCGGCAGTAACCCTTCTGATGTATAATAACTTTTTGTTTCAGTTTAGTTATGCCACCAACCATCTTGGGGAATGGGGCTTATTTATACACAACAGGACAAGCTTTTAATCGTCATAGATTAATTTGAAGCGGCCTAGAGTTTTATTATTTTTCTGACCACCCACCTTTCATCTGCATGAATGGAAATAAAATAAAATCCAGGATTTAATCCAGAAAGGTCAATGTTGGTTTTTTCTGAATTCAATGGATGCTGGATTACAATGCGACCGATATCATTAAAGATCCTTGCGACCACAAGCGTATAAGAAGTTATATCTAATTCAACTTGAAGATGTGTTGAAGCTGGATTGGGGTATATAGAGATGTCAATATCTTTCTCATCGGAAGTATTTAGAGGAAAAGAGTATTCATACGCTCCAATATCCGGCAAACCAACAACAGATCTGGCATCGAACATGCAGGTATCTATATATTCAAGCGTTGGAAAGAGAGGATATCCAAGTACTTGGTCAGTCAAAAATATACCAGCATCTACGAGAGGAGAGTTAGCTAATGGACGATAATTAAAATCATCAGAATTTGTAAAAACAAAAACATCCAGTGAATTATTAATGGCATTGTGCGATGAATCCAACACAGTCGCCGAGCCGATAAATAAGCCACCGGTTTTTGCACCTGCGAATACATTGTTTTTGACAAAGAAGGTTTCCGTACCATTAGCTATCTGGATAAAACTACCGGTGGATTTTTTATTAATAAACGTATTGCTGCAGCAATAGAGGGCGTGAGGAGCATTATTCGTCAAACCTTCCAGACCATATCCTAACAAATTGCTGTTTGCAGAATTGGGCCCCTGTTCAATTATGTTTCCTACTACAACACTTGTTCCTCCATTTGGAAGATCAATGGTGCGGCTGTCTTCGCTGAGTTCGTTAGATATGCGGTTGTAAAGAATAAAATTATAAGTTGCGCGACTCTTTAGTTCATGCCCTTGGGCAATGGCATCATGAGTGTAGTTGTAGCGAAAGACCAGCGTATCAATGTGGTTGATATAAATATTGTGTTGATACCCTGGGTTCAGAGCGCTTCCTCCATTGAAAAAATCACAATATTCTACGGTTGTTTTGCAATCAGCAATATTACCTGCCAGGATTCCCATTTCGTTTCCTACAAATCTACAGTTGGAGACCCACAGGTTGGCTCCTTCCTGCCGGATGCCGGCACCATTATTGTCTTGGACCACCGCGTTTGCGAATTCAATATTGTGAACATGCACATTCGAACCGCTGATGACAAAGATGCCTTTGCCATTGCTCATGTCGTTAGCGATAATACTTCCGGCTTCCAGACGAGGTCTACCGCTATTGCCGGCAATATAGAGGTTGTTCTTGTTCCAGATGACCTGTGGGTCATTGATGTAGATAGCCTGGTCTATTAGAATTGTATCCCCATGCTGGACCAGCGGAGCTACCTGGCTGCAATAGGTGTAGGTTCTGGAAGGGCCTACGTTCCAGGTAGTGGCATAAGAGGATGTCACAAAGAAGAAAGCTAATGCAAATAATAATTTATGAGCCATAATGACCGTGCTTTAGATATTAAAAATTCATTTCATTAGCGGAGTGAGGATACAAAAGAAAGAAAAAGAAAGAACCAAAAAGATAATTAATTTTAAATAGAAAGTTTTTGGGCTCAGCGCACAAAGCGGATGAAATAAAAAAGCGGACTGCGGGAGATAAGACAGCTTGGCAATTACTATAACACTAGACATCCTCTTATTATAATATATGAATTGTGCATTTAAGCTTTGCGATTCTGAAGCCGTTGAGATACCAGCAAACTAAAAATTGCAAAGGACGTAAACAAGAAAAACCCGATCTGCAAAGAGGATTTATTGGTCGTGAGGATATCAAGTTTATTGGTGAGTCCTTCCAGTTGATTGAGCTGCTCACTGAGGATGCCACTAAAGCCGATGTAGGACATAAAGATGGCGACCACCATCACATCGGCCATAGACCATTTGCCTGTCCTGAAAACCATAAAGCGAATCAACCGATTGTCATGGAGATTTGGATGGTAGAGATAAGCCAACGACGAAATCAATTTTGCAACAGGAAAAAGTACACTAAACAATAAAACAAGGAAACCGACCGCCAACACATCCGTCTTCCCTTGCATCAGCATCAACCGGACAACCTCAAGGATACTTTTGCTCTTATAATACAACACCTGATCGGTAAATGAGATCTGTTCCCCAAGTAACATAAAGTTCATTTGTTCGATCCGCGCATCGATTTCAATCATTGGCAGCAAGAGCCCACAGAGCAGGAGGATAAAACAAATCATTGTATACAGGAGAAACTCCGTTTTCACGGGAGCCACTGAAACGATCAGCATTATTATGCACAAACCTATTATCGAAAACAACCCTATAATATAATTGCGGGACTGTAACGTAAGATCATTCAGGGAGGTGTGCAATCCAGTGATAGTTTGATGCTGGTCACCAAATCCGTATAGCGTCAGAATGCGATTGTGTTCGGTGTAATCTATTTTGGCAAAGGTCTTGTCGGTATATTCAGAGAGCTTGTCCATGATATACCCCTTGACTTTATCCCTGTTGCCCGGATCATTCAGGAAGTCAAGGATTTGTTCGGTATAAATGGGGACATCCTTTTTTATATGATCAAACATTCCGGTTAAATCAGCAACGCCAATTTTTAACCACCCCCCCAACGATTTTGATTCTTCTTGATGAAAACGTACTTCCATCTCCTCAATCGTTTTGCTAAGGAAGGCAGAAATTTTAGATTTCATTTCTACCTTTTGATCTGAAGAAAAATTTAGTTCTTCAATTTTTTTACTGATGATTTGTGAAAGAATCTTTTTCCATTCATCTACACTGAACAGCCCGTATTTAATCTTTGAAAGCTCAATCAGATCTTCTTTTAAAACACGCCGCTGTTGTTCAACAGCATAAATATGGTAACTGCAAAAGAGGATACCGAGCAATGCACCGAATAAGATAAGAGAGCGTAATGATTTCATAAACTATCCGTAAGGTCGTGTTTTACCCGACCACTAATCAATCCAAACCTCAGCTAAAACAGGTAAGTGATCAGAAGGAAGTCGTCCGTCCCACGAATCAGAAAGAATAGCGTGTTTGTAGACGGTGATATTGTTTCCTACAAAAATAAAGTCAATTCGATAGTCCCCCACCCCCGGCAATGTAAAACTCCCAGAGAAACTTCCAAGCGGACCGTGATGAGGAGTCTTTGACACCCGGATGGCATCTGTCATGCGATATGGAGATTGATCATTTGTCAATAGCAGGTATGCTGTGCTGGTATCAGTACTATTAAAATCGCCACAGAGTATCACGGGTGCTTCACCCGCAATCTCATTCATCCGTCTGCGTAAAAGCATTGCACTTTCAGAACGAGCTTTTTCTCCTACGTGATCAAAATGGGTATTGAAGTAAAAAAAGAGTTTCCCTGATTTTTTGTCTCTGAATTTCGCCCATGTCACAATGCGGGGAAAGGCGGCATCCCAGCTTTTTGAACCGACAGCATCAGGCGTTTCTGAAAGCCAGAATGTATTTCCTTCAAGTCTTTCAAACCGGTCCCGCCGATACAAAATAGCGGAGAACTCACTGTCAGGATTGGGTTGGACAGAACCATCCATTCTACACACGCCAAACCAATCATATTCAGACATATCCATAACCATTTCGTCAAGCTGTCTTCGAAAAGCTTCCTGTACGCCTATGATATCAGCTTCATGATAACGGATGGTGCTAGCTACAAGTGGACGACGATGATCCCAATAGTTAATTCCATCACTTGGGTTCGGAAGTCGGATGTTGAAGGTCATCACACGGAATGTATTTTCTTGCGATGTGCCCAAGAGCGTCATCATGCAGAAGAGAGCAATCATGGGTGGTTTGACCATTCTCTAAAGATATGTATTTGCCGGCAGGGAGCAAGGAGCAGAGAGCAGAAATCAAGGAGCAAGGAGCAGGGAACAAGGAAAAAGGAACAAGGAACAAGGAACAGGGAGCAGTGGAAATTTTCAACTATCAGCGTGAACTATTAACCCCGGGGTTTTCGGAGCCATGTTGCTGAAAGCAACGAAGTGGAGAAACACAGGGGAGACAGATTTTGTAAAAAAATCTGGATGGGGCAAGGGGCAAGGAGCAAGGAGCAAGGGGCAAGGAGCAAGGAGCAAGGAGCAGGATTAAAGGGGTCGTTTGTAAATAGCAACTTCATTGTTGAGCGTAGCCGAAGCAATTACCCTTACTTTGTCCGGAAGGATTTTCCGGTCGTTGAGCGTAGTCGAAACGAACAGTGCAGGATCTATGAACGAACTTCAGTAAGAAAGGGTGATCAATGTTTTACGCCAAGGATACTTTCTGTTTTTTTGTCCTTCTGGATGTCAATACGATAGATTCCGGCAGGTAGATGAGACACATCGTGTTGTGAGCTGAAACCACCTTGATAAACTATTCTATTATCCATCGTGTAGATGATTAATTGGTCGTACAAGTTCTCGAGAGCGTTTATGTAAATCAGCGATGAAAACGGATTAGGAAACAAGGTATAATCCGACGCGGGAATAGGATTTGATTGAGATGAAACCATTTCCTTCAGATCATAGGAATAGGCCTCTGAAACGTAAGCATATCCGCCGCCATCTGTGGTGACTGTGCCGTTGTAGAGATAGACTACACCATTGATTACAAAGGATGCAGGGGCCCAACGAGATTTGCCTGGATGAGGAGGCAGACTATCCCATACATTGAGCTCAGGATCATAGCTCCACATCTCGCCTGTTTCCATCGAGGTATGATCATCACCATCGCCACTGAGTACATAACCTTTGCCACCATATGAAAACTGCGTACCGGCCACTCGACCTTCTCCGGGAATGTCCGCCATTCGTAACCATTCCTCAGGAGTGGGATCATATCTATACCATTCACGGAAGATGCCATTTCCATGACCAAATCCCGTATAGACGTATTCACCGACAGCAAACTGATAAGGGTGATGGCGTCGCTGGTCCGGGAAGTCCGGCTTTTGCGACCAACTATCTGACATGATATCATACTCCCACCAATCGGTGAGGTTGCCATTATTGTTGTTTCCGAGACCTACAAAAATCTTCCCATGGTTGGCTACAAAAGCTGGATGTAGACGAGGTTCACATGGGCATGAAGCCAGCGCGCGCCAGGACATAGAATCTGGATCAAAAACCCAAAGATCCCTAAGCAAGGAATCAACACTCGTACCAAATCCAAAATAGGCCTTTCTGTCCCAAACATCACCTATGCCATAACCACGGCCAGGACCAGGAAAATCTTCAAGCGCAGTCCAGGCATCAGCTACCGGATCGAATTGAAGGAAAGCTTTGGTAGGGCCGGTAAACTCTGTAGTGCCCGATACCAGATAACCCAGGTTATCGATAGAAAATCCGAAGGTGTGATCGGTATAAAAATCGGGAGGAGGTGTAGCAGACTTCCATTCCTGGGCGTAAGAAGGCATATAAGACAGCAGAAGAAAGAAAAGTATGTAGATCGTGCGCATCGAACAAAGATAGCAGACCGCCAAAAAAAAGCTGATTTTTGTTTTTAGAGAAGATGACTATGTCAACCATACGACAAATAGAGGGTGATGATCATCGCAGGACCGTTCCTTCCTGATTCAGGGCGCAGGCAAAATGACGGGCTATCAATTTATGGTCATCATAAACCTTCTGCATCGCTGCTGCAATTTCTGTTGCCTGCAATTTCTCCTGGCACAGGGCAAAAATGGCTGGGCCGGCACCACTGATACTACAACCCAGTGCACCGAGTTTCATCGCAGTTTCTTTAATCGTATCGAAGTGAGGGATGAGATGTTTGCGTTGCGGTTCGATGACCACATCCTCCAGAGACCTTCGGATCAGGTCAAGATCTCCATTGTGCATACCAATAACAAAAGCGCCAAGATTTGCACCCTGTCGGACCATGGATTGAAGTGGAACATCAGGACGAAGAATCTGCCGTGCAGTTTTTGTAGAGATAGAAATATCTGGTAGCAGGATGGCCATGAAAAGACCACGTGGGGTATAAATCCTGTGATAATCATACGTGTGAATGTCCCGGATCAGAAACAGACCACCAAGCATGGCAGGGATAACGTTATCTCCGTGTCTTGATCCGCTGGCCATCACCTCTCCTTCTAATGCGAAAGCAATAAGGTCACGTTTTTCGAGTGGCCTGTTGAGTAATTCATTCACCAATACAGCGGCGGCGGTTGCGCTCGAAGCACTACTCCCCAAACCACTTCCGCCTTGAATATATTTATGCATCCTTAGTTCAAGTCCACGACCATCTTCATTCAGGTGTTTCAATAAAGCAGATGCAGTGATGGCTGCAATATTTTTTTCCGGATCAAGGGGAATTTCGTTTTTCCTTCCGGTGATCGCTGTGATGCTGATACCAGGCCTATCAACCCATTTGCCTATGATTTCATCTGAGGGAATATCTATCGCTACACCCAGCGTGTCAAAGCCACATGCGAGATTTGAAACAGATGCGGGTGCAATGACTTTGAGTCCAGAATTCATAAGTGAGATGTGAGTGGTGAAGGTTGCTTGTACTGACCGGAGTCGAAGTATGAGATGTGAGTGGTGAAGGTTGCTTGTACTGAGCGGAGTCGAAGTATGAGTTATGCTTTCAATGGGTGAAAGTAATGACTTATACAATAATCAGGGAAGGAATCACGCGCAGAGGTGCGGTAAATCACCGTCTCACTTTTGGATCTGGCTTGGTGTCCTCACCACCAGCAGGAAAGCTGAATGTAATTCAGCATGGTATTTCGGATTTGTATTTAGTAGATTGTTGTTGCGGACACCAACAACGGCCGCACACCTTCTGTGCTCTCACTGTCTTACCCCTCTCACTGTCTTACCCTTCTCACTGTCTTACCCTTCTCACTGTCTTACACCACTCTTCCTGGTTTCTTTACGGCTACATCATTGGCGGGTACTTTTCCGAAATACTGAAGCGAATAGGCCTTAGTGATTTCGGCACCAAAGAAGAAAATCATGGAGGAATAGGAGGTCCATAACAGAATTAAAATAACAGAACCTGCTGTACCATAACCGGATCCTGGTTCTGCTGTACCAAAATAAAGACCCAACAAAGATTTACCTAGCATAAATAAAAGCGTAGTGATAAAAGCACCTACCCAAACAAAGTGCCACTTGATTTCAGCATCAGGTAATATTTGAAACATAGCTGCAAATAGTGCAGTGATGAAAGCAAGCGTGAGTACAAAGTTGAGAACATTGAAAAGCCATACCATAGTGATGCTCCAGTTCATCATAATCCAATCTCCTGTTGCTGCCAGGAATGAAGTTAGTATTAAAGAGATGAGTAAAAGGAAAGCAATTGATAGAATCAAACCAAACGAAAACAGCCGAAGTTTTAGCATTCTCCACAGACCGGATTTAAATACCTTGGCCTCTACCTCCCAGATGATATTGAGTGATTTTTGTAACTGCACAAATACACCGGTACCGCCTATCAAAATAGTTATCAAACCGATGATCGAAGCCACGAAAGAATCCTTACTGCGCATAGAAAATAAGATCATTTGCTGAATCTGATCTGCCGTCTCTATCCCCATCACGCTGCTAATTTTTTGATGGATATGGTTGGTGACCAGTTCAGGTCCGAAAAAATATCCAGCAAGCGTTACCACGACAACTAATAAACCAGGAAGGGAAAAGATAGCCGCATAGGCAATGACCGAGCTCTCTTTAAAAGGATCTTTTGACCACCATTTTTTAAAAGCGGATTTCAACACAGCAGGGGTCTTGCCTAATTTAACATACTTCATAAAGAAAATTTTAATAAAAAATTTGCTGCAGGACTACTCCTTCTTTTTATCATTTTTGGAACCCGGCCCACCAAATACTTTTTTGAACAGTCCGACTTTATTTCCTTTTTCAGGATCAACCTCCTGGACTAAACCAATCGTCACCTGATGATCCAATGAGGGATAAATAGATTGAATAAACCCGTTACTCAAGGCCGCCACAATGGCGTACCAAATACCTACAGTACGATCGCCGTAGTTCCCAACAATTGGCACTTTAGTGACGATGTTATCAGTTTTCGGATTTTCTAAAAGATCCCCACCAATCCCAATTAATCCTTCCCACAATTTTCGCAATAAACTATCTTTTCTGTCTTCAGGACCTACCACATCCAGGTCTGAAATGACGGGCTTAACATAACCTATATACTTCCTGTCTTTAGCCGCGATCTCCATATATAAATCCAAACTCCCTTTGTTGACATCAAAATCCCCATACGCTTTGAAAAATGTATTCATATTGACCAATTGGGCTTTATTGATTTCAATATTCATGTCATAGGTGGGGTCTTTGGCTAGGGCATTAATGCGCATATTGAATGTCAGTTGTCCTCCATATACATCAGCAGTAGAGAAGATAGTGGCAGGTAATAGTGTCGTATCTTCAACATTGGAGAGATTGTTGGCCAGGATGTGGGCATTATCAAGAAAAATCTTCACGGGTGGTGTGGCAAAGGGATCAAGATATTCAATTCTTCCGTTAAACACTTCAAACCGATTGACCTTAAGCGGTGTAAATGTCTTGAGCATCAATCGAAAATCATTCGAGTCGTTTTCAAGCTGTTCAGGTTCCGATGCATTATTTGTAAAACTCAGGAGTGCCGTGTGGCATTCTAGTTCACTCACGATTTGTCCTTTTAATAAGGACTTCCATTCAATGGATATGTCTATGTTGCCTGCCGAGAAAAAAGGTATTTCTTTTTGGGAGGATGTATCCACGACGTTAATGTAGATTTCCTTGACAGTGTATGCACCCCGATATAGGGAAATATCGAGATCAGCGACGTGCCCAAAATACCCTTCGATATTCGCCAATCGGTTGTTGATAAAATTTAATACAATATAGGGTAAGACTATACGGAAGGCAACCAGTAAAACTATAATCGCGAGACCTATCCGCAGGAGTCTTTTTCTTTTGGCAGGCCTCTGGCTGGACGTTGATTGGGGATGAACGGTGTTCATATAAGGGGAATATGATTACTTAATATTACGACAATAATTATCTATAGTCCCACAGGTCAAAAGCTTGCGGCATCAATGTTTCAGAAAGAGGGATGGAACAAGCTAAGTCCGAATATTCATTCTTTTACAGAATAAACCCATACGGAATTAGCTTTTATGACTATTATTTGAATAGGCTATATCCAGAGAACACCAAAATCTCTATGATTGTTATAGGGGGCAATCTTTCTTAGTGCGTCGGATACAATATATACACTTTTATCACGAAGTCCGATAGGATCACGACGTTTGTTATGATGGCCTACCATCATCAGCTTCATTAAGACACTTATATGCTTTTTCAACCCGAGAGGAGAATCTGACGGGGCGCAATTTGGGGGCCAATACCCAATACCATGGATAGAATTATTTTACCATCTTCGCTGTTCACAAATCACCTCGAACAAATGGAAAGAATATTGGATGCATGGTATAGTCCGTCCTTGAATAAGAACATGGAAATCGCTATGTACGGCCACTTTGGAATGGCCTTATTACTCATTCCGACGGCCGCTGCAGACTATCTTGAATATGAACGATTTCTGCTGCTGGATGTGATCCAGCCCTATATCGATGCCGGCAAGGTGAAGGTCTTTTCGATCAATAGTATCAACTCTGAAAGCTGGCTCAACAGCAAGATGCATCCAAGGCATAAATCCATTCGGCACCAGCAATTTAACAGTTATATCACCCGTGAAGTGCTTCCCTATATCAAAAACAACACCAGCGAGGATACGCCTATCATAACGTGTGGGGCTTCCCTTGGAGCGTTGCATGCAGCTAATTTATACTTCCGGAGACCGGACCTTATTTCAGGGACGATTGCCATGAGCGGGGTATATGATCTGACCTCGTACACAGATGGGTATTTTGATGAGGATGTCTATTTCAACAGCCCGATGCATTACCTTGAAAAGCTCGATGACGATTATTACCTGCCGATGCTAAGGAGATCCAAACACATCCATATTCTGACCGGCTCAGGAGAATATGAAAGCCCAAGTGCATCAAGAAATTTTTCTAACTTATTGAATCACAAAGGCATACCTCACGAACTTGACGTATGGGGTCCTGACATGAGCCATGACTGGCCAACCTGGAGAGCGATGCTGCCCCACTACCTTGCTTCACGGTTTTAGGCTACCTTTTTTACGCGATCCTTCTTTTTCTTTTCCTTGGTTTCCTCAAAATATCACTATATCTTTGTATGTCTCTGATAGATAGCATATTTTAGGTTATAGATTATAGTTATATGAGAAAACCCTCCCTATGGATGATTCCCGTCATCCTCTTTCTCTGTGCAAGCACTGCATTTGGTCAGGCATGGACACCCGTTGATCCTCAGAGTATAATCGTCACAGGCAGGCGGGATATCACTCCTCAGGAGTGCATCACCTACCACATGGATTATGTAAAAATGAAAACGTTGCTATGGGGAGCACCATATGAATATACACAACCTCCAACCACAAGTAACACCATCATTATGATTGGGCTGGCAGATGGCACAATGGATTTATTCAGAATAGTTCAATATGATATGATGGAAGCGCCTCTTGCAGCGCAATACACCGACATCAAAACATTCAGGGGGGTATCCATATCGAATCCCTACAGGACCATTCGGGCGGACTGGACAGTCAATGGATTCCGTGCAGTGATCAGCGACCTTGAGGGTAAGACCTACATCGATCCTTTTCAGCGTAATGATATGGCGCATCGTATCGTCTATCGTGCCAATACATATTTAAAGGAGACAGACTGGTCATGTGGCATTGCAGAAGAATCTTTGCACGGAGGAGATCAGTATGAACAGCGAGTGGTAGGTGACTGTGCATTCAGAAGCTATCGCCTGGCTGTGGCGACTACCGGAGAATACAGTAATTTTTTCGGCGCAACATCTCCATCTCAATCCGCACTAGTACTCGCACAGGTGGTGACAGCCATTAACAGAGTCAATGATGTGTATGAAGCAGATTTTACGGTAAGGTTATTACTAGTCGATAATACGGATGATGTCTTCTATTATGATCCAGGTGGAGATCCATATACTAATGGAGATGGAGGAGCAATGCTTGGTGAAAACCAGGAAACACTAGATGGTATTATTGGTAATTCAAACTATGATATCGGGCATGTATTCAGCACAGGGGGCGGGGGAGTGGCTTTTCTTGGTGCTATATGCGACAATATGATTAAAGCCGGTGGTGTGACAGGCTCATCCAATCCTGTTGGTGATCCCTATATCATTGATTACATCGCGCATGAAATGGGCCACCAGTTTGGAGCAAGCCACACGTTTAATGGAACAGCCGGCAGTTGTGGTGGTGGTAACAGATCAGCTCAATCTGCGTATGAACCCGGCAGTGGCAGCACGATCATGGCCTATGCAGGTATTTGTGGCTTACAAAACATACAGCCAAACAGCGATGATTATTTTCACGCAAGAAGTCTGCTTCAGATTACAAACAAACTTTCGTCAACAAGTTGTGCCGGTTTTATTTCTTTTAATAATGACGCACCCAATGCTGCTAATGTTCCTAATTACACGATTCCTATTTCGACACCTTTTGTCCTGACGGCAAGCGCTACAGATCCCAACAATGATCCACTGTCCTATTGCTGGGAACAATATGACCTAGAAGGAACCTCCACCGAACCACCTGCTCCTAATGATGCAGATGGTCCGATGTTCAGAAGTTTTAGTCCGGCATCCATTCCTCAAAGATATTTTCCAAGGTTACAAGATCTCATACAAAACATCTCTCCTACGTGGGAAGTGTTGCCATCGGTATCAAGATCAATGGTATTTAAAGCCACAATAAGAGATTATCACCAGATCGCCGGATGTACAGATGAAGACAATGTGACGGTGACGACAAACTCAAATGCAGGACCATTTGTTATTACTTCCCAAAATTCTCCGACTTCATGGCTAGAAGGTGATAGTGTAACCATCACCTGGAATGTAGCCAATACAACAGCTTCTCCTGTAAGCTGTCCCAATGTGGATATCTTTTTGTCCCTTGACGGTGGCATGACATATCCTGTGACATTGGACACAAATGAACCGAACGATGGATCAGCAATGGTGATCATTCCGGCAGGTATCACATCTACAGGTAGAGTAATGGTGAAAGCATCGAATAATATATTTTTTGATATCAACAATGCCAACATTACTATCCTGCAAAACCTGCCTAATTTCACAATACAATTAAATCCTAAAACTGTTTCGGAATGTAATGATGGATCAGTACAGACCATTGTCGAAGTTGGACAATTTCTTAATTTTTCAGATCCGGTATCGCTAAGTCTTATCAATAAACCTCCGGGATCAACTGTTTCGTTTAATCCAACAATGGTCAATCCTGGTTCGAATAGCATACTGACGATTTCAAATCTTGCCGGATTGTTTGGAACCTACACACCGATCGTTCGTGCATCCAGTTCTACAGGAATCAAGGATTCTGTTTTTACCATTATTCTTTTATCGCAACCTACGACAGCACCCACCCTGATAAGTCCGGGAAACAATTCTACGGATGCAGTCATCACACCAATTTTAGATTGGCAAACTCAGGCCGGTGCTACACAATATGAATACCAATTGGCTTATGATAATATGTTTGTCAACCTTGTAGTATCTGGCATTACGGCTCCAGACATGTTTCATGTCACATCACCACTCATCATAGCTCAGCAGTATTATTGGAGGGTGCGGGGCATCAATTCATGTGGTACTGGCGCCTGGTCTTCTGTTTTTAATTTTACAACAACCTCTTGTTTTGCTTTAATGAGTGCTGATGTACCGGTGCCAATTCCTTCGAGTGGCACACCTACGGTGTATTCTGATTTTTCATGTCCTATAGAAATGGTCATCAGCGATGTAAACGTGATCAACCTGATGGGATCGCACTCATGGGTAGATGATCTGAGATTTACATTGATAGCACCGGACGGTTCTGAACGAATCATTTGGGACCGACCATGTGACAGTCACGATAATTTCAATATTCAATTTGATGATGAAGCCGCCAACAATAGCTGGCCTTGTCCGCCAACAAATGGTCTAACCTATAAGCCTGATAATCTATTGAGTTTTTTTGACGGAAAACAAGCTGAAGGATTGTGGCAATTAAAAGTCCAGGACCTCGTGAATAGTGATGGAGGGAGTCTTACATCCTGGGGATTGAAGGTATGTGGAGATTTAGGTTGCCAGCTTACAGTCAATCAAACCGTGGGTGCGGGCAACGGCACGCTGGCGGCTGCTATAGCATGTGCTGATGCAGGGGACACGATCAGGCTGGCGGGGTTGCTTTCGGGGCAGACCATCAATATTGGATCGGCACCATTATTGCTTGACAAAAACCTGGTGATCCTTGCGGAAGGAAGTGGCATCAACATCACCGGAAGTGGTGTGCGTGTTTTTGAAATTGTCAATACAGTGCAGGTAGAATTGCTGGGGATGAAAATTATAGCCGGGACGTCCATGACGGGAGGTGCCATCTATAATCCGGGTACCGTGAAACTCAAGAATGTGACCGTAGAAGGCAATCCCGGGGTATCGGGGGCTATATTGATAGATAATACCCCTGGTGCACAGCTATTTGTGGATGGAAACTGTATACTACAGCAATAAAGAAAAGAAAAAGTAATAAACCCCTATATTTGCCCTTCGTTGTAAATCACCGGATCCTGAAGCGGGTCCTGACAACATAAAACTGGTCGGGTGGCCGAGTGGCTAGGCTCAGCTCTGCAAAAGCTGCTACAGCGGTTCGAATCCGCTCCCGACCTCAACACGCGCAAAGCCCTTCCACGATAGTGGTGGGGCTTTTGTTTTTTATGTCACGTTAAGCTTGCTTAAAAGCGAGATAAAAAACAAAAGACCCATATGCGTAGCATAAGGCTTTGAGTGGGTTGAGCAGGGCCCCATCTTCGGATAGGCGAGTGCAGCGAGTCAATCCGCGAGGAATACGGAATACCGAACAAGGAACAAGGAAGTCAGAAGTTTTGTCAGGAGACAGCTATCTCTCGATTTCAATAATCAATATTCAATGATCAATTAAAAGTTGAAAGTTCGCAGCATAGAAGGGTTGCGTTTGGTGACCTGGACAGCGTATTGCGATGATGTACTCCTTTTTTGGCTCTTGCAAAGCACATGATATCAATCCCTACGAGTGGCTCAAGGATACTTTGGAATTCATCCCGGAAACAAAACTGTCGGAACTACACAAACTTTTGCCAACAGGCAAGATGTAGTTGGACGGAGGGATACGCTTGTCGATATGGCGATGCCACTGCATTTCTTTATCTTTCATGCGGGCAAAGGAAACGACTCAAAATGGCTTTCACAAGATGGTGTTAGCCGGGCGGATACTCTACTCCGGCTGGAAAGCGAACATGAATAGCATTTGCAAATGCTTCGTGATTTACAATCTGGACCTCAGCAAACTGTTCCCTAGGGGATATTCCATTAAGTTTGCGCTTCAAGTTATAAAACATTCCCGTCAAAAGTTTGTGCCAACAATAGGACTGAATGGTCTGTCTTGTCCTGAAAAAACCTTACACTTTTTGTGAGTGTCTTGTTCTGAAAAAACCTTACTTAAAAGGCAGCGACTTGTATTAGATCCGGAAAGCCGACTCCATATTTGAGATCTCGGTCCTGCTTAATCCAATTCGTTTAGCAACCCCATCCCAATCCCCTACGGATCTCAGGACTTTGGTGATTATGGTTTCACTATCAGTTGTTGAAATACGAAATCGAGGGGCTACTTCTCTCGCTAGGTCTAGATCCAATGCATTTTCAAATTCTGTTATGTTCAAATGCAAACCTGTGGCGTTTGTCACAGGATTCATGTCATATGCAGGAGAAAGTATCCAACCTTTTGCGGTCAATAAAAAACCATGATTCCGAAGATGATCATCCGTATTACTAACACTGATATTGAATACAATTCGAGTCCATAGTTCTTTGAGATCCTCATTGGTTTGGGCACCGTTTTTTACAATGCACTCTGCTAGTTGCAGATAACTTATTCCTTCCTTTGAGCTTAATCCATCAGTAAGACCCATTAAAGTCATTGCTGATGCGAAATGGATTCGCTTTTCTCCGGCTCTGTCAAACCGCTTAGTATGGTAAGTATGGTGCCGATTCGTATATCTCTTAGGATAACCCTCAGCTACTTGGATTCCTGCGTTTTGCGCTAACTGATTGACTACTGCTTCCCAGGCCCCTATATCAATATCATCTTGGCGGCTGGGAAATTTTGCAATCCATAAGTTTCCTTCAGGATCTATTATGCTTGCCTTGGGCCTAGCACCGCCAAGAGAAGCTCCTGGAGCAAGGAGAAGTTTGATGCTTTCATTAAGCTCTGCGTCTTCTATTTTGGCAGTATCTTCTAGTTTAAGGCTGGCAGCTTCAAGTTCTCTTAACCGGATAAATGGTGGAGCGCTGTAGTCTTTTTGATTATCTAGAAATTGACCTTCAATATCTAACTTGAATCGCAGACCCCCCATTCTGAATTGATCAAAGACACCAAGCAGATAATCACTCTCAAATAAGGGCCTAACCTTTCGTTCTTCTTGCTTGGCCGCGATAGCTTCCCGACGCTGCATCAAGACCTTCCCCCAGCGATCAGGTGAAGAGTTAGTAAAGACTCCAAAATTTATCTTACCATGGCTGGGGTACTGAGGTCCTGAATACAGCTGAAGCTCCGGATCCAGGAGTATCGAAAACTTAGATCCTATCCAATCTTTATCGTATTCAAAAGCGAAGATTTCATGGCCACGAGTGACTCGGGAAGAGAGAATCCCTATGATGGACGGCGTCTTCATCTCAATCCAATCCGCGTACACGTAGATATCCTTTCTGTTTTCGGACTTAGCCATTATTTCTTAGGATTTGCGGTAGCGGCATCCTGCAGCTTTCTTCCGAGGGGATCATCAGCAGCAATCTTCCTCAAATCATCCTCCAGACCCAATACATAGAGGATCTGAACATAAGCACTCATTGATACGCCAGGTTCACCTTTTTCCAAGAGCTGAACTGTTGACCGGGATATACCGGCACGCTCTGCCAATTGGCCTTCGGACAGCTTCCTGCGCTTTCTGGCCAGCTTGATATTTTCGCCAATGTCCCTTAATACCTGTTCGGCGGTTGGAAGTATATATATTGTTTTTTTAGACATATGATTGCTTAATAAGTCAAAAGTACATCATATTGACTGATATATCAATCATATTATAATATTAAAGATGTAAAATATAAATTATAAAGAATAAAATATTCTAGCCATTAGTCTAACATTTTGATTGTCAATTACTTAAGTTTATTAGTAGTAAATAATGACGGAATTGATACTACTAATAAGAACCGCTACTTTAATGCAGAAAAGAAAGCGTCATACTAAAAATGTTATGGTCTCTCAATCGTAATACCTGGAGTATTACTATAAACCTCCTGTAGCCTTTTTAGGTGATTTAATTTTTACAACCTGGACCCATAAAACCTTCATCGGCTTTTCAGATTTATCTAGTAGGACTTCTATATGATTTCGTTTCATGAATGGTTTCTTGATAGAAGTTACAATACCCTTTTTGTAAACTCGTTTAATGCGCACTTCTACACGATCACCAGGTTTTGCAAAATCATCTGGACTTTCCTCGATATCTTCAATATCTCTGGTAATATCCCTTCTTTCATAAAGAATTTGTTGATGGACGTGTTCTTCTGAGTGCCGTAGTTTCGAATGACGGAAAATATCTTGTCACGTTATGTGGGATTGATCCGTATTGGGAAGAAGAACAACGTCATAAGTTAGTGATTACATGTATTAAAGATCACCATGTGGTCTATTCAAAACTATATGATGATATTAATCATGAGTCTGGTCCAACACTTGATGTAAACCATAACAGCATAATTATTTCCTTGCTAAACAGTGTTGAAGGGTCAATAATCTGCTTAGACGCGGATAATGACAGACTGCTTAAGACAAAACACAACATTGTAGGTTTGTATGGAACGGGAAAACATGTAGGCAATGGTATAAACGTGTTTTATAGAAACAAACCCATGAGCATAGGGTGCATTTCACTTTTTCGCTTTTGGCGCTCATTGGATATCAAGTAATCTATGAAACATCTGATTTTCTAACTCTTACACATTGTTAAATATCACTTCGCCGACCAGGTGCGAAAAACTGAAATGCACCCTGAGCATATTATTTTTTGAAAACGAGTTTGAATTAATTGGACTTTAATTTTATATAATGAAATCAGTTATTTATATATTTTTTTGTTTGTACATAGTAAACGGCTATTCACAAGCTATACAACAAGGCTTTTTGGTTCAATATGATCCATGTACAGACTGTCTTACATCTAGCCCTCAGTATCAAGCTACAAGGGCGTTTAACCCACTTAATAACGATTCTGATAATATCGCTTCGGATTTCGGGCCAAGGTACCTTGGATCGAGTCCTTATAATTGGCATGGAGGGATTGACTATAGTTCTGAGCCCAATAATTTTAACCAAGACAAAGGGTATCATCTTCGGGCTATTGAGGGGGGTATTATTCACGCTATATATCCTTCATCTGCAACTGGAGCAAAAGCCATAATTATTGAAGGCCCAAATAATAATTTTGGGTACTTGCATATTTTCGAGAATGGGGTTAGCTATCCAATTTCAGTAGGAGATTGTAAATTTGTGCGTTTAACATCTCATCCAGATGAATATGGAATTTTGACACCTGGTACAAACGGACAAAAATTGCTTGCAGCTTGTCCGAGTGGTTGTCAAAGTCGATATTATACTGAAAACAATATTCAAATTCCAGCAGACAACATTATTTTACCGAATCAAATTATTGGTGTTTTAGGTGATTCAGGGGTACCAGGATCAGCGCATTTACATCTTAATAATTATGAGAGTTTAGCAGGATGTAATTCTAACTGGGGAGGGTGTGATGAATTTATGTTGAACCCATTAGAATTTGTTCAATACCAAAGTTCCAATTATAATATCACCATGCATAATAGTAGCTTGTTTGATAGCGGTTCGCCTGCAAACGATCCTGCAAACGAGCCTCTTGGTTTCGCTTCAAACAATATTCGATATGGGCTTACAGATAATAATTTTAATGCAACATCTATCATGACCAGAGCAGCATTGCCACAAGGTGGAAATGGTAATGTGTATAGTGCAGCTACATTTGATATACAACAAGTTGCTATTAAGATTAGAAATACGCTATCTGCCCAAAACCACTTAATATATGGACCAAATTTTGAGACTAGAATAACATATGGTGGTACGACCAATAATCCTTTAGAATATCCAGAATTTATAAACGAGACCAATGCTGCTAGTCAGGGCGGATGGAATAAACAAGGAATTTATCAATTTGCCTATAGAGTGATTAGACTCATAGTCTTTCAACGTGAATAGCACACCTCTCTTGCTCTTTATAGTTCCGGAACTATAATTTCTATGTTGATTGTTTCTGAAAAACTGAATGGCTCCAGCCTCACACCCAGGGATGTAGATATTCTCAATGAAGTCGACCAGAAACACATGCTCGTGAGAGTAGGTGCTTGTTTGTTGTCCTGCTTCAAGGAACTCCTTTAAGCCGGAAGCGGACTCTGATATGTCATTCTTCAGGCAATAGCGAGGGTACTTCTTGACCTCTGTTTCCAGGTCAGATATTTTCGTGTTCGTATTTTCCAGCAGGGCCCC
>JBBRDL010000007.1:0-55650 GCA_038203965.1 Chitinophagales bacterium | reverse complement strand
GCCTCTTCCGCCTCTTCCACCTCTTCTGCCTCTTCCACCTCTTCTGCCTCTTCCGCCTCTTCTGCCTCTTTCGCCTCTTTCGCCTCTTCTGCCTCTTCTGCCTCTTTCACCTCTTCTGCCTCTTTCACCTCTTTCACCTCTTTCACCTCTTTCGCCTCTTTCACCTCTTCTGCCTCTTTCACCTCTTCTGCCTCTTCTGCCCCTTCTACCTCTTCCACCTCTTCTGCCTCTTCCACCTCTTCTGCCTCTTCCGCCTCTTCTGCCTCTTCTGCCTCTTTCACCTCTTCTGCCTCTTTCGCCTCTTCTGCCTCTTCTGCCTCTTTCACCTCTTTCGCCCTTTTTCGCCTCTTTCGCCTTTAAATTGATGGATATAGATTAATTTTCGGCAATGATCCGACCTATAAACAAAATCCTTGTTGCTAATCGCGGCGAAATCGCTGCCAGAATCATGAGGACATGCCGTCGCCTTGGCATTGAAACCGTAGCTGTTTACTCCGATGCAGACCGGAAAAGCCCTCATGTATTGATGGCTGACCAGGCTTTGTGTATCGGACCGCCCCCATCCAGAGATTCTTACCTGGCTATTGATAAAATCATTAAAGCAGCAAAGGACAGTGGTGCAGACGCCATACATCCAGGCTACGGCTTTTTGAGTGAAAATGATCTCTTTGCCCATACCGTAGAAGAAGCAGGAATCAATTTTATAGGACCGTCCGCGGAAAGTATGCGAATAATGGGTAATAAACTTGCTGCTAAAAAAGCAGCAAAAGATTTTAATATCCCTATGGTTCCAGGAACCGAACATGCAATTGGCGATATCCAGGAAGCAAAAAAAATTGCCCATCAGATTGGATTTCCAGTCTTAATTAAAGCCGCTTCCGGTGGAGGCGGTAAAGGGATGCGAATCGTCCGGCAAGCTGAAGAACTCGAAGCGCAGGCAGAGCGAGCTATGAGCGAGGCATTAGCTTCCTTCGGTGATGGGTCCGTATTTATAGAGAAATATGTAACGTCTCCAAGACATATCGAGATCCAGATTATGGCAGACAAGCATGATCATTGCCTCCATTTTTTTGAAAGAGAATGCTCTATCCAACGAAGACATCAGAAGATCATTGAAGAGGCTCCGTCATCCGTACTAACTCAGGAGAAAAGAAATCAAATGGGACAGGATGCGATTATGGTTGCACAATCATGCGGGTACATTGGTGCCGGAACAGTTGAATTTCTGTTGGATGAAAACGGCAATCATTATTTCCTTGAAATGAATACCCGGCTGCAGGTTGAACATCCGGTCACCGAAATGATCACAGGTCTAGATCTTGTGGAATTGCAGATAAGAATTGCCGAAGGTCATCCGCTTACCATCACGCAGGATGAGCTTAAAATAAAGGGACATGCCCTTGAATTAAGAGTCTATGCTGAGAACACAGCTGAAGGATTTATTCCTACCACTGGCACATTGACCAGATACAGGATTCCAACTGGGGATGGTATTCGAATCGATGATGGATATCATGAAGGGCAAGAGATCCCGATACATTATGATCCCATGATAGCTAAACTTATCGTACATGCCCCTTCCAGAGCAGAGGCCATTGAAAAAATGAAATCGGCCATTAAACAATATGAAATCGAGGGCGTAAACACTACATTGGAATTCGGAGAATTTGCGATTTCACATCCTGCTTTCCGGTCAGGCCAGTTTGATACAAATTTTGTTGAAAAATTTCTTCCCGCCTTTCTACTGAAGGAAGATAAAATCAATCATTCGCTTGCGCGATTTTCAGCCTGGTTTGTAGAAAATAAGAAATCAGTATTGGTTTTGCCGGACATGGACAGATAACATCATGGTTTAAAATCGATTACATGACTGCATAGCAAGTCTAAGATGCAATCATAGTTACTGACTTTACCTGCTTATACCTATATCGTCTCAAAGGAATAAATATAGACCGGCTCACCCCACATTACCATGGATACAACATCTGCTGGACGAACACTACATATCACCTGTGCGCCATCTTTTTTCAACTGATTGGGCATGTTGATAGGTAAAAACTTTCTTCCATGCTGATCAATGATACCATAGGCGCCTCCTTCAAAGGAAATATAGACTACTTTGCCTGTGATTCTCATAAGAGTAAAATTACAATCAAAATGGCAAAATGTAAAATCTCGGAAGAAATAGATTTCTGCCTGAGGGAATTGAAATAGAATCAGGAAACCTTTGCCGTAGTGAGGTGAAGATGCAGGCGTTCAAGCATCTTTTGCTGTGCGACTAGTTGTTCACTAATAGCATTGGTATTAAATTTTGTTACCGGGGTGTCTATATGGGCAGTAATCCTGACCCTGGTCTTCCACACTTCTAGTATATCTTCGACCGGAATAGTATACATATCATATTCAGGATTCTCTGAGCAACATTCAATATGCTTATGGCCCCTGATATGATTATTGATCCTTTTAATGAGGACATCCTGCTTGGTAACGATAATATAGATCTGTCCGTTTTTAATAGCTTGTTCCCAATACTTCGGTTCAATAAATGCGGCAATCACTATATCCCCTTGTATAAAAACAGGCTCCATCGATGAGCCGGCAATTTCGAATGATCTGTACGTGCCTGAGCGAAACTGTGGATCAGGGAGCTGATACGTTGGCAAATCACCAAGAAAAACAGGATCATCAAGTAATCGACCATATCCCGCCTGTGCAGGATAAGGTACATGAACTATTCGTTCCTCCCCTTTCTGGTTGGTCACCACCGTAAGGTTTTTCAAACGTAATCCATCATCCTCAGCTGGATTGGAAAACAAAATACCCTTGCCAGTGAATAGATAGATTGGATTGAACCTGAAGGTTCTGACGGATTTCTCGATCAAATCCAATGGTGCATCTCTACGGTGTGCTACCATCTCTGATATCCCTTGGGCATGATATCCTATGGTCATTGCAAAATGCCTCTTCGACCTTACTTTCCCGTCCAGAATAAGCTGGTCAAGGCATTCTAAAAACCGTTTTGTGACATTTGATATTTCCATCCTGTAGAGGTAAATATATGAAATAATATAATGTATAGACTTCTAATAATAATTATTTTACCTATTAGTGCATCTTAATATATCACACGGGATCAATCGTTCCTTTTATTGTTCAACACCTAAACTATTGGCTAAACAAATAGTCATCATAGTCTATTAATCAATACATTGTATGCCTTTTATACTATTTAAATATGGTCCATTTTCGATATAATTCTATTCTAAAAACCTCCATTTGGTATATAAGTTTTTTGATCAGGATTCACCAATCTGATTGCCGGTCAGGTGTAGACAATTCACCATACCCATCTTCAATCTTCCGATTTTTAGTAAATAAAGGAGCATTTCTCGGGCTAAATCAACTAATCGGGCTAAAATGAACTAAGCGGATTTAATTTTGTCTTACCATAGTATACTTTTTTGTATCGGAATGACGAACTTTACACTTTAATTCAATTTTGACTATGAGCGATAGTATGCAGACATTGGAAGTTCATACCCAATCTGACTATAAGTATGGCTGGTCCACTGAGTTGGAAATGGATACCTTTCCACGAGGTTTGTCAGAGGACACAGTGCGTGCGATCAGTGCGAGGAAGAAGGAACCCGAATGGCTCCTCACATGGCGTCTAGAGGCTTATAATCACTGGCTTACTATGAAAGAGCCTTTGTGGGCAAATATTAACTATCCGGTTATAAATTATCAGGACATTATATATTTCGCAGCTCCTAAAAAGAAATTAGGCTCATTGGATGAGGCCGATCCTGAGTTGCTTAAAATGTTTGATAAGTTGGGCGTGCCTTTAAATGAACGAAAAGTTTTGGCAGGAGTGGCCGTTGACGCTGTTGTGGATAGTGTCTCTGTGACGACCACTTTTAAAAAAGAACTTTTGGATCTGGGTATCATTTTCTCTTCCTTCAGCGAAGCTGTGCAGGAGCATCCGGATCTGGTTAGAAAATACCTTGGAAGTGTTGTGCCTTCTGGTGACAACTTTTTTGCAGCACTAAATGCCGCAGTTTTTAGCGACGGTTCCTTCTGCTATATCCCACCAGGGGTTAGATGTCCTATGGAATTGTCAACTTACTTCAGGATAAATGCTGCCAATACCGGTCAGTTCGAGCGGACACTGATTGTGGCTGAAAGGGGAAGTTACGTCAGCTATCTCGAAGGTTGCACCGCACCAATGAGGGACGAAAACCAGCTCCACGCTGCAGTGGTTGAAATTATAGCCATGGATGAAGCCTTTGTAAAGTATTCCACTGTACAAAACTGGTATCCGGGTGATAAAAACGGGAAAGGAGGTATTTACAATTTTGTGACTAAGCGCGGTATCTGCGCAGGTTATAAATCTAAAATATCATGGACGCAAGTTGAAACAGGCTCTTCCATCACCTGGAAATACCCGAGCTGTATTCTTAAAGGAGACGAATCTGTTGGTGAATTTTATTCTGTTGCCGTAACCAATAATTACCAACAGGCTGATACCGGCACCAAAATGATTCATCTGGGCAAAAATACCCGGAGTACAATTATTTCTAAAGGCATTTCTGCAGGCCATAGCAACAACTCATACCGCGGACTGGTGAAGATTGGAAAACGTGCTGATGGTGCTCAGAATTTCTCCCAATGTGATTCATTGCTTATGGGAGACAAATGTGGCGCACATACTTTTCCCTACCTGGAAGTAGACAACCCTGGTGCCCGTGTCGAACACGAAGCCACTACGTCTAAAATTGGCGAAGACCAGCTTTTTTACTGCAAACAACGCGGTCTGAGCGAAGAAGATGCCATTAACATGATTGTGAACGGCTATTGCAAAGAAGTATTCAAAGAATTACCAATGGAATTTGCTGTTGAAGCACAAAAACTTCTTGCTATAAGTCTTGAAGGTAGCGTTGGATAAAATGACCATTAACAAAGAAAGAATGAAACCATTATTAAAAATAACTGATCTGCATGTTTCCATTGAGGGTAAATCAATTCTCAACGGTTTAAATCTGACGATCAACAGGGGCGAAGTACATGCTATCATGGGTCCAAACGGATCCGGAAAGAGTACGCTCGCAAATGTTCTAGCCGGTCGCGAAGAATATACTATTGAATCAGGCACCGTCGAATATGAAGGAGAAGACCTTTTAAGCATGGATATTGATAAAAGATCCCTCGATGGTATTTTCTTGGCCTTTCAATATCCGGTTGAAATTCCCGGAGTCAGTAATTCGAATTTTCTAAAAAGTATCATCAATGCCAAACGTGTTCATCAGGGTTTACCTGAATTGAATGCTTTGGAAATGTTGAAATTTATTCGCGCTAAAATGACGGCGATCGAAATGGATGAGCATTTACTAAAGCGATCCCTTAATGATGGATTTAGCGGCGGCGAGAAAAAGCGTAATGAAATCCTTCAGATGACACTGCTGGAACCAAAACTGGCCATCCTTGACGAAACGGATTCAGGATTGGATATTGATGCCCTAAGGATCGTTGCAGATGGTGTCAATCTCCTGAGATCACCTGAAAGATCTTTTATAATCGTCACCCATTATCAGCGACTCCTCAATCACATCATCCCTGATTTTGTGCATGTCCTTTCCAATGGTAAAATTCTTGCCACTGGAGATAAAACAATGGCTGAAAAACTGGAGGAAGAAGGATACGATTGGATCCGCGAAGCAAATACGATTTCAGCCTAATCAGAGAAGCTATATATGGCAGAGCATCAAAAGATAATGGATCATTTGGAGGAAGTCTTTAAGGACATGGTCTCCCGCCTGAACGGGAAGACAGGTAGTCCTATAGACGCGTTTCATAAAAGATCGTTTGGCGCATTAAAAGAAGTCATGTTTCCAGACAGGAAGCATGAAGACTGGAGATATACGTCAGTACAAAAACTTATTTCTCCTTCCTATCTGCTGGCTGGTCAGAAACAAGCGTATAGTGTCGCGGACATCCCGGAACTGACATCCTATATCATACCCGTATTGAATGGTGTAGTCTTGCTGGATCAGATTGATCCAGCGCTCAGAGCAACAGGTATTGCTATCCGTTCTTTGCATGAAGCTATGCAGGATTCATCCCTCGAAACCATCTTCGCACAATGGCTAAAACCTGCCAACCCTACCTCTACACAAGCGTTTGAATTTCTCAATTTTGCATTTCATGCAGGTGGTTTCTTTCTGGAAATTCCAAAAAATCTAATACTGGATAGACCTATTGAAATCCGCATATTGCATGATGACCCGGAAGTTTCTTTTTCACATCCTTTGTATTTCATTCATGCTGCCGGAGGTAGCACTGCAACGATTATAGAACGTTTTGAAAAAAATACGCTCTCCCTTACGTCGCATGAAAACGGCTTTATTAACTCATCCGGCTATATACATCTGGATAAAAATGCAGGTATCAAGCACATCAAATGGCAAGACCTACCGGATGAACAAAGCCTGGTATACAAACTAGCCGTTTCACAAAACAGAGATAGCAGGTTTGAGTCCTTTGCTTTTGATTTCGGAGGTGACGTCATCAGGAACAATATTGAGGTAGAATTGGAGGAGAGCAATACCTACACTTCTCTGCAGGCTGGTTATCAGGCTAGTCGGAGGCAATCTATGGATCACCAGACACGCATCAACCACAAAGTCGCTCATTGTGAGAGTCATGAATTATACAAAGGTATAGTAGATGGACAGGCTTCAGCTGCCTTCAATGGCAAAGTGTATGTCCATCCGGATGCCCAAAAAACAAATGCATTTCAGCAAAACGACACATTGGTACTTTCCCCCCATGCGCTGATGAACAGCAAACCTCAACTTGAGATTTATGCTGACGATGTCAAATGCAGTCATGGAGCGACTATTGGTCAGCTTGATGACAAAGCCCTTTTCTACCTCAAAGCACGTGGTATCAGTCCCATCGCTGCTAAGCATTTACTTAAAGCTGCGTTTCTGACGCAGGTACTTGACACTACGCCCGTTGCCTCCATTCGTGAATATATTCGTTCCAGAATGTCTTTAGAGATATGAGTATGCTTTCTACCGGACCACTTGTTAAACTTTTTGATGTGGATCGCATCAGGCAGGATTTCCCAATTCTTTCCAGAAAAGTTAATGGCCATCCGCTTGTTTACCTTGACAACGGAGCTTCAAGCCAAAAGCCAATTCAGGTTTTGGACCGTATGGATCACTACTACCGTCATACGCATGCTAATGTGCACCGTGGAGTCCACACCCTTAGTCAGGAAGCCACTGAACTTTTTGAATCATCCAGACGCCGTATTGCCTCTTTTATCGGCGCTGGGAGTGATACAGAAGTCATTTTCACCCGGGGTACAACAGAATCAATAAATCTCGTAGCGTATACATTTGGTCTTTCACAACTGAATGAAGGAGATGAAATCATCTTGTCAGCGATGGAGCATCACAGCAATATAGTCCCCTGGCAGATTGTATGCGGAATGCGCAAAGCCAACATAAAGGTTATTCCGGTTTTTGATGATGGCACTTTGGATCTCATGTGGCTGGATCGAAACTTAACCGACAAAACCAAACTTGTATCTGTCGTGCATGTAAGCAATGCCCTTGGAACAATCAATCCTGTTGAGGCTATTATTCGGATGGCTCATGATAAAGGGATTCCCGTAATGATAGATGGTGCACAAGCGACTCCTCATATGCCCATTAATGTAAAAGACCTTGACGCAGACTTCTATGCTTTTTCCAGTCATAAAATGTATGGTCCGACAGGTATGGGTATTCTGTATGGAAAGGAATCCTGGCTCAATATCCTCCCACCATGGCATGGTGGAGGGGAAATGATTGCTGAAGTAAAATGGACAGGAACAACGTACAACACATTACCTTTTAAATATGAAGCAGGCACACCTGACATTGCTGGCGCCATTGGACTGGCAGCCGCGTGTGACTTTATAGACAGCTTGGACAGGCGTGCAATGCTCCATTATGAACAATTCCTGCTGAAGACATGTACAGATGCAATGGAAAGTATAGCAGGCATCAAAACCATAGGAACTTCCTCAGCGAAAGCATCTGTATATTCATTTATTGTTGAAGGACTACACCCCTATGATCTAGGTACTTTGTTGGATCAGCAAGGTATCGCTGTGCGCACAGGACATCACTGCACGCAACCATTGATGGACAGATTTTCTATTCCGGGAACAGTTCGAGCTTCTTTTGCTGTATACAATACCATGGATGAAATTGAAAAACTTGTTTCAGCGACACATAAAGCGATTAAAATCCTTTCGTGATGCAAACAGCGATTTCAACAATCAAAATGGAACAGGAAAAAGTCATTGAGGATTTTTCACAATTCATTGAGTGGTCAGATAAATATGAATATCTGATAGACCTGGGAAAATCTTTACCCCCTCTGGACCCAAAATATAAAACTGACTTTCACCTGGTCAAAGGTTGCCAATCTAAAGTATGGCTGCATGCTGATGTACAAGATGACAGATTGTATCTCTTTTCAGACAGTGATACGGTCATTACCAAAGGGATTATTGCCCTTTTAATCAGGGTACTTAATGGACAAAAGGTCGCTGACATTGAAAACGCTGAAATGACTTTTATTGATCGCATTGGACTCAAATCGCATTTGTCTCCGACGAGGTCAAATGGGTTGACCAGTATGATACAACATATCAAATCATACGCTAAACATCTGCCTGCCGTGCAAAATACCGGTGCAATAGCAGACACTTCTGATCAGCGGGAGTTATTAATTCAAAAGATTAAAGAGGTTTATGATCCTGAGATACCGGTTGACATCTGGGAATTAGGATTGATCTATACCTTAACGTTAGACCCTCAGGGGAAAGTGACGATTACCATGACACTGACTTCTCCTGCTTGCCCGGTAGCCGGATCGCTTCCACTTGAAGTGCAGGAAAAACTTTTAGAATTGCCTTTTGTAACTGACGTCGAACTCACCTTGGTTTGGGACCCTTCGTGGAGTAAGGATCGGATGAGTGATGTAGCAAAAATGGCTTTAGACATGTTTTAAAATTATACCCATGAAGATATCAGCACAGGATGAATATGGTCTCAGAATACTCCTTCAGATAGCACGTGCACATCCGAAGGAAGGTTTGAGTGTGTCACAGATCAGTGAGCTTGAAAACATCTCGCAGGCCTATGCAGCCAAACTGACAAGATCTCTTCGTATGGCTGGGTTCATCCAGAGTATGCGTGGACATAAAGGAGGGTATATACTGGCTTTGCCAACATCTGAGATTAAAGTCAACCAGGTTCTGCGGGCTATGGGAGGCGTCATGTATGATGAAAAATTCTGTGGACTCCACTCTGGAAGCCTGTCCCTTTGCACCAATTCGGTTGATTGTTCTTTGCGCTCCCTATGGACCATCCTTCAATTGAATATGGATAAGTTACTGGACCAGATTAGTCTCAAGGATCTTATGAAATCGGAAGTGCAGGTAAATTCCAATCTGAGTAAACTGTCAGAAAAGATGATGGGCGTTTAACTTTTCTCTTTTAATTCATTTCAAGGAAACAACTGCCACTCAGGAAAAGCTGACTGATCGGGCTATTATAGATTAAATATTCGCCTGGCGGGAGTAAAGGATTCCTTAGCACATTGATGTTGTGCAATTTAAGTACACCCTCATTTTTAAAAGCCGCACCATTGTTGCCACTCAAACCACTGGTTAGATTTAATCCTCTGAATTCGACTTCATACGTTGCTTCGATATCAAATAATCCGATGATTAATGAAGCAATAGTCACTTTAGGTTCATTTGTCGAACTGATAACAATGTTTTTATCGATTAATAACCGGCCATCCGTAATTGTAATGGTCAACCCAGATAGCGACTGATGAAATTCAATTGTATCCCCCGACACTGCGCATTCAATCGCCTGCCTTAAAGAACCTCCACCTGAAGTATTCGTATTTGTTACGAGTAAACTACAGGAATCAATATCAATGAAATAATTATGTGCATCCGTTTCCCCGTTCGTGATCGTAACCGGAATCGTATCATTATATAAATTTGAATTTGGCACCAGATCATTGTCATTACTGGCATCAAAATCCTTTACATTCAAATAGCCGGATGGCTGATCTTCACTGATGACATAATGTCCGATAGAAACACTAGAAAAGATATAACTCCCATTAGAAGATGTCAATTGCGAGGATAATGGTGTGTTACTGTCTGCAATTCCGTTATGGTCAGCATCGGCGAAGAGATATATAGTAACGGCAGGAAGTCCCTCCCCCGGATCAGGAAACTGATCGTCGTCAAAGTCCGTAAAAACGCATCCAGTGATACTTCCTGGAGTCGGGTTTTCGATAAAATAATTAATCCCATCCAGCTCAGATGGCAGAAGTGTGACCGGAATCAGATTATCCAACGAATCAATATTCTCCACGATATCTCCGTCATCCGTCAGATCACCATCATCAACAGAATACCAGCCTGTGGGCTGCACCTGCACAATCACATAGTGTCCAGGAATTAAAGAGGCCATCGAATAGTTTCCAATACTATTGCTGAACACACTCCGGATCGCCACATTATCGTCAGCAACACCATTGGTATCAGCATCCGTATAAAGCCGAAGGTTGACTCCGGATATACCGGTATTTGAGCCAGATTTTACAGTACCTGATATTTGTGCGGGGCAATTGATAATATTGAATGAAATCGTTGAACTATCCGCACATTGAGCCCCTGGTTCACTGGGAGATATGACAAGGGTTACTGTTTTCATCCCCATCGTATTATAATAGACGGTATGAGGGCCATACCCATTTGCTACTGCTGGAACTGCCCCTTCTCCAAAATTCCATTCATAAATGACATTCGGTAATTCAACTTGTAATGGCTGGAAAACTCTGTTGGTAAAATAACATCCCTGAGCTGTACTCCCATCAATGGCTGCATCAGCAAAAGCAAAACAATTCGTCTCAACGGGCTGACCGTATGGTGGCATTGTTCCATCACCTGTGTACTCCCAATTAAACTGTATTACATTTTCCTGGGCAGGTCCCGAGTAGCCATTTATTGGATCATCAATAACAGTAATCACCACGCCATCATCCCCGGTCAAATATCCCCCATTGGCGGGATTCATTTCGAGATCCCAAACGATTGGTGGGCAAAAAGATGTACTATCCGCAAATGGTGCATCTACATTGAAGCAAATCTGGAAAATTTTAGTCCATCCTGAAGTATCAATATATAACGGAGGCTGACTATTGTCTACCAATTGAACAATTCCATTTACCCAATCAGCTACACCAGGTGAAGCGAATCCAAAATAACTTGTACCAAAACCCGGTGGGCTCTGAATTACTGTTGGTGGGTTACCATTTCCAAGTCCATAACCACCCTGAAAATCTCTGAAATCAAGTAACTCAAGTAAAGTGTTATCATAAAAGAATCTAACATTCATCCCAAACAATTCCCGATCTTCCTGATCACACTGAAACTCGACATCCAGACAATATTGATTTGTAAGGCAGTCATATTGTGGATTTGCAAGTCGGACAGAAATATTCGGATTGGTGACGACGGAATTGAAGTGATTTAGTGAAAAAGTATTTGAAGCAATTGGCGGTGCATTGCTACTTTTCAGCGATACATTATTGCCGATGCAAAAATGTGAATTGCCTGCACGAAGGAAGGAGTAAGAAATCCCAAGAAAAAGAATGATCAAAAAAGTACAGTAAAAGAAATCCCTGGCCCTGATTGATACCAGAGTACGAAAGCTCATCCCAGATACTTTAATATCTGAAATAGCCACTAGGGTCAGAGGTGTTACGCTCACACTTTTGGTTTTTTGCGGGGGCAAAAGAATATAAAAACAGGTAGGATAAAATCTTTTGAAGACGAAATCCAATCCTTTTAAATACTACTTACTGCCAAAATACAAATTTTTATCCATTCTAATGAAAAATAAGCCACCCAAACCCCACCGAACAGTTTGATAACATCATAGGAGCAAAAGAATTCACTGTTACCACAAGAATGATTTAAAGCAGATGCTAAATACTTTTCTATAAAGAGGTTTTACAAAATATATATCTCTTTTAAAATCAAACAAAAATATATGATCAATCCAACTAATTAAATAATAGCATTTGTATGCCCTTGTTGTCAAAGGCTTTTTTATTAAAGCGGTTACTTCTAGTAAAAAAAATAAAAAGTCCTAAATATTTCAATTTTCCTCATTGAAGACCCACCACCATAAGACAAGATGGCGTAAACTACCTGTACACTGGACTTTTTTTATCCTTCTAAGGTATTTCAATAAAGCAATTACCCGTCAGGCTTAATGTACTAGTAGGTCTGTTTCGAATTAAATACTGCCCTAAAGGAAGGGAGGCATGTTTAAAGACATTGACGTTGATCAACTTGAGCGTGCCATCATTTCTGAAGGCTGCCCCTAAATTACCGCTGACGGTAGTTCCACTCGTGATATCAATGTCCTTAAACTCAACAGAGGTATTGTGTAAAATTTCAAATAAGCCAGCGATGGTGGAACTAATCTTAAGCCTTGGAGAAAGATTAGACCGGAAAAAAAGACTTTTGCTTAGTGGAATTGTAGCGCCTGATACCACAATATTTGATCCGGCAAGATTGGTGGCAAATTTGATGGTATCACCTGAATAAGCGCATTGTATAGCAGCTTTTAATGACCCCGCACCGGAGTTAGATGTATTATTAACAAGAAGATTGCATGATCCACAGTCAATAGAAGAACAAACTGATGCAATTGGTTGACCAAAAGGTGCAGATCCACTGCCTATATACTGCCAATTGAACTGTGACACATGTTCAAAGACAGGTGCAGATAATCCTGCTCCGTCCACCACCGTCATGACAACACCAGCAGATCCTGGTGGAAAACCTCCATTATCTTCGTTTTGTTCGAGATCCCATACAAGCGGGGGGCAAAAGTTTGTTTCACTGCCATTGTGGTAATCAACTGAGAAACAAGACTGGAAAAGTTTGGTCCAGCTTGAAGTGGAAATGTAAATTGGTGGAGCATTACCATTTGTTTTTTGGGCAGCACCATTTACATAATCAGCTCCGCCTGAGAAATTGAACCATGGAATACCGGCAGTAGAATATGATACAGCAGCAGGATTTGGTGTGACAGCAGCATATCCACCTTGAAAATTTCTCAGATTTATAAACTCCAATATGTTATCATCTAGAAAGAAGCGGACGTTCATTAAAAACAATTCAGTGTTAGGGAGATCAGCCTGAAATTCAACATCCAGACAATATTCATAGGTAGTGCAATTAAACTGTGGATTAGCAAATCTTACGGTGATATTTGGATCCACTACCGCAGCAGTTCCAGTTGGCTTTTCAAAAGCAGCAACGTTCATCCCCATAACCGGGGATTCATTGACTGTCAAATCAGGAAATCCAGAATTTGAAGCATACCCTTGAAAAAATCCACAGGAAAATGTAAGGAAACTAATTATTGAAAACAAGTATAATAAACCCTTACTCATTTGCAGGCGCAAATAAAAAGACGGATTAACATAACCATAGTTAATACGAAGATCAGATAGTGATATCATATGTGTCCATTAATAGTATTAAGAAAGCTTGACGGTGTAAAATCAAGTTATTCTTTGGGTGGTTATGCAATAGTTCTTTGGGGGGTTAATCCATACTCAAGATTTTATCAAAATGATGTTCCAAAATAGACTATTTATCTCATTTTTCCTCCTTAATCCTGAAAAAATCCATAATATTTTAAGGATTTTCGATTTGGATACGTTAAGGCTATATCTGCTCTTTAGATTCTTCAGCCCACCGCATTCTGCGGATAAAAAATGGTAATTCTGACCGATAAACGAATTTTATACTGATATATAGCTACATACAAATTATATATTTGGTAAATGTGATGAGCTTTCTTAATCGTCCTCTGTATATCAAAGTAAAATTATTGATGTCTTTTCCTGCCTTTGAGCACCTTCTTTAAAGGTTATATTTTTACATATGATAAGTAAAAAAATAATGATTTCAATACGTTTTTTACGTATTCCGGAGCTTAAAATGACCCAACCAAGTTTAAGATAGGTACGTCGATACTTAAAAACTAAACTCAATAGAGGCTCTCCTATGGAGGTGAGTGATGATTGTGGAATGGGATGGTTTACAATATTTAATTAACCTCTTAATTTAAAATCAACGGTGATTGTACCACATTGCTCTTCAATGTCGCTAAGCGTAAATTTAAACTGCAGGGCTGCCTTTCGTGCAATATCTTTTAATTCAGAGTCCGTAGTGGTAGACCCTTTTTGTGTATAATCAGCCTTAATTACTTTTCCGTTTTTATCAACGCATACGGTGATGACTACTCTTCCAGTTTTCTGACTTCGGTCATTTATTTGTGGTTCGTGCAGAACGCCGCGATTGCCAAGCCCTCCTCCTACTCGCCCACTGCCATTACTGATTCCTTCCAGAACATCAGAATTTGGATCACCATTTGGATCGCCCTGGCTGCCGGGCTTTCCTGTATTTCCTTTACCGCCTCCTCCAAGGAGGTCGCCGTAAGATTTTTTTGTTTTGTTATACGCTTCCTGGCGTTGTGTCTCAGCAGCAGCTTTGCGTTGAGACTCTGCCTGAGCGGCCTTTTTAGCTTCTGCTTCCTTTGCCAAAACAGCACTTTCTTCATTGCTGGTCAGCACTTTCTGGGAGACTTGTTTGGCTGGTGTCCTTGTTTCAACTTGTTTGACAGGCTGAAGCTCCTGTGTTTCAGAGGGTTCTGGAGTAACTTCTTTCGATTCTCCCTTTGGTGTTTCTTCTCCCTCCCCTTGATCTAGTAATCCGAGATTCACCAGCAACCCTTCAGGTTCTGGTTCAGGTGTCTTGGAGACAATCATCGGAAGAAACAAAGCAACTATCAACAGGATGTGCATAAGAAGACTGACAGCCCAACCTTTACCCTGAGGATTATGATCCGTAGGATTTTGTTGCTGAGGATTTAATACAGAACTTAAACTAATCATCTTGGATCATTATGAGGATGTTACTACCTATAGCAAACGCCTTCCAAAAGGCACATTGTACATTAACAGCCTAAAATTAGGACTTTTATTTCATATTATAAAAAATATTAATGTATAATATTTTGACTACAGCCCGATCAGACTATATACTATGGTTGTGTTTGGAATGAACATGACCCATATCCGGCTTCGGTTTGAGGCCGGAAAGAGGACATTTCCACCCGGCAATCATCAGCATTATATATCTTAGAGCCACAAGTAATCCGTCTCATTTTCATGCGAATCATTAAAAAAATAGCCGTTCTCGGCTCGGGGGTCATGGGCTCAGGAATCGCCTGCCATTTTGCCAATGTGGGATATCAGGTCATGCTGCTGGATCTTCCGGCAAAAGAGCCAGGGCAGCGACGTAATCAAATTGCAGATCAAGCCCTCGCGCTGGCCATTAAACAAAAACCCGCACCACTCTATCATGCCGGATTTCTCTCCCGCATTTCCACAGGAAATTTTGAGGATGACCTAGAGAAAATCAATGAAGCGGACTGGATCATTGAAGTAATCGTGGAAAAACTTGAAATCAAACAATCGCTTTTTGAACGCGTGGACCAATACAGACGTCCCGGAACAATCATCAGTTCGAACACGTCAGGTATTCCAATCCACTTAATGGCCAAAGGACGATCGGATGACTTCAGAAAGCATTTTTTGGGAACCCACTTTTTTAATCCTCCCCGTTATTTGCGCCTACTAGAAATCATCCCTACGCCTGAAACGGATCCAGAACTTGTTCAGTTCATGATGTATTTTGGTGACAGGTTTCTTGGGAAGCAAACCGTTCTTTGCAAGGACACACCGGCTTTTATTGCTAACCGGATTGGCGTCTACAGCATGGCCCGGATATTCCAACTCGCGGAGGAACTTAACTTACCCATTAGCATTGTTGATAAACTCACTGGTCCGGCTATTGGGCGGCCGAACACCGGCACCTTCAGACTTGCTGATTTGGTAGGACATGATACCGGAGTAAACGTTATGAAAGGAATTCAGCAAAATTGCCCGGCAGATGAACAGGCAAGTGCTTTCAATGTACCTTCTTACATGCAGTTTCTTTTGGATAATAAATTTCTTGGCAATAAAACCGGGCAGGGATTTTATAAAAAAGGGGAAGGTAAAAATGCAAAAGGTAAGACTGAATATCTGTCCCTTAATCTTAAAACACTTGAGTATGGTACCGACCCTCGTGTTGAACTCCCTTCATTGAGTCTATCGAAGCAGATCGATGACCCTGAAAAAAGAATTAAAGCTCTTTATGAAGCATCAGATGATGGCGGCAGCCTTGTCAGGCAGCATTTGTTAGGACTTTTTTCTTATGTCAGCCATCGAATTCCTGAAGTGGCTGATCATATCAACAGTATAGATGATGCTTTGAAAGCAGGATTTGCATGGTCCTTTGGTCCATTCGAATATTGGGATATCATCGGCGTCAAAAAAGGTATTGAAGATGCAAAAGCATCCGGCCATACCATTAGTGATTGGGTTCAAAAAATGATTGATTCCGGCATTGAAACTTTTTACATCTATAAAGATGGAAAAGCATTGGTGTATAATCCTTCAACGGAGGCTTATGTTCCAATACATGGATCGGCTGAAAGAATTAATCTACAGACTTTCCGAAACCAATCACCGGTATATAAAAATGATGAATCTGTCCTTCATGATATAGGTGATGGTGTGTTATGTTTTGAATTTAGAAGTAAGGCTAATGTCATTGGGGAAGGAATCCTCAGAGGCATTAACGAATCAATCCGTATAGCAGAAGAAGATGGCTGGAAAGGTTTGGTTATTGGAAACAAGGCCACCAATTTTTCCGTTGGGGCAAACCTCATGCTCATAGGCATGATGGCCTTTCAGGAAGAATGGGACGAGTTGGATATGGCTGTAAATTATTTTCAGCAGACATCCATGCGCTGCCGGTATTCTTCTGTTCCTGTAGTGATTGCTACTCAGGGTTATGTGTTTGGTGGTGGATGTGAACTCGCTATGCATTGTGATGCTGTCGCAGCATCAGCCGAATCCTATATCGGATTAGTAGAAGCCGGCGTAGGACTCATACCGGGCGGAGGAGGAACGAAAGAAATGGCCGTCAGACTTTCAGCATCCTTTACGATTGGAGATGTGCATATCCCTAAACTCATTGAAACATGCAAAACCCTTGCAACCGCATCAGTGTCAACTTCAGCATACGAGGCATTTGATCTGGGGTACCTCACCCATGGTCGTGATGAGGTAGTCATCAATACATCCAATTCGATCGCTGAAGCAAAAAGAAAAGTCATTGAATTAAGTCAAACCTATGTAACACCGATCAGCAAAAATGATGTCCTGGTCTTGGGCAGACAGGGACTGGCATCTTTGTATGCATTTGCAAACGAATTCCGTCTTGGAGCTTATGGCTCAGCACACGATATCAAGATTGTACATAAACTCGCATGGGTGCTTTGTGGAGGTGACCTGACAGGCGCTCAAAAAGTATCAGAACAATATCTTCTGGATCTTGAGCGGGAAGCTTTTCTTTCACTTTGTGGTGAACAAAAAACGCTGGAAAGGATTCAATATATGTTGGAACATAATAAACCACTGAGGAACTAAGAGCAGGGAGCAGGTCGTAGCGCAGCGAAGATCCCGCCCCTTACGGGTAAGGATGGCGGGAGAGCAGGGAGCAGGGAGCAGGGAGAAGAGAGCTGGGAGCAAGGAGCTGAAAGCTATTTCTAAATATTTAAACACTTAACCAATCAAATGGCTTACATCGTAAAAGCATACCGCTCGGCGGTAGGGAAAGCAGGAAGAGGTGGTTTCAGTACATATAGGTCGGATGATCTCGCTGTTGATGTGATTCAACATCTGATGGCGCAAGTACCACAGTTGGATCCTAAACGGATAGACGATGTGATCGTAGGATGTGCAAATCCGGAAGGTGAGCAAGGACTTCAGATCGGAAGACTGATTTCACTGCGTGCATTAGGTCATGAGGTACCCGGCATGACCATTAATCGGTATTGCGCATCAGGGCTTGAAGCTATTTCAATTGCCGTCGCGAAAATTAAAGCAGGCATGGGTCAATGTTATATTGCCGGTGGAACTGAATCAATGAGTATGATCCCTATGACAGGGTACAAATTTGCGCCAAGTTATAAGGTCGCATCGACCACTCCTGATTATATGGCCAGTATGGGTGCAACGGCAGAGGCTGTGGCTGAAAAATATAATATAAACCGTGAGGATTCTGATACCTTTTCATATCGGTCACATGTACATGCAGCTAATGCATTGGATATGGGTTTTTTTAAAGATGAAATTGTACCTGTGTCCGTAGAGCATGTAAATGTTATCGATGGGAAGAAAAAAAGTAGTGTAACGATTGTGGACACGGATGAAGGTGTCCGTAGAGATACGTCCATTGAGGCTTTATCCAAACTAAAACCGGCATTTAAGCTGGGAGGAATTGTCACTGCAGGTAACTCTTCTCAAACCTCAGATGGTGCTGCTTTTGTACTCGTCATGAGTGAAGCCTTGGTTAAGGAATTAAATCTATCACCGATTGCCAAACTTATTTCGTGTAGTGTTGCCGGTGTGGATCCCTTGTACATGGGGATAGGGCCATGTGCAGCTATACCGAAAGCGCTTAAACAGGCAGGTATTGCGCTCAATGACATCAACCTTATAGAATTGAATGAAGCGTTTGCTGCTCAATCATTGGCCGTGATCCGTATTGCTGGTCTTGATCCCGAACTGGTCAATGTCAACGGCGGTGCCATAGCGCTAGGTCATCCCCTGGGTTGTACCGGTGCAAAATTGTCAACTCAACTTTTTAATGAGCTGAAAAGACGAAATCAAAAATATGGAATGGTTACCGCTTGTGTTGGTGGCGGTCAGGGTATCGCAGGTATTTACGAGATGATGTAATTTGTTGACGTAAATAGATTTCAGATATCAGAAGCTAAATTTCAGATGTCAGATACCAGATACCAGAAGCTAGATTTCAGATACCAGATTTCAGATACTAATATCAAGCTCTCAACCAACTGAGATCGACTCACCACTCATGCTTCGGCTTGCTATCCCGCATCCATGTGCTTCAGCTCAGCAACCACCACTCATGCTTCGGCTTGCTATCCCGCATCCATGCGCTTCAGCTCAGCAACCACCACTCATGCTTCGGCTTGCTATCCCGCATCCATGTGCTTCAGCTCAGCAACCACCACTCATAACTTACTTAAGTATCTTCTCTAAATCTGCCGGTGAATAGCTGACAGATTTCAGTACTTTCTTATCAGTAGTCCGATAAACTAAAAATCCATGGTGACTTTCTCTGATGAAGCCTTGAGTACCGTCTTTCTCCATGTAAAATGCTAGCGTCTCTTCCGCTGTGCCATAATCTTCACACACTTTGCTCATATTGGATCGCTGTACTTCTTCAAAGAGTGCTTTAAACTTATGTCCCAGACCAAATTCGAGTATAGCGCCCGAAAGGACGTATTGAAGATCACTCAATGCATCAGCTACAGCCGTGATGTCCTTGTCCCGTATAGCTTCCTTCAATTCATCAAGCTCCTCTTGCAACAAGTTTATACGCAACGCGCATCTGTCCTCTCCTGGAATGACAGGAGACTCCAACACCGGAAGGTGAAAGGTGCGATGAAATTCGGCTACATCATTTAAGGGATTAGGTTCGGAAAAGGTCTGGTCTGACATCGGACTATAAGTTGAACTGTAAATATATTAAGATTAGTATTGAATGTAATGTAAAAGCCTCCGTGGAAAAATTTCCATGGAGGCTTTTACGATCAGTTGAATGCTACTAATTCCCTATGGCTTCCAACTTTTTCTTATACATCTCTACAAGATCTAACTTATTCTGACGTGCATATATTTCCTTCAACGCAATAAGGGTATTGGCATCCTTCGGATTGATCTCTTCTGCCTGTTGAAAAAATGGTAATGCTTTGACAAAGGTTTCATCCATCTGTGCTTTTTTAACATCATATTTTTTCGTTCCAGCAGGCGTGTAATCATTTGACAATTCATTGAGTTCAATGGAATAAGCAGCAGCTTTGTTATACCACAATGCGCCTATGCTATATATCGCATCAAAATTTTTAGCATCCTTAGTTAAAGCCTGCTGATAATATGACATAGCTTTTATAAAACTCTCTTCCGCTGCAACGGGATCTGTGGCAGATTGATCCTGGTACAATTTATCATATATCTGCCCCAGGGTAATATAAATCGAAATATTTTCAGGATCCAGCTGGAGTGCCTGTTCAAGTTTGACAATCAGATTTACAAGCTCCCCTTTAGCCAGAAGGTAATTGATTTCTGCATATAAGAGTGCTGCATCATTCGGATACTTCTCACGGGCTTCTTTTAGATATCGTTCAGATAACGCAGGATCTTCTTCTTTGTAAAGATTGATCAATGCTTCATATACGGCTGGTTCAGCAATGCCTTCTTCCACGAGCTGCTTGTAAACCATCTTTGCTTCTGGCATCATACCTGCCTGTTGAGCACATAATCCACTGTAGTATAAAGCTTTTGAATGTTCCCCCGGATCAAATGTATTAGACTCATTATTCTTTTTAAGCAGCGCATACCCATCAAACGCAGCCTTAAAAGCATCATACGCACCTGCATAATTGTTGGTCTGGTAGAATGCTGAACCCATATAGTATATATTCTGAATGCCTGCAGAAAGGGCTTTCATGGCATCCTTGGTCTGATACGATTTATCCGCCAGTTCAGCAGCCATCTTATATCCTTTAAAGGCTTTCCCAGATGCTAATGGATCAGCAACTTTAAAAGCAGGGTCTATGACAAATCGGGCAACATCATTATTAACTACCGTCATAAAGATATCCCCATATGTCTGCCATGCAGTGGGATCTGCCTTTACCAAAGGATCATTGATGGAGGCATTGGCCAATGTTATGGCCTCATCTAACTTATCCGCACTCAGCGTCGGATCGAGATTGTAGGTTCCCAACAAACGGGCTGCTTTCTTGATATCCTTGACAGGATCCTGAGCCTGCAGGCCCATGCCGACAGAAGCAAAAAGAAGAAGAAACAGTACTTTTTTCATTTACGAGTTGATTTATTCAAGTGAATCAATTTCAAATATACTAATCAGGTTAAAGACGAATAAATTCAGGATAATACGTTTTGCTTTTGTTAATATACCATTAAAAATATACTAAAAAGCTCCTTCAAACCTATTCTACCTGATATAATCCGTTTTCAAAACCAGTGACTTTATCTCCGGATTATTCCTCCTCACTCTGGTCAATATCATTGGCATCGCTACTTTCTACATTTTTTATGACACCAATATCAGCAATCCTGTCATCATCGGTCAGATTGATCAATCTGACACCTTGCGTTTTTCTACCCATGACACGAATCTCTAAGACCGGCATCCGGATAGTGACGCCTGATTGATTGATGATCATCAGGTCATCCGTCTCCTCTACTGCCTTGATGGCAATCAACTCGCCAGTCTTCTCTGTAATCTTCAGTGTGCCTACACCCTTTGCTCCACGTTTAGTTTTACGATATTCCTCCAATAAGGATCGTTTTCCATATCCATTTTCGGAAATGACCAGAATCGTTGAGTTTGTATCATTCTCATTGACGGTTAGCATACCCACGACCTCATCATCTTCACCTTGAAGTGTCATACCTCGAACACCCGCTGCAGGTCTTCCCATGCTTCGGACATCGTCTTCGTTAAACCGGACTGCATACCCCTTTTTATTGGCCATGACAACCTCACTATGTCCATCTGTCAGACGGGCATCAATCAGCATATCGCCTTCATTGATGGTGAGTGCCCGGATCTTACTGATTTTGGATTTAGCGTATTCTTCAACCAGCGTTTTCTTCACCGTTCCCTTCTTTGTACAGAAAAGGATGTAATGGCTATTGGTAAATTCCTTGTCCTCAATATTTTTAATAATGATATAAGCTTTGATCTTATCTTCTTTCGGAAGTTCTATCAGGTTTTGAATCACCCTGCCCTGCGAAGTCTTCGAAGCCTCAGGAATTTCATAGACCCGGATCTTATAAAAGATCCCTTGTTCACTCAGCAGGAACAGATAATTATGGGCACTGGCAATAAACATGTGCTCTATAAAATCCTCTTGCCTGGTGCTGCTGCCTTTGGAGCCCCGGCCGCCTCTTCCTTGTATTCTGTATTCTGAAATGTTGGTTCGCTTGACATAGCCAAGATGTGAAATGGTGACAACCATATCTTCATCCGGAATCATATCTTCTATACTGATTTCGCCATCTGCGAAGGTGATTTCTGTGCGCCGTGCATCACCATATTTTTCATTGATCTCTGCCAGTTCTGTTTTGATGATGCCTCTTCGCCTTTCTTCATTCGAGAGAATATCCTTGAGATCTTCGATGGTCTTGATGAGGGCATCATACTCTTCTTTAATCTTCAGCCTTTCGAGACCAACGAGCCGCTGGAGCCTCATTTCAAGAATGGCCTTGGTCTGTGCATCCGACAAACCAAAACGCTCTACCAATCCAGCATGAGCATCATCGACAGTCTTGGATTCCCGAATGATCCTGATGACTTCATCGAGATTGTCAAGGGCAATTAAGAGTCCTTCTAGAATATGGGCACGCTCTTCTGCTTTCCTGAGTTCAAAAGAGGTCCGTCTCACGATGACTTCTAGTCGGAAAAGAATAAATTCATCTATGAGTTGGCGAAGACTTAACGTCCGTGGCCTTCCGTGAACAAGCGCTATATTATTTATTCCGTAAGAGGATTGCAGTGGAGTGAATTTGTACAATTGGCTTAGCACCACATTTGCAATGGCATCCCTCTTCAATTCAACGACAATCCGGATACCTTCCCGGCTCGATTCGTCCTGAACATAAGAAATACCGGAAACCCTTTCTGAGGTCTTAAGCTCATCGATTGCTTTGACGAGATTAGCTTTGTTGACCTGGTAAGGTATTTCCTTGATAATAATAACGTCATTGCCATGCTGCCCTTCCTGGATTTCGGCAACGCCTCTGAGGACTACACGTCCTCGTCCTGTTTCATACGCCTCCCTGATCCCATCAACTCCGTATATAATACCACCTGTCGGGAAGTCAGGGGCCTTAATGTATTTCATTAATTCATCTAATGTAAGTTCCGGATTATCAATGATTGCATTAATACCTTCGACAACTTCTGACAAGTTATGCGGGAGCATATTGGTTGCCATTCCCACCGCGATTCCGCTGGAACCGTTAATAAGCAGGTTTGGAATTTTTGCCGGCAAAACGGATGGCTCTTCAAGGGAGTCATCAAAATTGAGCTGAAAGTCAACTGTTTCCTTTTCAATGTCATCGAGCAGCTCATCTGCTATCCGCATGAGTTTGGCTTCAGTATATCGCATAGCTGCGGGGCTATCACCATCCATGCTTCCAAAGTTCCCCTGTGGATTGACTAAAGGATACCTCAGCGACCAGTCTTGCGCCATTCGAACCATTGAATCGTATACGGCAGTATCGCCGTGCGGGTGATATTTACCCAAAACCTCCCCAACGATCCTTGCAGATTTCTTAAACGTCTTGTTATACCCAAGTCCTAATTCATGCATTCCATATAATACTCTTCGATGCACTGGTTTCAAACCATCCCGCACATCAGGCAATGCTCTGGACACAATAACCGACATCGAATAGTCGATATAGGCCGACTTTAACTCATCTTCGATGTTGATCGGTATAACTCTTAGATTATCAGACATATATAATTATAAAATGAATTCAAATTGAATGGCGCAAAGATATGAATTAATCATCTCTTTTTGAAGCAAAAGGGGGAGATACTTGGGTTCTTTTTGTTCGAAAAACGAGCCTTTCTCCAAGAAAATAAATATAACTAATTTGTAATACTCAATCAATTGAATAACAATGTTTTATATCACATATTAGGAAATTAATCCTTAATCTTTCCGAGATAGCTTACAGTGTACTTGAGATAATGGCTATTTTTGCGGTCATTGGCACAAGTAAAACCATATAAGACAGACGATAAGAACAAAAAGCAGGAAGTTGAACTCATGTTTGATAAGATATCAGGCAAGTATGATCTCCTTAACAAAGTTCTATCCTTGGGCATCGACCGGAACTGGCGCAAAAAAGCTATTATGGTGCTATTGCCCTACCGTCCTCAGCATCTTCTTGATGTCGCTACAGGCACAGGAGACATGGTCTTCATGTCCGAAAAATTGCTTAACCCTAAACGAATTACAGGTATTGACCTCTCATTGGGGATGCTTGAGGTAGCTAGAAAAAGACAAACTGACGGCCCTGGCAAGCAACCTCCAGCAATTGAATTCATTAAAGGAGATGCCGAAAATCTACCTTTTGATGATAATCTCTTTGATGCGGCCACCGTCACTTTTGGCGCCAGGAACTTTGGCGATCTTCACAAGGGACTTTCTGAAATGCGACGTGTACTTAAGCCTGGCGCTCCGATAGTTGTTCTGGAGTTTACAAAACCCAGGATTTTTCCATTCAGACAGCTGTTTGACATATACTTCAAGCACATTCTCCCGTTAATAGGGTCATGGACCTCAGGCGATGGAAGAGCATACAAATATCTCTACGAATCCGTTCAGGCATTTCCGGATTACGAAGCTTTCAATCAAGAACTTATCAAAGCAGGTTTTGAACGACCTGCCTTCACCCCCCTATCTCTAGGCATATGCGCCATCTATATTGCTTACAAACACTAGTCTATATTTGCCTGATGCTGATACCGTTGTCCGGATTAGCCCAGTACAATAAAGGCAATCACAACTACCGACAATTTAATGATAAAGCCTATTATTTTGGCTTAACCTTCGGTTACAATAAATCTAACTTCCAATTAGCTTACTCTAAAAACGCCATCCTGAATGATAGTTTCAACATCGTGGAAAGCCTACCTGGTTCCGGATTGAATGTGTCCATGATCGCGAATATGAAATTGGGCGAATATTTTGATTTCCGCTTTTTACCGGGCTTTTCTTTTGTAGGTCGCAAAATTGCTTATCAGACGCTTGATAGCAATGTTGAGCAAGTAAGAGACATAGAAAGCGTGCTCGTGCAGGCCCCATTCCAACTTCGATTCAAATCTGATCCTTTTCACGATATGAGGGTATTTGTGCTGGCCGGGGTCAAATACACTTATGATGTCGCTACCAATGCCCGTATTCGTGAAGAACAAGCTGTCAGATCAGTTTTATTATCCCCCCATGATTTTGCTGTAGAAGTAGGTGGTGGGTTTCAATTCTTTTTTCCTTTTTTTATTTTTTCACCTGAAATCAAATATTCACAGGGTTTTGGAAATATCCTCATCTACAACAACAGGCTTGAACAAACGAATGTAGTTGAGAAAGTGCTCTCAAGAACCTTCACCATCAGCCTCCATTTTGAAGGTTGACATACTGCTGAACGTCTGCAAAAAAATCAATAAACAACTGATCTAAAACTTCCTGGTGCAAATCATAGGGCACCATAGCGTGTGGAATAGTATTTTCAAAAGAGGCTCTCCTGCTTAACATTAACAACGTCCCTTGCATTCGCTCCCTGTTTTTACAAGACTCAAGCCATTGATGGCTTAACATCCGGTTGATTCGTGGTTGAACACGATCTGGTAAATAGTCTAAATAGTCAATGACGGCTTGGTATTTTATTCCACAGAATTCTTCAAGCGCTAGAGTGTGATATTGAGTCCATAATTTGGATAAAATAAAATCCATCAGGACGTCTGCTACCACCGGGGTATACTTTCCTTGAAATGGCCGCAGTATCCTCACTATTTCGTCAACTGCCTTGTGGTTGTCAGTAAAGGCATCAATAGCTTGATGCCGTTTTATCCCTTCCCGAATCTGAGGACTAAGACCCTCATAATCTCTGGGTTTAAGTAGATCGCCCCATAGATTGCCCATCAGGATCAGCGGGTCCTCCGGAGATAAAAGTGCATGTGCTAAGTAATTCATACGATTCCGTGATCCACGAGTAGGAGAATACTATCTTTGCGCCCTCAAAATAATCCGTTACGTACGAATATCATTTTTATGGGATTGAAATGTGGAATTGTTGGATTACCAAACGTTGGAAAATCCACTTTGTTTAATGCGCTCACTTCAGCAGGTGCGCTTGCGGCTAATTATCCTTTTGCAACAAAAGAGCCGAATATTGGGGTGGTGACCGTACCGGATCCCCGGCTCGATGAATTAGCCAAGCTTATCAACCCACAGAGGATACTTCCGACTGCGGTTGATATTCTGGATATAGCCGGATTGATCAAAGGGGCTTCCCAGGGTGAGGGTTTAGGAAATCAGTTTCTCGCCAACATTCGGGAGGTGGATGCCATACTCCATGTCGTTCGGTGCTTCGATGATGATAACGTAGTACACGTGGATGGAAACGTTAATCCAATCAGGGATAAAGAAATCATCGATATTGAACTAGGCCTGAAGGACCTGGAGTCCGTCGAGAAAAGAATAGACAGGGCTTCAAAGTCCGCTAAAAGTGGAAAAAAAGAAGACGTTGATCTTGTTGCGTGGCTCAATCAACTCAAGGCTCATCTGCTTGAAGGTAAAGCTGCAAGGAGTATTGAGGTTCCGGATTTGTTTGTAGACGTCATGCGTGAAATGATGCTTCTGACGGCTAAACCCGTCTTATATGTGTGCAATGTCGATGAAGCTTCATCCGTCAATGGAAATGCCTACTCTTCTCAACTCAAAGAAGCTATAGCCAATGAAGGAGCAGGGCTGATCTGCATAAGTGCGGCCATTGAATCTGATATAGCAGCCCTTGACACCCTTGAAGAACGAATGGAATTTGTGAAAGATCTAGGTCTTGAAGAACCTGGAGTCAATAGGGTCATTGTGGCAGCGTATGATTTGCTGCATCTGATTACCTATTTTACAGCGGGCGTTAAAGAAGTGCGTGCTTGGACAGTACGTAAAGGCAGTAAAGCTCCTCAAGCGGCTGGTGTCATTCACACAGATTTCGAAAAAGGCTTCATCCGCGCGGAAGTGATCAAGTATGCTGATTTTATAAAATACGGCTCAGAAGCCGCTGTCAAGGAAGCTGGAAAAATGGGTGTTGAAGGAAAGGAGTATATCGTCCAGGACGGAGATATTATGCACTTTAGGTTTAATGTTTAATAGTGAGTGGTGAATTGTGAGTGGTGAGTGGTGAATTGTGAATTGTGAGTTGTGAGTGGGCTTTACGAAACAGACGTGACTCTTACAAACTACTAACTTCTAACTTAGACTGCCTATCGGTACATTACTGCTTTCACAGCAGCAATCACCTTTGCTGGGTTAGGTAGAAATTCATCTACTAGGGTTGGAGCATAAGGTAGCGATGTATCTGCACTGTTGACTCTCGTGACTGGTGCATCGAGATAATCGAAAGCATACTTTTGGATTTGGTAAGCTACTTCAGACGAAACCCCGGCGAAAGGCCATGATTCATCAACCACGACCAGGCGATTTGTTTTTCTGACAGAATTCACGATTGTTTCATGGTCGAGAGGACGGATCGTGCGCAGATCAATCACCTCGGCAGATATCCCTTCTTTGGCGAGCTCCTCAGCTGCTTTCCTTACTACTTCCATCATTTTATTGAAGGACACGATGGTCACATCCGTACCTTCCTTCCGCACTACTGCCTTGCCAATTGGCACCAGGTATTCGCCCTCAGGCACATCTCCTTTGAAGCCATAGAAACTCTCACTTTCCATAAAACATATCGGATCGTTATCCCTGATGGCAGATTTCATAAGGCCTTTCGTGTCTGCTGGATCGACACAACTGATCACCTTGAGTCCCGGACAATTTGCCAGCCAGGATTCAAACATCTGGCTGTGTTGCTGGGCCAACTGGCCTGCAGATCCACTCGGCCCTCTGAAGACAATAGGGCATGAAAAATTACCTGCTGATTGAGAAAGCGTCTTTGCTGCATTATTGACGATCTGATCAAATGCCAACACTGCAAAATTCCAGGTCATAAACTCAATAATGGGCCTTAGCCCATTCATGGCTGCGCCTACCCCTATGCCGGCAAATCCAAGTTCGGCAATCGGTGTATCAATCACTCGTTTAGGGCCAAACTCATCAAGCATGCCTTTGCTGACTTTATAAGCCCCATTATAGTCAGCTACCTCCTCACCCATCAGAAAGACGGTCTCATCCCTGCGCATCTCTTCCACCATTGCTTCTCGAATTGCATCCCGCAGTGTTAATTCTCTGGCCATGATCAGTTATTCTTTTGTGACCACAAAACTAACAATTCCTAACCAGCCGGATAAGCAGCCAAAGTAATTACTCATATAAACTTTTTTATACATATTATATTAACTTTGGCCCATCTTGAGGACATTCGCATTTTCCTATACCCCCTATTACTGGCTTACGGTCACTAGTCTTGCAGCACTGCTTTTCCTTGGCGGTTTGTTTGCTAGTAGCTTTTGGTTTTCAGACCGTTGGGAAGATTTGTTTAAAGAAAACATTGAATTTTTGGTTGAATGCGACCAAGGTTTAAAGGAAGCTGAGCTTATAACCCTTGAAGGCAGGTTAAGTGAAATTGAAGGTATTCGTGATCTTCGGTTTGTGCCGGCCGACGAGGCCATGAAGGAGATGCAGAAAGAGCTTGGTGAATTGGCGTTGCCTGACAGCATGGACAATCCATTCAGAGGTTCCTTCCGATTCAAACTTGACCCAGCCAAAGTGGATACAACCTATGCGAATGCGCTTGATAAGCAGCTGTCCGAGGTAGATGGTGTAAGTGCCTTTTATTATCCCGATGATCTATACAGCACCATTCGCGCCAGATTGAAAAGCATTTCGCTGATTACAGGAGCAATAGCTGGTATTCTCATCTTGCTCATTCTTATCATGATCCATCATCAGATACGGATGTATATCATGCAGCATCGGTTTCATATCCGTACTATGACCCTCGTGGGTGCCACCAGAAGTTATATACGCAAACCGTTTATTGCTGAAGTACTCAAGATGAGTAGTTTTTCTATTCTAGTGGCTGGAATTGCCTATCTCAGCACTCTATTGTGGATAGGAAACCTGGCTGGCCAATCTCTTTTCGCCACCAACCTTGATATGGTAATCCTTGGCATGGTATTCATTATTGCTTTAGGAATCCTGATGTCTTTCTCTGCTGCCTGGGCCGCTATCCAGCGATATCTTGAATCTACAGATGCAAGAGATTTTATCTAGAAGGTGGTGATCAGTGATCAGTTGGACACTCTGATCGGTGATCTTTTGATCTGTGATCGGGACTCAGCGTAGAAGTGATCAATAAATGATATTTGGTAAGTGGTATCCGCGCAATTCTCACGTCTCACGATTCACGTCTCACGATTCACGTCTTCCGTCTCACGTCTTCCGTCTCACGTCTCACGTCTTCCGTCTTCCGTCTCACTCTTCACTTTTCACTCTTCACTCTCAAAACCTCTGCCATCACATTTGACAGATCCTCACCTGCGATTTTTTTAACGATTATTTTTTTGTCCTTGTCAAGGATAAAAATCTGGGGTGTGGTCTTCACATCATAAATAACTTTATACCGGTTTCGGAGGTATTGGTCAGAGGCATTCACCCAGATATCCATTCCTTTTTCTTTTATGGTGCTCCAACAAGAGGAGATATCTGATCCTGTTTTAGTGCATATACCTAATATCTCTACACCCTTGTCCTTATAGGTATTGTAGAAATCAATAATGAATGGAACAGATTTTTTGCAGTGACCGCATTCCGGATCCCAAAAGAAAAGTACAGTATAGTCTGATTTTATAGAGTGGATGGTCAGTGCTTCGCCATTCTCTTTGTAAAAGAGTAAATCTGGAGCTGTTTCACCTATTAAGGTAGGTCTGAGTGTTTCAGCCTGAGCAGCAAGTTTATCAACCTGCTCTTTATCCATCCATGTGGCCTGGCCTTTTGAATAATAGTTGTCTACAAGATAGACATAGGCTGCATCCATCCCCATTCTTTTTGATCGTGCTGACTCGTTTAAGAAATGGACCAGATAGTACTGGAAGGCTTCAGCGTTTTTATCCATTTTACCAAGCAGATAATCCATGGCAACGATCTGGCTATCCGGGACCTGATAGCTAAGTTTCTGTAAGAAAAAATCTATTTTTTGGTGGACTAATCCTGAGCGCATCGACCGGGGATCATTGAGGTCAAAATTGTCAAAATAATGCGCCCTGAAATACTCATACTGTTTGAGTTTGCGCTCTGTTTCCTCCAGTTCTTCATAATCAGGCACATCAATCTCCTGATTGGCACGAATCAACATAGAGGTCATGGAATCAGGATATTTTTTAATTTCCTCAGATTGTATTTTTTCTACCTTTTGATCAATCTCCGCCAACTCAGCCTGATAAACCTGCCTTTGAAGTGAGTCTTCACCCATGAGCTTCTTCAATGCATCTGCACGTGGACGCCGTTCTTCGAGTTGACGCAGATAATTGTAATAAACTTCATTTTCAAGACTGCCTTTAAAACGAGCACTCTTAACAATGTCATCGAGATCAACAGTTAAAGAAAAACGTTGCTGATCTGCTGGTATCAATACATGCACAAACTTATTGTCCGGGGGTATGACCAGCAGGTAGACACCTGGTTCTAAAGGTTCATCTCCTTCAAATACAAATTTTCCCTGTTTTACGAATGCGGTGTCCTTGAGATACTGGGCTTTGCCGAAGTAATACCCCAACTTAAGTGTATCTCCGGTATAATGATCCATTTGGACTTCAATACGATATCCACCTGTAGGGCCACTGGCCTTGCTATAACTTAAAAAGAAAAAAAGAGAGGTAATGAAGGTGAAATATATTCGCATAGTATCTGTTCTTTATTCTGTTCTGCCTTTCCATGTTGAAGGCAGGATGCCAAAGTTAGGAACTCCGATGAAAACAACTCTATCTGGTCGGGATTAGGTATCACAACAGAAAGTTAAAACCCCATGCCCTATGCTATAATATCAGGTCTACAATGTCCAAGATGAACCTCAGGAATTAACTCCCTATCAGCTTTTTTTTCATAGCTGTATATTCTTCTTCAGAGATGAGCCCTTCGCGTCTGAGTTCCGCCAATTCTTTTAATTTATCCACCGTTTTACCGGAAGTCTTTCCATCCTCAGCTTGCTCTGCTGCCTCGCGCTTCTTTTCGTTTTCCTTCTTAATTTGTTCGGCAACTTTCTTTCCCTTTTCAAACTTCTCGTTATACAATTTCTTTAGCCGCTTAGGGTCAAAGTCGAGAAAGGTACCTCCGGTCTCAAAGTGCTTTTTAAACACTTCCCCTAAAGCATAAGATGATGCACCTGAAAGAACAGCCATTGTTACACCACCGATCACAGAGCCAATTCCTGGTATAAATTTGATCATGGCTTTAGCCCCCATCCTAGCCAATCCGGAACCAGTCAGGCTGGTGATAATGGCCTTTCCTTCCGATTCTTTAAAATCCTGGTCATATAATTTACACAGCTGGCGTATCATATCCAATTGGATAGCGCTCACTGCAAAAAAATCAACGATAGGCACCGGTATTAATCCTGCACCCATTGACCATATAATATGGTTCTTGATGATGGTATCCGCGTGTCGCTCTCTTTCTGTTTTTTCAGACATATACTTTTGTGTTGAAAGTGTTTTGATATTCCAACTCCCCCAATATCAGGGATTTTTTTGATTCAATAGATTTAAATTTCGACCATATACCCTTTATGGGCGATCAATTCTTCCAGGGAAGAAAAGGTACGCCTCATCCACGTACAATAATCACCCTCAAAGCTCCTCCCCACAGTCCTGTTAATTGCTTGTGACAAATACCCGTTGTCCCTGGCTATGGCTTCCAAATTCAGGTGCATACATACATTGAAGCGTTGCTAAACCACCGCTATAACCTCCTGCCTGGGCAACGGTGACAGGATATTCAATGACGTATTTTCCCCTGGGCATAAAATCGATGAAAAAATGAGTAGCAAGATCTCGGGTGCTCTGATAATAGCCAAGTCCACTACCCCATCGATACCCACTGAGTACATCCATAGGCTCAAACCCTGAAGCTCGTAAATCTTTAAGATGAACAAATTCCATAGCTCTGTCAGTTTCAATAGTGAGTCTGACGATTAACTTATCCCCCACTTTTAATGATCTGTATAATGCTTCATTCGTTACTTCTCCCCTGTCGGTTTCATTCACGATCAACAATGAACGAGTAACCTTAAGTGGATTATTTTCAATGGTTGATTTGACTTTATCTATATCTTCCCAATACTGCCAGTAAGCGCTTCCCCAGGCAATGTGGGCATTAGGATTGGCTACTGTAACAGACGACCAATCAGCTTTTATTTCACTCCCATTCCATGATCTCTTTACATATCCTGTTCCAGCTTCTGTTGATGTAGAACTGCCAATTACTTCCTTGTTACCAAGTTTGACCTGTACAATTCCAATCGATTGAAGCCAGGTATCCGGATGAATAAGCAAAGCGTAAATAGCCGACGCAGTTGCTTTTGTTGTTTTCCATTGGGTGGTTTGCTTTTGCTTCAATAACCATACCCTTAATTCATCAATTTCCGCTTGCGGAACATCCATATCCTGGAATAATTCTATCATCAAAGACTGCAATTCCACTGCAGCTTCATTCCATTGAAATCCTGGGGAAAGTTTCCAATATCGTCCAAGCTCCTCATCGAAAATTGTTCGCTCACGAAGTGAGTTAAGTATTTCTTTGGAGATGAATGCATCCGGCCACTTTCGGAAGCTACCCAGCGCCATCAAGCCCTGATCATAGATACCATGCTTCAACCAATACTTTTCGTATTGAGTCCGCACGTAATTATTTATTTCATCCATCTTGGCAGCGTGATCAATATCAGGAAAAAAGGACCGTGTGTAGAGATAATGGACCTGCATAGAACCAAGATGATGGTCATCCATTTTAAGTTTACCTTTTTCTTCCATTTTTTTCAATTCCTCATACCATTCGATCATTCTTGAATCCATATACGGAATGGCTTTTTGGATTATATCCATCCCATTTCCAGCTGGAAGTCCAACGCCCATTTTATTGAGATGACCAAAACCCTCCATAATATACTGGGTGATGTACCAATTATCTTTTCCGCCAGGAAACCAAGGGAATCCTCCATTGGACATCTGCATCTGGCGCAATAGATCAAGCGATTGCTGGCTTTCACGTCTCAGCCGATTTGTTTCAAAAAGAAGAGCAATATTTTTCTTTTGCTGGGTTTCCCCCATTGCATCACGCACCCAAGGTGTTTCTTCCAGTAATGCAGATTTCAGTTCTTTGTTTTTTTCAAGATTGCTGATCAACGCATCCTCGCCGGATATTCTCCATGCGTCATAGACTTGTCTGATAGAAGGGTATTTTCCAGCTATGTGGGATGCCAGGGTATTTGCGTACAGACGACTAAACACCTGCTCTGCGCACTCATGGGGATACTCCATCAGATAGGGCAATGCCTGTACCGCAAACCATGCAGGAGATGTTGTCATTTCGACCACATATTGATGATCCACCGCTGATGAAGATTTCTTCTCCATCATAGATTTAAATACAAATGTCCTGGTCTCATTAGCTTTGATAGGTAAAGGCAATGTCTCCGTGATCAGGACACGATTGGTGACGACAGGCATCATTGATTCTTCACCATCAGCAAAAGCACCTGATGTAGCTGATACCTGATATTTAACTGGACGAGTCCATCCTGAAGGAACTTTTAAAGTCCATGACAATGGTGAAGATCCTTGCTGTTGAACTTGGAAAGGTTTTTCACCATTGGCAACTCCCCAAGCTTGCGAAACATCTTCATCTAAAAATGCATCAATTATTTTTAAGCTTGAACTTCCTGTAAGTGTGCCATCTGTAAGATTTGTGACTTTTATCTGAAAGGCTATCGTATCACCTTCTCTGAAAAAACGTGGTGGGTTTGGAAAAACCATCAATTGCTTTTGTGTCACTACTTCCGCTTGTGTCAGGCCGAATGCAAGATCTTTGGTATGTGCGAGTGCCTGAAATTTCCATCTAGTAAGTCCCTCTTTCATTTTAAAACTAAAGGTCAATCTGCCTTGATCATCTGTATTGATCTGTGGATAGAAAAAAACCGTTTCATCCAGCACCGATCTTAAAGGTGGTTGAGATGTCCTTTCTTCCGGTTTTACAACCTCATCAATCCCCTCCTTCAACTCCATGTCCGATTCAACTGCATCACCTGGTCTAACAGAGGACGGTGCCGTCATTTCTTCATTGGCCTGCATCATCACTGCACCATCCCGGTCTTTATATTTTCTTCCTCCCCGAACACCGGAATAATAGCCGCCCTCCGGATAATAGCCATAGTCATTGATATCCCTGTACTGGCGCACCGGCACATCCTGAAAAATCTGATCCCAGTTATAGGTCAGCCCCCAATAATTTGCAGCAACAGGTTGCGCCCCTTGAATAAGTGCGCGTGAGATGGTAGATGGATACAGACTCATCTGCCATTGATGAGGCACAAAAGCATCAAGAGATGCATCGTACATACTCAACAGCATCTCCGCTGTTATTTTATCCTGCTGCTTCCCGTCCACGGTCAAGGTCCAGGTTTCTTCATCACCCGGCTCCATTTTGTCACGCCACGTCTTGAGGGCAACATTTAATTCCTTATTTGACCATGGCACCTGAATCAGATGTTGCTCTTTAAAAAACCGATTATTAAATACGGTCAGATGATGTACATATACCCCTCCCCTGTCTTCTTCAGTAAGCTTGATTGACTTATCTGCATACAACGGTAGATTTACCCAGACTCTCTGTGTAGGCAAAGTGCGACGTTCAACAACTCTTATCGATTTTGGTGGAGTGGATACTCCAGAAAGCAGATTAAACTGAACTTGACTTCCTGGCTCATACGATTGATCAATAAATCCAACGTGACTTACCTTGAATCCAGGCAAGGGTTGACCATCAGCATATACCATGACAAATTGGGTGAACTTCAGTTCCTTTCCTCCTTCATCTTTCCATGTCCAATCCATTTTATAATATCCGGCTGTGGTAATCAGTGATGAGAAATCCATATCCCCTGATCCATCAATTGAAATGGCTTTTGTTCCGATGGCTTTATCCACAGGCCATCCGGACATGTGCTCCATAGCCGGTGTCGGATAATCTGGAAAACGTGATGCATATTCTGCTTCAGAGAAAGTAAGTAAATCAGGAATATTCCACAATCTGGTGCGTTTGTTTTGTGAAGGGCCTTTGAGGCCGGACACTACAACCTCACCCCTGACTTTCACATTAGCCCCATCACTGTTTTGTGCTGTAATGCCCACTTTCTTTATTTGATCAACAGAGATAATTTCAGGCAACGGAATATTGACTTCATAACCTTGTTGATTTAACACAAGTGTTTTTGTAGCTTCATGACTCTCCCCAGTAATATCCGTTACAGCAATAGTGATTTCAAATCGATACATAAGATCAACACCACCACCGGGTTTACTTTTCGCTAAAAAAGGGATATCAATACTCCCGTCCTGGTTTGTAATGACCCTGCCAGTAGTTAGCACTTGCCTGTCATCCTGTGATGGCCAGTATCCCTTCCGGTAGCCATACCACCATGGTCTGAACGAGACCCGTTCCACACGGTATCCGGCTGATGCTCCTGATACCGGACTTCCCGCATAATCTTTTGCGTGTCCTCTCAGCACCACTTCTTCGTTCAGACGAACCACTTCCTTCAACGTATCAAAAGTGACTTCAAATTTCGGTCGTTTATATTCTTCAACACGGAAATAATGTCGATTTGATCCATGGCTGGATGAAATCGCCATCTGCCCTGTCAAACCACCAGATGGAAGGTCGAAATGGCCAAAAAATGTTCCATACTCATTAGACTTGTAAGATTGCTTAGTGACCACCTGTCCATTTGCATCATACAAAATAACATCTACGCTTTTTGACGCAACCACAGAGGGCATCTTAGATTGATCAAACTCGAGTGCATACCCTTTGAAATAAACCTTCTGTCCCGGTCTGTATATGGCTCTGTCCGAAAAGAAAAGTGTGCTTGGATTTGATTTCGATTGACCTCCATACCTATAGGAATAATAAGTATCATCAGCATACAATTCATCCGTTCCTTTCGTGAGACGTAATGAAATACTTTTATTGTTATGGGGTGGAATGGAGACCCATCCATTCACATCACTTGTTGCTTCACCAAGTTTAACTTCCTCTTGCTGCCTGCTGCCTGAATTGTACTCGTTTGATATAAATTCAACTTTTACGCCTTGCATAGGCATCCCACTGGATCTGTTGACGATTGCAGCTACTTCACGCTCTGCTTTATCATCAAGATACCAATAGGCCAGTTCAGTCACCGTAAACATGATGGTACCCGAAGTAGTTTTTTTAATGTCAAAATTTTCACCATCGGAAACGACTATTGCGTATTGGCCTACAGGCAAAGCCGGCAACCCAATTTCTGTGCTATGCGATTGGTAATCACTTCCTGTATCGAGTTCCTGTTTCCATGTCTTCAGTGCTGGCAGTTGATTAAGTCGACGCAGGACCTCCTCACCATCCCAAGTATTTCCTCTCCACCTGCGCGGAGATTCCGGCAATTTGACAAGTTTCAAATAGACAGATGGTATATTTCTATAGTCAACTTTTACAAGCAATTCTTCATCCGGAAGATTGATAGACTCGACAGCAATAGAAATTGATTTTTGTTCTATTTGTTGAATCAAGGTTTTACATAATTGGCTTCCATAGGCATCTGGAAACTTATTGATCGCCTTCTTACATATCTCCATTGCCTGGTTGTAAGCATACCGGTAAGAAGAATCTGCATTATTTTGCCATTGTTCTGCATGTTGAATCAACAATTGAGCTCTGTAAAAATCTACCAATGCGGATTCAGGATTGTTGATATGCCGCTGTGACAACTTGACCAATGCATCCTCATATAAGGAATCCTTTCCATCAATGATGATTTGATTGTATACAAATTGAAGTCGTTTCAAATCTGCATCCAACAGGGCCGCTTCATTCGTATTGTTACTCAATCGAAACGCGAGAAGTTGTTGAAACCAGGATAGCGTTTGCCAGGTTGAAGACAAACTATCGGTTACCGCAAAAGTGCTCGAAACAAAAGCAGTGGCAGGTGCAAATGCTGCTAAATCATTGAGCACAAAATCATAAGCTGGTTTTGTCAGGTATGATTCAGTACCAGAAAAGAAATCCAGTGCACGATGCATGAGTATGTCATATAAAGTCGGTCGCAGATCATCCGTATTTTTTTCATCCGTAAGTAACTGCAGATAATCTTTAACATCAGCTGTTTTTAATCCTTCCCATTTGACGGATGCAATATAATGCAGGTGAATTTTCTCTATCAGATGACGTATACCCCAGGTCCGGATATCAGGTCCGGGAGCTCCTCCAAATTCAGTGCGATTTCGCAATTCCCAAAGATGTGACTGCAGATAGTTGGTATACCATCGCGCAGCAAACGAATGCATTACTGATTTTGCAGGTTCAGGATAAGAGCTTACTTCCTTTTCTGCGCGTTCAAGTGCTTTAATAGCGGAATCTTCTTCAAGTTGGTTGAGATATCTGTTTTCATAGAGAATGGCTTTAACTAGATGGCCTGATTCATTCCCTGCAAGTGCACCTTGCTTAATCAGCAATACTTCCTCCAGCGCTGAAGCAATTAATCCCTTTTGCTCAAGTGTATCAATTGATTTCCATATTTTTTCGATCATGGCAGGGTCAACAGTTGTGGTAGCTGGCGAGGCAGCTGGCTTGGATTTGCAGGATACTAACCACAAGGCTCCGGCTGCCAGCAAAAAAATCAGAAGGTATTTCATAGTGTTGCATTAAGTAAATTCAGATGCTAGATGCCTGAAACAATAAAATTACAGACTCCTCTTTGCTTTTTAACGATTTATTAACCGAAATTGATACTCCTTCAAATCAATCTTTGACATACTCGGGTATGTACCGATCAGGCAAGACCTCACCCGGCAAAGGTAAATCTTCGGTAATGTGAGACACAAGCATTTCAGCCCAGAACGGGGCCAGGCTCGTACCTTTAGTGCCCATTCCATTAAATATATACTGTTGATCGAAACCGGGTAATGGCCCTATCAATGGTCGTCTATCATTCACTGTGGGGCGTATTCCGACCATATGTTGGACTATTTCCAATCTACCGGAATAAACTTTCTTTATGGAGGCCAACAATCTGTCTTTACCTTCACGGGTAGTCAATACATCATCCGGCCATGGGTGATAATAACTTCCGATCCAAAACAATTCCTTTCCATCCACGGGGATGATAAAAACCTCTTCTTTAATCACTTCTTTTATTTTCCAATCAGGCATTTTGACCAGCAAAGATTCTCCTTTGTTCGGTATAATCCGTTCGGCCCGGTATGGATCGACTGCTCCGGTAGCATAAATCAAAATGTCATCAATCGGATCTATAGGAGTAAATGGTTCTGTTCTAATTTCAAGAATACCTTTAGCAGAGAGAAAACGTCTCACAGCATTCAGCCACCCGGGCGTATCAAGTCTATATCCACCTGTAACAATGCCATATGGCCGGTTTAGTACATCGAGATGAGGATACTTTATACTGGATATGTAGGCGGTATAATCAGGATCATCCAATCTTCTCTCCCATGCTGCTATTCCCTCGGCATGAGGCAAATAGCGGACAATCTCCAAAGGAAAAAAATACTCCCCACCAACAAGTTGTTCAGTCCACCGATAAAAATCCAACGCTTTAGGGATGAATTCATCAATTTTCCACGCCTTTACATACCGTCTACCTGTAATAGGTGCAATCAATCCGGAAGACGCCATTGAAGCTTCGCCGTCCTGTGTACATCCAACTATTTTTACAGGAATGTTTCTCCTGAAAAAGGTCAATGCAAGCGTACACCCTGCAAGGCCATGACCAACAATTACTATTTTTTTATCCATTCGTCAACTGCAACTCATCTCTAATTTTCTTAGGTAATCCTGCCACCACCAGATCATAAGAATGATCAATAAGACTAATAAGCAATTCCTTTGATAAACCCTGCTCAAAAGCCACGGTGTTCCAGTGTTTCTTATTCATATGCCATCCGGGTATGATAAGTCCAAGATAGCTATCTCTGAGTTCGAGGACCTTTTCAGGGTCGCATTTTAGATTTACTTTAAACTCATCAGCATCAAGTCCTGTGAGTGCAAATACCTTTCCCATAACTTTGTAGACGAGGGTATCAGGTCCGAAAGGAAGTGTTTCTTCAACTCCTTTCAGTTGCAAACAATAGTAACGGAATGATTCAATGTCCATAATTACATTAAGCCAAATATTTTTGCAAATCGCAACATCTCCCCTTGATTCGTAATTTTTACCTTACCTGTCAGTACAGCCATCATGGGATTCAGGTCACCTTTGGCGAGATTGACGAAATTATCCCCGGTAGCCCTAACTACACACTTAGGTTCTCCGGAAAGTCCATCTGATACAGTAACTTTCTGATCAGCCACAGCTATAGTGTATTGACCGCCATTCTCTCCTTCCAGGTCGAAATGAAAAACCGTATCCAATCCTTCAACAGCAGAAGGAGAAACCTTTAAAGGTAATGCGTAAAGAAATTCTCTTGAATTCATCTCAGTATTATATTTCAGTTTAGTTTTTAAATGTTTCAACATTCATTTCCGGAAATGTGATGATCATGACCGAAAGTATGGAGCAGGCCGTAATCAAGGTAAACCAAATTTTATTGAAGCCAAAGCTAAAATCTTAATTCCAAATCGAAGTCTCACCTCTTAAACAATTAAAATGACGTAATGGATGTGACATTTATTAAGGAACATGATGTATGTGTCATTTCCAAAAAAATCATGCTTGGGGATATGTCATAAACTTGTTACTTATTTATCTGTGCCTTTGTGAGCGATCCCAGCCCCATTTCCGAATCAGGATGTTACTTTTACGCCAATGCTAGAGCGCAATCTACGTATCATCTTTCTGGGGACACCAGGTTTTGCTGTGCCATCCCTTCAATTCTTATTGGAGGCAGGATATCCTATTGTAGGTGTTGTCACAGCACCTGACAAACCAGGAGGCAGAGGTATGAAACAAGTGATTTCCTCTCCTGTGAAAAACTTTGCCGCTGAGCATGGGCTTCCCATTTTACAGCCCGGCAACCTTAAATCAAAAGTATTTCTTAAACTATTGAGGGGATTAAAAGCAGATCTTCAGGTGGTTGTTGCCTTCCGCATGTTGCCGGAAGTGGTCTGGGATATGCCTTTTAAGGGAACCATGAACCTTCACGGATCACTTCTGCCGGCATACAGGGGTGCTGCTCCTATCCAGTGGGCTTTGATTCGTGGGGAAAAATCAACAGGGGTTACGACTTTTCTTTTACAACATGAAATAGATAGCGGCCAGATTTTACTACAAAGAGCGTTACCCATCCTGGAGGAAGACGATACAGGAAGTTTGCATGACAGAATGATGATTGCTGGCGCCGGGTTGGTAGTAGCTTCGGTCGATCTGCTAACGCTCGGACAATTTGCGCTTCAACCACAAGATGAAACCCTTATCAGCCATGCCCCTAAAATCCAGCACGAACATGGGCATATCAACTGGAGATCGAATGTCCGAGACATCCATAATCTCGTCAGAGGGATGTCACCATACCCTGGTGCATGGACCATTTTAGACGGTCTTGAATGTAAACTCTGGAAATCAAAAATCTATTCCTCTCAGCAGGCGCATGAACCTGGCACCATGCATAAAGCAGGAAAATCCCTTATTGTTCAGACTTATGATGGAGAACTAGAGCTACTTGAAATACAAATGGCCGGAAAAAAAAGGATGAATGTTCAGGATTTTCTGAATGGGTATAAGGTCAAAAACTGGTCCTTGACATAAACTCAAACGCTTTTCGGACAAGACGATTAATGAGTTCTACATCCGGCAGGACTTCCGGGCTTTCGGAAGTCATTTCTTCTACATAAATTTTCTCTGGCAATTTGTTGTCCCCTGGAAAAGTTACGGAGTTGATGTATGTAAAGCACGCAAGACTAAGGCAGAAAAGTGCAATAATGCCCGATATTTTGACCGTATTCTTTTTAACTCTGACCATGATTGTTAATAAAACGTTTACCCGGAAAATTAGTTACACTCTGAATGAACCTTTATTGAAAAACAAATATAATGTTTTAATTCTCAGGGTAAAAGACTTTAATAAATCTTTAACCCATCCGCGGCTAATTGACATTTCTCTGCAACCCAATCCCTTAGCTATGCCGGATATTGTGCTAAAGGCGTTCTCTTTGCCTTATGGTTGCAGGTACTGAAAAGATTCTTTTTGTGACAGGATGGGTTGGGTATCCGATCACTTCTGCAGCGGGGCCTTTTTCCACTACCTTGCCGTCAGCCAGGACCATTACCTCATCAGCTACCCTCCTGATCATCTGCTCATCATGAGATATAAAGATCAGGGCAAGTCCATGCTGTCGCATTAAACGAAGCAAAAGATCAACCACTCCATCACGGGTCGCGCTATCAAGGGATGAAGTGGATTCATCACAGATAAGGACCTCAGGCTGCATTAACAAAGCGCGTGCTATACTGACTCGAAGACATTCGCCACCAGATAGTTGACCCGCTCTCCGATCTAGTATAGATTCACTCAAGCCAACCTCTTTTAAAGCTGATATTAATTCAGAAATTTTTGCTGGATTCTTCGATTGATTGGCTTCAATAATCTCACTTAACATTTTACGGATTGTGAAATGTGGATGGAGTGAGCCTCTGCCATCCTGCATGACTAGCTGCACTTTTGATCTCAATTGCTGTAAATGCTGTGTATTATAAAAATTGACTATTTCGCGCTTGAGAACAATCTGGCCTCTTAAAGGCTTGAAAAGACCTACAAGCAACTGAGCAAGTGTTGATTTACCACTTCCGGACTCCCCGACAATACCCATACATATACCACGGTGCAGCACAAAGTCTAATGCCCCTATGGTAGCTCCCTTTCTATACATCATGCCTCCATAGGAGTGGGTATATTCAAGACCTTTAACTTCGAGAATGACTGATTCAGCGTCCAAACCTTTGTGTTCTGATACAGGCCCAGGAGCATTTGCAGGAAATGCTTCTGTGACGTTATCAAGGTGTATTTCTCTTTTCGCAAGGTATCGTACTACGGCCTCTTCATGTGTAATACAGAGAATGGCCATGTTATACCTAGAGCTCAGCATTGAAAATACATCTAGCAACTCCAATTGATTGATTTTGTCAATCGCAGAGGTGGGTTCATCAGCAATGAGCAGTTGAGGATGGATCACAATCGCCATGGCAATCTGGCATCTTTGGAGCTGCCCTCCTGAGAGTTGATGAGGAAATGATGACAGAAGTCTGTCTGCTTCGTGGAGACCGACTTCTTCCATTTTAATCTTCAGTTCGTGCTTCACATCGATATCAACCCTGGCACCACGCTCCCTGATGACCATCATCATCTGGTCACCCATCTTCAACACCGGATCAAATGCTCCAAAGACATCCTGTTGAGTATATCCAATGTGCGTTCCCCGTAGATCCTTCCACAAATGGCTGTCAGCAGGCAAGGTTAAATCGTGGTTTGAAGCGCCCGTCCAACGGATTAACCCATCCTGAAGATGAATTCCGGATGGCAGGAGGTTGAGAAGTGAGAGGGCTATACTTGTCTTACCACTTCCTGATTTTCCGGTGAGCGCAACAATCTCTCCGGAGCTGATCTGGAAAGAAAGATTATTAACTATCGTGCCTCCTTTGGAGGCCAGCGTTAACCCTTCTACTTTGAGGATGGGTAAGGACATAATGTAAAAATAGATTTGCCGGCGCGTACCGGCAAATCCATTTCATGGCATTATAACATAATATTAGAAAAAAACCAGAATTCGTAATGATTCACATGAAAAGCCAAGTCCTTAATCTTTTAGCTCAAGGATCCCATCCCTTACTACCACTACCCTGGCATCCTTATATCCTTTTGCAATGACACTGTCACGCACCTGTATTGCATCTTTCTCCGTATTAAAACCACCAATCATCATAATGGTCAGGTCTCCTTTACGGTATGATTCCAATGGACCATATTGGTCAACATCTTTGGTGTTGAATCCACCTGGCTTAAGGTAGGATGCCAATCGCACTTTATATTCCACCATTGCATCATCATCGACCAAAGGTGTGGTGGTAGCTTCAGCCAACATAGGTTGGTTAACTACAACAGCGCTTTCAGCCTTTACGGGAGTGGTTGGTACAACGTTGACTGCTTCATCTTCAAAAACAGGGTTTCTGGTATACCCCTCTGGTGTATAATGCTCCAGCCCTTTCTGTACAGAAATAAATGCATCCTTTTTACCTCTTTCCTTTACTTGGAGCAATACCTTCTTTGCCTTGTCCTGTGAATCAAAAGGACCTATCCTGACTTTGTACAGTCCATTCTCCTCATGTATATAGACCGGGCCTATTTCTTCCCATGACTTGAGAGAATTTTTATCCGTTATGGGTCGTGAAGAAGCAGAAAGTTGCACCGCATACTCGAGTACCAATTCCTCTACTTTTGTTGACTTTTTATAGGTTGATGGATCTTGTTTGACATAAACTTTTACAAGTTCTGCGTTAGAAGAATCAGGCACTTTGCCGGGCACCTGGCCAAGCATATGAGTGCAAATTCCTGTTGAAAGGATAAGTAAAGCTGGTAACCGTAGTTTCTTCATTTTGCCTTATATTATAATAAAAACTTATGTAAAGATAAGTATTTTTCAATAATATACACATTATTTAAAATAATAATATATAAAGGGCTATTTATTTTACCTTATCAGCCCAAAGGACATCATATCGGAATCCTGACAGCAGAAAATGCTGAATTTGTGCATAGCCAGACACTCTTTGAGAAAACTTCGCCGGAGTACAGGAGAGTTCCTATTTTTATCACTTCATCCACTCTGTTATTTTACATCAGACCTTCACTTATGCGCATCTTTATTATCATCTTCATTACGCTGTTGACCAGCCTTTCAGGACTTGAAGCTCAGAAACTTGACCACCGATTGGGCTATATGCTTGTTCAGTTAAAGAAAGGCACTGCCCTTGAGCAATTGCTGGTAGATACCAGATCAGGAACAAAATCAGGCATTATACCGGAACGGGTTATTTCAAGGCGATTGGGTATTTACCTGGTCCGTTTTGATCACAGCCGGATCCATGAAGGTCGCCTTTTGGAAGATTTGAGGGCTGACAAGCATGTTCAGGTTGCCCAGTTTGACCATTTACCTACTTTAAGGGTGGAGCCGGATGATCCCAGGTTTTTAGATCAGTGGCAATGGTACAATACCGGACAAACCGGCGGGTTAATGGATGCAGACATTGATGCAGATGAGGCCTGGAATATAACCCAGGGTGGTGTGACAGTTTCAGGAGACACGATAGTCGTGGCTATCATTGATGATGGGCTGGATTATACGCACGAAGATATCGCGGCCAATGCCTGGATCAACTATCATGAAATCGATGGTAACGGAATAGATGATGACGGTAATGGCTATATCGATGATATCAGAGGCTGGAATGCTTATGATGATAGCCCAGATATCTGGGCCGAAAATCATGGCCTCAATGTAGCCGGTATGATCGGCGCCGTTGGTAACAACCAGGTTGGTATATCCGGAATTAATTGGAATGTTAAAATCATGATGATCGTTGGAGGCACGCCTGAGTCGGCTGCTTTAGCTTCATATGCTTATGCTCTTGAGCAACGGATCCAATACAATGAAAGTAATGGAACCAAAGGTGCTTTTGTAGTTGCAACCAACAGTTCATGGGGAATTGATTTTGGTCAGCCGGCAGATGCTCCATTATGGTGTGCCTTTTATGATAGTCTTGGGCAACATGGCATTCTTAGTGCAGGAGCCACTGCTAATCGTAATATCGATATTGACGTTACCAGTGATTTGCCTACAGGCTGTCCCAGTGAATATTTGCTGAGCGTGACTGCACTTAATCATAACAATGAAAGAACTTTCTCAGCATACGGTCTTACTCAGGTAGATTTTGGGGCACCGGGAGAAGATATTTTTACGACCACCAGGAACAATGGATATGGATCTACAAGTGGAACTTCCTTTGCCTCCCCTATTGCTGCCGGACTTGTTGCCCTTTTGTATTCAGCTCCATGTCCCGGATTTGGTGACTTAGTCCATTCCAATCCTTCTGCAGCTGCTTTGTATATCCGTGACCTGATGTTTCTGGGTGTCAAGCCTATTCCAGGAATGGAAACTACTATACGTCTGGGTGGCGGACTTAATGCGGGCAATAGCATGGAATTAATGATGTCGCTCTGCTCGGACTGCCCTATTCCATTTAATTTGGAGGCAGAAGTTTTTTCGGATATGGAGGTTGTAGTTACCTGGAACATGATCGACACAGCTGAATCAGTTAATGCGAGGTATAAGCAAGTTGCAGCATCTGTCTGGGATACACTTTTTGATGTTTCATCACCATTGCTTTTAAGTGATTTGTTAGGATGCAGCCTATACGAAATTGAATTTGAATCTATCTGTGCGGATACATCAACCGGTTTTAGTTCAAATCATCAATTCAATACCCTCGGTTGTTGTGATGTTCCCACCGATTTGGAGGCGACATTAAGCGTAGATGGTGAAATCTGGATTTCATGGAATCCGGTATTTGCTGCTGATTCTTACCTCTTTCAATACAAAAAAAGTACAGATCCTGCGTGGACGGATTTGGAAGTCGCTCCGACACCAATTATTGTATTTACCGAAACTGAAGAATGTACATTTTATGAGTTCAGGATTCAGACGTTATGTGATACTTCTGAATCAGGTTTTACTGAAATTACATCCATCCGCACTAAAGGATGCGGCAATTGTATAGACCTTACCTATTGTGAATCAAAAGGAGATGATGCTTCGGAAGAATTTATCGATTCGGTGATCATCGGATCACTGGTCAGTTACACTGGTAATAATGGAGGTTATTTCTTTAGTGAGTCACTTAATCCTTCCTATGAAGCAGGGCAAGCCTATAATTTATGGATACGTCCAGGTTTTAGTCCTGGTGATTCGTTTGATGAAAAGTTCAGGATATGGCTTGATGCCAACCAGGATGGTGTTTTTGAAGAAGATGAACTGATCATGGACACACTACTCCTGGAGGATGATGCAATTCTAAATACCTTGCTAAACATTCCTTCAGCAGCGCTTGCCGGCTCTACCAGAATGCGCATTAGTATGGCTTTTTCAAATCCATTTTTCCCAACCAATCAAGAGCCATGTGGATCTATTGATTTTGGGGAAGTTGAAGACTATTGTGTCACTATCCTCAGAAATCCGGATCCATGTGCACCAGTGGATACTGTCTACTTTGATGGAATTACTTTTTCGAGTGCCTTTATGTATTGGCCAAACGCAGTCGGGGCAATAGCGTATACGTACCGTTGGCGAGAAGTTGGCACTGAAGAATATGATGAATTGGCTACCGTCGATACGACTGCAAACCTGACAGGTCTTGACAAATGCAAAATGTATGAAGTGCAGATACGTACAGTCTGTCTTTCAGACACTACGAGCTATAATTTTAACTATATACTTGAAACTGATTGTGATGTAGCGGTTAAAAAAGTTGATCCCTTACTTACTTCATTCGATGTATTTCCGAATCCGGTGACAGACCATGTTACCATGAGAATACAGCCGATTGTTTCCGGAGACCATCACGTGTCTATCTACACTATGCAAGGTCAACGCCTACGTCAACAAACAATTTATACTGAATCTGGTACTTTAACAGAATTACGATTTGATGAGTTGGATGCATATCCTTCCGGCTTGTATTTTGTGGTAGTTGAAAAAGATGGGAAAACGGCCACAAAGAAGATTGTTAAACTTTAGTTTAACTTGATCAGACAAATAAAAAAAGGTTACAGTGAGTAATACACTGTAACCTTTTTTTTTTGATTAGCTTGATTTGGTTATGGATGTCAATACAGGACTTTATGTAGTCGCTATATCAAATTAAATTGCTGAGATGCCGGACTTATTGAAAATTAGCACTTACGACAAGTTGCTTATCCCCTGGGTTGTAGGTATAAAAACCTTCACCTGATTTAACACCTAATTTTCCAGCCTGCACCATATTGACAAGCAGGGGACACGGGGCATATTTGGGCTGGCCATATCCATCTTGCAAAACCCGCGTAATAGCCAACACCACATCTAATCCAATAAAATCAGCGAGTTGGAGAGGCCCCATCGGATGCGCCATTCCCAACTTCATCACGTTGTCTATTTCTTCAACGCCTGCCACACCTTCCCATAAAGCGATGATCGCTTCATTGATCATTGGAATAAGCACTCTATTAGCTACAAATCCAGGATAGTCATTTACGGTAACAGGTATTTTGTCAAGACTTTTGGACAGCGCCATTACCGTATTGGTGACTTCATCGGATGTATTATATCCCCTGATGATCTCTACCAGTTTCATGATGGGTACCGGGTTCATGAAATGCATACCTATCACCTGTTCAGGGCGATTGGTTACGGCTGCAATCTTTGTGATCGAAATAGAGCTGGTGTTGGTTGCCAAGATAGCATCAGGTCTGCAAAATTCATTGAGACCTTTAAAAATCTTGAGTTTGAGGTCAATGTTTTCAGTTGCAGCTTCAATCACGATTGATGCATCCTTTACAGATGCTTGAATTTCACCGGAGATGCTAATACGACCCAGCGTCTGGTCTCTTTCCGAGGATGAAATCTTTTCTTTGGCGACCATCCTGTCGAGGTTTTTAGTAATGGTAGCTATTCCTTTATTGAGTGCATCAACAGAAACATCAATCATAGTTACTTGGTACCCGTATTGGGCAAAAACGTGTGCGATTCCATTGCCCATTGTTCCGGCACCAATCACCGCGACAGAAAAATCTTTTAAAAGATCAGACATAAAAGTTAAAATAGATTAAACTTAAATTTCACCAGCTACCTCCGCCGCCACCGCCACTACCTCCGCCGCTGAAGCCCCCTCCACCGCCGCCACCTGACCCACTGCTACTAGGGGCGCTGCTGAAAACAGAACCTATGCTGTTTATCTCGGATGGGAAACTTTCGGAAAACGTAGACCAGGACTGACCCAGATATGCGCCGTGCATTCCCGGGCTCCCATACCATGACGGTGGTTGGGTAAGAAGTCCTGAGAATTGAGTATTCCATTGTTTAAGATAACCAAAGGCAAGTGCATATGGCATTGTCTTGTCATAATAAAGCGGATCCTCTTTCATCAATCGCTCAATAACAGGACGTTCTGCTTTCTTTACAAATTGCCTGAAGCCCTCGAGCTTTTGATATGTCTTATTCCCAGCCGGTGATCGTTTATTAAACCTGCTTGCAAAATAAAACAGCAACAACCCGGTCGCTATCAATGCAAATCCATCCATGTTTTGTCTTCCAAAAACTGCAAAAACACCCCAACCAAGAGCACCTAATCCTGCAATGCCTGTAACGCAGCCCATCGCTCGTTGATCAGCCTCATACCAGCCTTGCTGCATGATCCATTCTTTAACCGAAGCCTTTACAGCTGTCATATGTGAATGGAATTTATCTTTCAGATCAATAAGCCGCACCTGTGAACCGCCGGCAAAAAGCGCATTAAAAAATTCTTTCTCAAAAGCAAACAATTCAGGTCCTGCTTCTTTGAGTTTAAAAAATGTTATATCGTTTTTTCTCAAAAAACCTCCTTCTTTCACCTCAAGCCTCAAGTATCCAAGATTGGCGAGATGAGGTATGAGGCAAAGCACATCATTACTATCGACACTATGATCAACAAATCCTCCGGCAATGGCAGGTGAAATACCATCAGGAGGAAAGAATTCAGTCATGATGGTCTGACGACGATTACGTGCATAAAACCTTGCTAAAAGTCCGGCAAAAATGAAAAAGATTGGTGCCAGCAATAATCCGTGTCTTTCCAGAAAATATGCCCAGCCCCCCATAGCCTTAAAAGTGTCTGCAGGGAAGTATACAGCCACAGTCATGCCTTCTTCCGGCATAAACCTTCGATTTGCCTTTCCTCCTACTGCTCGGGCCTGAACCTGCAATTCTACATCCTGGGCAGAAGCTCCGGATACCCCAGAAAAAGCACGAACATCTTCAGCTTTAAGGTTGACCTGACCAGGAAAGGAAAGATTGAAAGAAACATTTTCAATGACTACAGGCCATGAATTTCCAAGCAAGTCCCAATAAAACTCACTGTGATCGTCATCAAAAAAATTGAGTGCATTGAGTACACGATACCTGATATGATAGACCTGTCGCCCATCCACGTAAGTATTAGCATCACCTATCCTGATTTCGATATTGTTGTTTTCTACTTTCGAGGTAGTAAACTTAAACCCATCCACTTCAATCTCCTTTATAATTCGGTCTAGGTTACTGCCATTGACTATATCACGGTAGGGAATAAAGCGGAAAATCCCATGACGCGGTTCTGAAAAAAGGACTTCAATCGTTTCAACGAAATCAGCTGAACCATCGGCTGAAAAAGTGACAGCAATATCATACCTGGTAATCGTGAAATACTCTGCTTTTACCTGAATGGACATGAACCAAATAGGCAGAAAAAGCAACAGGAAACGTCTGGCCATAGTCTTAGAACTGCACTTTTACATTCTGGGTTTCAGCTTCATCCACTTCGAAATATTCCATTCTGTGGAAACCGAAAGGACCTGCAATAAGGTTGCTTGGAAAAACTTCTACGGCATTGTTCATATCGCGGGCTGAAGCGTTGTAAAAACGGCGGGCACGTTGTATCCCTTCTTCAAGTCCGGTAAGCGTCGTTTGTAAATTGAGAAACTCCTGGTTTGCCTTTAGATCAGGATAATTTTCTGCGAGTGCAAAAACAGTTTTGAGCGCGCTGGTTAATTCAAGTTCTGCAGCACCTCCGTCTTTTCCACCTGCAGACATAGCCTTACTCCTTAATTCAACAATTTTCTCGAGGGTACTGCTTTCGTATTGTGTATACCCTTTTATCGTATTGACGAGATTAGGAATGAGATCATACCGTTGTTTAAGGTAGACATTGATTGATTTGAACGCTTCTTCGGCTCCATTGCGCAGTCGAACGAGGTTGTTATAGGTGCCCATCAGGAAAAATCCGAGGACGACAACAATAATCAATAAAATAATTAGTAAGGTCATAGCGAGAATAGTGATCAGTTACAAGTCAAATGTACTAAGGAGTTAGGGAAATACATAAAATGTCCTAAAGCTATCCTGTAAACAGAAAGTAAAGCCAATGGATATAATTCATGTTCCACACTGCATCGTTATGCCGTATCCCAAGTGAGATATTAAACCAGATTTTGGCCCAAAAGATTCATTATTAATTAATTTCACCCCGACATGACTAAAACAATCCTGGTTGGGGATGTAGGATCAACAAAATCTACATGGTGGCACAATTCAGGTGTCGGACAGGAAATACATCTTCCTGGCTACAATCCAGTGGTTCATTCCAATGAATCTGGCATCAAGTTATTTGAAGCGCTTAAAGCCGAAACGGCTGGAATCACCTTTTCCGATATCTGGTATTATGGTGCCGGGGTTACAGGTCAAGTTATAGCAACTGCGGTAAATCAACAACTTCACACCCTATTTCCGCAAAGCCAAATTCAAGTTACATCTGATCTGGTTGGTGCAGCAGCAGCAGCATGTGGCAACAAACCCGGAACAGTAGCTATCCTTGGCACAGGAAGTCATGCGGCTATATGGGATGGCCAGAAAGTTGTCCGTCAAGCCACTTCATTAGGCTACATTCTGGGTGATGAGGGAGGTGGATGTGACATAGGAAAATCACTGGTTCGATCTTATTTCTACAAAGAAATGCCCCATGCTATTTCAGTCCTAATGAAGGAACGATTACCCTTAGGTAGAATAGGGTTTCTCTCAGCGCTACAAGCATCTGCGGCACCAAACCAATATCTGGCGGATTTTGCCCGCGTTGCGGTTATGTTTCAGGAACATCTATGGATTAAAACTTTAGTGGCATCCAGATTTAACCTATTTGTAAACCGTCACATAGTTTCACTGGACGCTCAGGGAGAGGTACACATTGTTGGGTCGATAGGATGTATATTTGCCAGCTTAATCAAACAAGAACTTGAAAAAAACGGTATGACGATAGGATCATATATAAAGGATCCTGCGCATAGACTGTTTGAAAGACATCTCGGAAATGGATAAAAAGAAAACTGAAATAAGGCGGATTGCTGTTTTTTCTTCAGGTGGTGATGCACCAGGCATGAATGCTGCTATACGTGCCGTCGTAAGGACTGCCTCTTATTATGATTTGCATGTCTTTGGTATCTACAGAGGATATGAAGGCATGATAGAAGGTGAGATCGTCAGGCTCGACAAAGGGGATGTTGGCAATATTATTCACCGGGGAGGGACGATCCTGAAAACTGCCAGAAGTGAGCGATTCCGCACACCTGAAGGCCGTAAACTGGCCTATGAAGCCTTGGTCGCTAATGATATTGACGCCCTTATTGCAATAGGTGGAGACGGGACATTCACAGGTGGTAAAATTTTTTATGAAGAATTTGGGGTGCCGATTATTGGCATTCCGGGAACCATTGACAACGATCTCTTTGGGACCGATTATACCATCGGATTTGATACTGCAGTCAATACGGCCATAGAAGCTGTTGATCGGATCAGGGATACCGCAGATTCACACAATCGGTTATTTTTTGTTGAAGTCATGGGTAGGGATACCGGTTACATTGCGCTCAATACAGGTATCGGAAGCGGTGCCGGTGCGATCCTGATTCCGGAATCATCTATCGATGTAGAAAAACTGATAAAACAACTCGAGAAAACCGCTAAACGGCAGAAGTTATTCTCTCTCATTGTGGTGGCAGAAGGTAATGAAAATGGTAATGCTCAAAAACTTGCCACTGATATACGCGCCAGATTTCCGGAATATGATCCCAAAGTCACCATTATAGGCCATCTGCAACGTGGTGGAGCACCATCTGCACTGGACAGACTTATAGCAAGCAGAATGGGGTACAAAGCTGTAGAGGCTGTCATAGAAGGTCAGACAAATAAAATGGTCGGAATACAAAATAACCAAATGAAACTTGTCTCATTTGATGATGCCATCAACAAAAGCAAAGAGATTGATAAAGACTTGCTGAGAATGGCCGAAATATTGTCCTTATAATTTTCGTGGAAATAACTTTCTTTTATATTCCTGTAGGCACCCAAACTGAAGCCACTTCAATGGGTGAAATGGCGGTGGATCGCCAATTAGCTGCCTGCGCAAATATCTTTCCGATTCAATCTGTTTTTCCGTGGAGTGAAGGCATTCACCACGAACAGGAACATGTTCTCGTCTTGAAAACAATACCCACTATGAAAATGCTATTACGGGAATTTATCGAGGCGAATCATACCTATGATACGCCTTGTATTTTAAGTTGGGAGGCAGAGGTGAATGAAAAATATGGAAACTGGATGAACGAGCAAGTGAAACAGTATTAATTCTGATCTGCATCTCCACGTTTACTCCACATCAGATAGGCTTTAATAAAACCATTGAGATCACCATTCAGCACCAAGTCCGGATTGTGGACCGTATGCTGACTCCTGTGGTCTTTAACTCTCCGGTCATCCAACACATAACTACGTATCTGGCTACCCCACTCATTTTTTGTTTTGCCCGCTTCCACTATATCACGCTCTGCATTTTGTCTTTCAATTTCCCTTTCATATAGTCTGGACCGAAGCATTTGCATTGCTTTGTCTCGATTCTGATGCTGAGATCTTTCCTGTTGACACTCGACAACGATTCCTGATGGCAAGTGTCTTACGCGAACAGCAGATTCGGTCTTGTTTACGTGCTGGCCTCCTGCTCCGCTTGAACGGAATGTATCCCATTCGAGATCATCTGTCTTGATTTCAATATGAATACTGTCATCAATCAGGGGATGAACAAACACAGAAGAGAAGGAAGTCATTCGTTTGCCCTGGGAATTAAATGGGCTGACCCTTACAAGGCGATGCACGCCATTTTCGCCTTTGAGCATACCATAAGCAAAGTCTCCCGCTATTTCGATCTCTGCGCTCTTGATGCCTGCCACATCTCCGTTTTGCCGATTTAACTCCGAAACTTTATAGCCATTTTTCTCGGCCCACATGAGGTACATACGCAACAGCATTTCTGACCAATCGCAGCTTTCAGTTCCTCCGGCCCCGGCATTAATCTCGAGAATACATGACATTTCATCTTCGGGATGGTTGAGTGTACTTCGAAACTCAACATCATCTACTATGTCGACAGCCTTAGCATAGGCTGAATCTAATTCTTCGTCGGTTGCCTGCCCTGCATCATAAAACTCTAAGAGAACGCCCAAATCGTCGACAACAGCCTCGATAGCTGCAAAATTTGAAATCCAGTGTTTGTGTGCTTTGATTTCTTTCAGAACGATTCCCGCCCTTTCGGCGTCTGTCCAGAAATCAGGATCAAGGGTGAGCTGTTCTCTTTCCTCTAATTGAAGTTTGCGTCTTGCGACGTCAAAGATACCTCCCTAAAACTCCCATTCGGGTCTTGAGCTCAGTAAACTGATCTACGGTCATGATAATAAATTTAAAATAAGAGGGGGCAAATGCCCCCTCCAAAAATTATTTTTCTAATTCAACATAAAAGATAAGGTTGGCATTTTCAGGAATCACCGGCGGTGAACCTGCTGCCCCATATCCTAATGAAGCGGGAATAAATAATGTTGCCTTTGCTCCTTTATTTAGTAAAAGAAGACCTTCATCCCAACCCTGTATCACTTGACCCATGCCTAAAGGAAACTGATATGGTTGACCCCCTTTAAAAGATGTATCGAACATTTTAGCATCGCTGTCAAGCATTCCAAAGTAATGAACAGAAACCTGGTCACCCTTTGCAGGCTTTGCACCATCACCTGCTTCATGGATTACATACCGAAGTCCGGAATCAGTTGTTTGCATCTGACTAGTCAGGTCACCTTTTTTGTAGGCATCCCAATTCGTTTTCGTCAATGCTTCAATTTCAGGCAACCTATCTCTAACCACCTGTCTTACTTTTTCTTGTTCTTTCTGAATTGAATCAGAATGAGCTTCAAACTGAGCTTCATCCATGACATCCACGATGCCTACACGATACACCATTGGCTCTGTAAAAGACTCAAAGCCCGGTGGCATTCGCTCAAATGAATCCACTGGAAAATAAAAATGTAAGCTGTCTCCTTCATGAAGTGTCGCCATGATATCTACAAGCGCTTTTAGCTGGCCATAGCTCTTGTTATCATCCATCAGTTTCAGTACAGACGGTTTGCCTCCTGTAGCAGTAGTTTGCAATATTGAATCCTTCTGGACTAATGCCATATTGAAGAAAACATAACTATTGACCGGTATGGGATCTGAGCCCCCTTTGCGGACAACCTGGTATTCGTATCCTGACTCCGATTTAATGCGACGGCCTTCAGAAGAGCATCCTACTAGAAAGAGGACACAGAGCAGAGAAAAAAAGATGTTATTGTTCATGTTGTAATTGATATGCGTTCATTGTTATTGGAATAATCTCTTTGACTTTTAGCAGGGTTTCCTGGACGGAAGCTTTTAACTGCCCTCCGGAAGCGTTGCGGTGCCCTCCACCATTGAAATAGGTGTGGCAAATTTCCTGCACGTTGATATTGCCTTTTGAGCGGAATGAAAGTTTGGTTACATTTTGCTGCTCAGAAACGAAAACAGCCATCTTCATGTTGCGAACCATCAGGATATAATTGACAATACCTTCAGTATCGCCACGGCCAATTGACCAGTTTTTGTAATCATCCTTGTCCAACCATATAATCCCTGTCTGGTATTCCCCCATTAGTTCCATCCGATTGGCGAGACAATGACCGAGCAATTTTAGCTGCTTTTCCGTCATACTATTGAAAAGACGGATCTGCAACATATAATCATCCATCCCCAGTCGCTTGAGCGCGGCAGCGATTTCAAATACATGTGGATTTGTCGCATACCTGAAAGAACCTGTGTCCATAAGAATGCCCGTATATATTGCTTCAGCAATCTGGATATCAATATATTTTTCAAGGCTGTTGGCCACCAGGAAATCATAGACCATTTCTGCAGTGGAGCTTGCTTCCGTATTTGAAAAAATATGATCCGCAAATGGTTCAGGATCTATATGGTGGTCTATGAGAATTTTTACGGCATTGGAAGCCATTACATCCAGCCCGAATCTGTCAATCCTATCCAGTGAATTAAAATCAAGGCAAAAGATAATATCAGCTTTTTCGAAGGCAGTCATAGCTTCCGCCGGATTCATTTCTCCGATGATCGCTTTGTCAACACCGGGCAGGAAATTGAAAAT
>JBBRDL010000006.1:0-56199 GCA_038203965.1 Chitinophagales bacterium | reverse complement strand
TGAGACAGTAAGAATGATGATTCCAGCGTAGGATTTCCATTCTCACTCGCTTACTTTCTTACACTCTCACTGCCTTACTCGCTTACTTTCTTACTGTCTTCCACTCTTACTTTCTTACTCTCTCACTGCCTTACACGCTTACTTTCTTACTCTCTTACTCGCTTACTGTCTTACTGTCTTGCACTCTGACTTTCTTACACTCTCACTGCCTTACTCGCTTACTTTCTTACACTCTCACTGTCTTACACTCTGACTTACTTACACTCTCACTGTCTCACACTCTGACTTTCTTACTCTCTCACTGTCTTACTCTCTTACAATTGCCTATTTTTGCATGGCAAAAAAAGCAACAAACACATGTCAGAACACAAAGAACTCCTCGGCGTAGGTTCACGCGTAAAACATCCTGCTTATGGTGATGGCGTAGTCATCCGATTGCATCCGGTGGCGTATGAAGTGAGCTTTATGGTCTATGGAATAAAAAATGTCGGAAAAGATTATGATCAATGGGAAATCATCGATCGAGTCGAAGCAAATGAGCCTGTTTCGTTTACCGAGGCAGAAAGATCACTGATGAAAATCCTCAAAACATGGGGAGAAATCACAGAGATCGTGCCGATTGGTGATAAATGGAAGGGCGGTGTGATGTTGTTGCAACCGCAAGACAAGTCATTGAAACCAAAAGATGTTCCGGTGGAAACATTTTTCCACAAGATCGTGATGCTGCGCGACCGTCTGCGGGTGTTGGAGCAAAAGATCAACAGCAATCCAAAACTGACCGATGAAGACAAAATCGATATGCAGCAATATATCACGCGTATCTACGGTAGCCTGACTACCTTCAACGTCCTGTTCCGTGAAAAGGATCATCATTTTGTAGGAGATAAAGCATAAATAACATGATGAAGTGGCTGGTGTTTCTGGTGAGTGTGGTTTCCATCTCTTCCTGTATTAAACTTGGTGAACCCTACTCAGGAGTGCCTCCGGGAATCTGGCGGGGTGTATTGGTGCTAGGCGATGTGCAAGAGGGTTTTGATGAAAAATCAAAAGGTGAACTACCGTTTAATTTTGAAGTGATCTATGATACACCCGATTCATTTCACATGGTCATTCACAACGGAGAAGAACGTATCATCGTCTCAGATATTAAGACCGGTGTCAATCGCAGGACAGCACGCGATACCATTCGGATTGATTTCCCGATTTATGATTCACACATCGAGGCACAATATGAAGAGGATGCCATCGAAGGATGGTGGGTAGTGCACAACCGGAAAGACTATAGAATTAAATTTAAAGCACTGCATGGACAGCCGTATCGGTTTTTCCAGACGCCTGATCCACCTGCTGCAGATTTATCGGGTAAATGGGATTGTAGCTTTGGTATTGAAACCGATCAACCCAACAGACTTATTGGAGAATTTGTTCAGAATGGAAACCTACTGACAGGTACTTTTCTATCCCCCACCGGTGATGACAGATTTCTCGAAGGCTCTGTGAATGGGGATCGTCTCTATCTATCTGTTTTTGATGGTAGTCATGCCTATCTGTACGAAGCTAAAATTTTATCTGACGGTCAATTGACAGGTATCTATCGGTCCGGAAACCATTACAAGACCTATTGGGAAGGTAAACGCTCCGATTCATTAAATTTGAAGGACCTGGGCAATGCATTAGAATTGACGCAGATGAACAGTGATGAAGTATTTACCCTTGCCCTTCCGGATCCAGCGGGCAACATCATTGATATTCAAAAAGGATCTTTTGCAGATAAACCAAAAATAATCCAGATCATGGGCACATGGTGCCCTAACTGCAAGGACGAAACAACATTTCTCCTAGAGTACCTCCGTAAAAATCCTGATCCGGGTTTTGAAGTCCTTGGTGTGTCATTTGAAAGACATGCAGATACTACCAAAGCAATTGCAGCCATACAGACCTATAAGGAAAAAATGAAAATCCCCTACTCTGTTGTCTATGGTGGCACCAGCGACAAAACAAAAGCAGGTGAAGTATTTCCTATGCTTAACAAAGTAGTTGCATATCCAACATTGATATTTCTGGATACACAAAATAAAGTCGTTGCCATACACACCGGGTTTTCAGGCCCTGCTACGTCTGGCTATACCGCTTTCAAAGAGGAATTTAATGGATTGGTTGCTAAAATGAAATCCGGCAGATGAAAAAATGTGTTTTAATCACCGGCGCTACAAGCGGTATCGGCCTTGCAACCGCCAGGGAATTTGCGGCGCATGGTTATGATCTTATACTGACTGCCCGCAGGGAAAATCGATTGCAGGAAATTAAGGACGAACTGGAAGATGCCTTCAAAGCAAATGTCATTACGCTTTGTTTTGATATTCGTGATCAGCAGCAATGTGCTGATGCGATGGCTGGTATCCATACATCCATTGATGTCCTGATCAATAATGCCGGCCTGGCAAGGGGCTTAGATTTCATCCATGAAGGAAATCTGGACCATTGGGAGGAAATGATCGATACCAATGTCAAGGGACTGCTGTACATGACGAGACTTATAAGTCCCGGTATGGTGGAAAAAAAATCCGGGCATATCATCAATATCTGTTCGACCGCCGGTAAAGAAAAATACCCAAAAGGCAATGTTTATTGCGCGACAAAATTTGCTGTGGATGCTTTGACAAAAGCGATCAGGGCAGACCTTTACACACATGGCATCAGAGTGTCACAGGTTTCACCCGGGCATGTTGAAGAAACAGAATTTGCAAGAGTACGTTTTGACTGGGACTTGCCAAAAGCAAGCATTTATAATGACTTCAACCCACTTACGTCAAAAGATGTGGCTGAAGCCATCTATTTCATCGCCTCCAGACCTCCGCATGTCAATGTGCAGGATATCCTGATGATGGGCACCCAACAGGCAGGCAGTATGATGGTGGATCGGTCAGGGAGAAAATATAAGAGTGAAGAGTGAAGAATGAAAAATAAAAATGATAGTTCGACTGATAACCTAGATAAATCACAAGGCCTGAAAGGCCGCCATATATTAACCCGGGGTGATAGCCCCGGGAATCATAGGCGATAGCCCTGGATAAAAAGTGAAAAACATACCTCTACAACGAATATCCATTATGAAATCAAATCTCATCTACTTCTTTTTAGTCTCCATATCCATATTAATGGCAGGCTGCAAAAAAGATCAAAAAACATCAATGTCAGAAACAGACGAAGTAAAAAATCCTATGGATACGCATTCTTATGCACGGCCTGATGAGGCTGTAGTCACTCACCTGTCGCTTGACTTGACAGCCGATTTTGAATCAAAAAAAATGTTTGGGACCGCCACATACGATATCAAGGTAGCTGACAGTGCTGACAGTATAGTATTTGATGTGCGCGATCTGGATATTGAAAAAGTGACTGTTGAAGGTGTTGAAACACCATTTACACTAGGGACATACGTTGAATATCTCGGACAGCCGCTCGCCATACCGGTGACAAAAGGCACTAAAAAATTATCCATTACATACAGTACTCGTCCAGGTGCCGAGGCTTTGCAGTGGCTCGACCCATCACAGACAGCAGGCAAGAAGCTACCTTACCTCTTTACACAAGGACAAGCTATCCTGACGAGGACATGGATCCCGATTCAGGATAGTCCGGGTATACGCATGTCGTATGATGCTAAAATCAAAGTACCAAAAGAACTGATGGCTGTGATGAGTGCTTCAAATCCACAAGCCAAGAATGCTGACGGTATATATACGTTTACGATGGCTCAACCTATTCCTGCTTATCTCATTGCTTTAGCAATCGGGGATATTGAGTTTAAATCATTAGGAAAAAGAACAGGCGTCTATACCGAACCATCGATGATGGACAAAGCCTCTGCGGAATTGACAGATACTGAAAAAATGGTTGAAGCCGCAGAGGCTCTTTATGGACCCTATCAGTGGGAACGTTATGATCTCATCGTGCTTCCTCCGTCATTTCCGTTTGGTGGAATGGAAAACCCACGCCTTACATTTGCCACACCAACCATTCTGGCCGGTGATAAATCATTAGTAGCGTTGATCGCCCATGAGCTGGCCCATAGTTGGTCCGGCAACCTGGTCACCAATGCCACATGGAATGACTTCTGGCTCAATGAAGGCTTCACCGTATACTTCGAACTCCGGATCATGGAAGCCTTATACGGCAAGTCATACACGGATATGTTAACCATCCTGGGACATCAGGGATTGAAACAAACAGTCGCTGATCTTGAACCGCGAGAGACTCATCTTTTTCTGGATCTGGCCGGTAAAAATCCGGATGATGGCATGACGGATATCGCCTATGAAAAGGGAGCACACTTCCTTTTAATGCTTGAAGAAAAAGTAGGCCGTGAAAAATTGGATGCCTTTCTAAAATCCTATTTTAAAGATCATGCGTTTCAATCGATGAACACAGAGAAGTTTCTCGTGTACCTGAATGAAAACCTGATCGAACCAAACGAACTCGATGTCAATATTGATGAATGGGTCTATGGACCTGGTTTACCAGCCAACTGCCCGGTGACTACTTCAGAACGATTTGAAAAAGTGGATATTCAGTCAGCTAACTTTGCTAAAGGTCAACCCGCTCCTTCTTTGAATGTCAAAGACTGGACTACACAGGAATGGCTTCATTTTCTACGCGCGCTGCCCGATACTATGTCGACTGCACAACTAAAAGACCTTGACATGGCATTCGGTTTTACAAAATCAGGCAATAGTGAAATACAGGCAGCCTGGTATGAACTGGCTATAAAACAGGGATACGGGAAGAATATTTTACCGGACATCCGTCAATTCCTTGTGGAAGTAGGACGGCGTAAATTCCTTACACCACTCTACACAGCCATGATAGATGCTGGCATGAAAGCGGAGGCAAAAAGCATCTATGCAGAAGCCAGGCCAAATTATCATAGCGTATCTTTTAATACCATAGATAAACTGCTGGGCGATTCAAATTAAGAAGTAAGCTGACTTCCGATTGGAAAATATATCATCTCCCCCTTTCAGGGCCAGGGGGTATGTGGCAGGCGGTAGGGGGAAAACAGATCAACTAATCACTTCGGCGTCACCAAATAATAAACTCCACTCGTAAAGAAATTACGCACCCACGAGATCCTGCTGACAAAGCCATTCTGGAGTTTGGGTTTGACACCAAACTTATAATAATAGATAGGGTTAAAGAGGTAATGCTTTTTGGCCACAACGCGCAAACGGTTTAATCGTAAACATTTTTCAAACCGCTCAATGCTGATGCCTGTTGATTTCACCTCCAGGAGATCATCAATGGTCATCTTTGATTCTCCTCCAACTTTTAAAACACCTTTATAAAGAAAGTCCGGTAGCAAGTGATAATAAGGAAGTTTACTGAGGACTTTGCTTTTACATATTTGCTGATGACCGCCATAAGGCATTTGCCATGGTGGAAAAGCAAAAAAGATGTACCCTCCGTCGTTTAGAAATAAAGAAAGCTGGGCGATAAATGTCGATTGACCTGGAATATGTTCGATGACATCCTTAAGAATGACCAGGTCATAACGACCACCCAAGTCGTGTTCGGGATCAATATCAAATATATTTCGGTTGACAAATTCAATTCGCCCTTCTGCCAGAGCATCAGCATGATATTTTTCAGCATCCGCAATACGCGAAGGAGACAATTCAATTCCAGTACAAAAGGCCCCTTCTTCAAGAAAACATTTTAACACCCCGGCTTCAGCACAACCGATTTCCAATACACGGCCCCATTTCTTTCCGGGTGCAGACGCTTGTAACATAGGAAGAATATGTTCCTTAGTAACCCGGTATTGCATATCAAAGTACCGGTCCTTGTCGGCGTGAAATTCGTACATCAGTTTCCCTTAAATTCAGCCTTGCGCTTTTCAATAAACGCCCTGGTCCCTTCTTCAAAGTCCTTAGTAGCAGCCACTTCACCAAAGGTTCGCGCTTCGAGCGCATATCCATCTACCCCGGGAATAAAGTATCCATTGACACATTTGATGACACCTTTTAACGCCAACGGACCACGTGTAAGCATTTTTGATGCAAGTTCAACGGATCGCTCCATCAGCTTATCCAATTCCACTACATAATTAACAAGTCCTAAAGAAAGAGCCTCATCTGCCATCACCATATCACCTGTAAGTAATAATTCAGTTGCTTTTCCTTTGCCGATTAATTGTATCAATCGTTGTGTCCCACCATATCCTGGAATAATTCCTAATCCAACTTCCGGCTGACCGAACCTTGCTTTTACAGCTGCAACTCTAATATGGCACGCCATCGCGAGTTCGCAACCACCACCAAGTGCAAAACCATTGACAGCTGCGATCACCGGAAGGTGAAATTCCTCTATCAGGTTGAAGATCTTCTGGCCTTTGCTACTCAGATGTTCTGCCTGTGTAGGGCTCAGGCCATTTAGTTCTTTAATATCTGCTCCGGCAGCAAAAGCTCTTTCGCCATTACCCGTGATGATAATGCATCCGACAGAATAGTTTTTATAGTCTTCAGAAAAAAAGGTTTTCAACTCGTCAAACATCAATGCATTGAGCGCATTCATGGCATCAGGCCGGTTGAGCCGTAGTGTCAGGATATTGTCCTGAACATCCACCAATAAGGTCACATATTTCTTCATTGTACAAAAATAATCAACTCCGGTCAGCTACCTGACTGAAATACCGTTATAGATTGAATAAAATCCAAAATGAAACCATAAGTAGATACAGAAAACAAGTATTTCTAAAGCCAAGATTAGATAATATTCCGTCCGATCCAGAAGAATACGATGACCACAATTGAAATCTTCGCGGCTCCGATACTAAACCATCGCTCCCTGGCCCGTGGCCAATATTCCGGAGAAAAGAAAGCAATTCCATTACCTATCAATCCATAAAGTAACGCAGGAATAAACAGTGCATTCAACTGAAATGCAGTTGTAATATGGCCATGTAAGACCTGATGAATAGCCCGTTGCGAACCACAACCCGGACACATCCAACCTGTAAGTGTAAGGAATGGACATTTCGGAAAAGTAAAATACTGCGGATCAAGAAGTCCATATACGAGCAGAACACCTACGCCAGCTAGAAAATAAATGTAGGCTAATCTGTTCATTTAAACTTCGATTCCGGATCCCGGACTTTCGATGACACCAAAGTACATCAACATCATGTAAATGATGATCATCAGCACGCCTGCAATAATTCCCACTTTCACCCATCTGCCTGCCTCAGCACTGAGTCTTTCAGCAGCTTCTTTGTGTCCTTCCTTCCACATCGAATCGACCATGGTAGAAAGGATAATACCTACTATACCCAGCGGCAGGCAACAAAAAATCGTTACAAGAACTGATTCAATCAACCAGTTTTTAGGCGGTGTCATGAAAGCAGTTCTGGCAGGCGAAGCCGCTGAAGATTGTGCAATAGGAGCATCCCCCTGCGGGAAAAGTGATTCAAGATCTCGGAGATTTCGTGCTGGCACCCAGTCAGGCAGTCCTTCCTTCCACACAAAGGTGCTTTCTGTAATATTTTTATCTTTCAATTCCTCCATCGAAAACGGACCAAACCGCTCCTTCCCATCTGTATAATAGTACTGTGCCATGTCTGTTTATCGAGTTTCCAGTTTAATAGAAAAAGTAAAATCAATCCTCATCAGGCAACAAATCGGGTCGCCTTGCAGTGGTTCTTTCAATGGATTGTTGATAGCGCCACTCACCGATTTTAGCTTCATGTCCGCTCAGTAGTATATCAGGGACTTTCATGCCCTCCCAGTCAGCAGGACGTGTATAGACAGGAGGTGCAAGTAAATCATCCTGAAAAGAATCTGTTAATGCGGAAGACCCATCATTGAGTACACCAGGTATCAATCGCCCTATGGCATCTACAACTACTGCAGCTGCAAGTTCGCCCCCACTCAATACATAATCGCCAATGGATATTTCCATCGTGATAAACTTATCTCTGATGCGTTGATCAATACCTTTGTAATGTCCGCAGATCAATAACAATCTTGAACGAAGGGATAATTGATTGGCCAGGGATTGGTTCAACGTTTTACCATCAGGTGTCAGATAGATGATCTCATCATATTCACCTTCCGATTGAAGTTGTCTGATCGCATCTGCCAAGGGTTGTGGCATCAATACCATGCCTGCACCCCCACCAAAAGATGTATCATCTATCTGGTGGTAACTACCTATCCCAAAAGACCTGAGATCAATCACACTAACCTTTAGCAGATTTCTATCTGCCGCACGTTGCAGAATGGAATGGGAGAAAGGACCTTCCAGGAGCCCGGGGACTACAGCAAGGATGTCAATCTCTAACATCACATCTAGATTTTAAGATGATTATTCTATTCCTAATAATTCAATTTCGAAAATCAGCGTGGAAAAAGGAGCAATACTTGGTCCGGCTGATCTGTCACCATAAGCCAGATCATAAGGAATGTATACTTTCCATTTCGATCCCACAGGCATCAACTGCATGATTTCAGTCCAGCCTTTAATAACCTGGTTGAGTGGAAAAGAAATGGATTCACCACGGTCAACAGAGCTGTCAAATACAGTGCCATCGATGGTAGTACCATGGTAATGAACTAACACTTTGTCAGATGCTTTTGGTTTTTTTCCATCACCCATTTTCAATACTTCGTATTGGAGACCATTGTCTAGCGAGATGACGCCCGGCCGACTTTTATTAGCCTCCATGAATTTTTCTCCAGCTACTTTATTTGAATCATGTGTTTTCATCTTCCTGCGAGCGGAGCCTTCGCGTACTATCGTATTGCATTCCTCTACGCTTATTAAGGTAGGTTCCCCTTTTAATCCGGCTTTCAACCCTGCTGCAATAAAATCGATATTGAGATCCGTAAAACCTTCTTGTTTCAGGTTCCCTGCAATCAATACACCTATACTATACGCCAGACTGTCATCAGGCGTCTTAAACTGTTGTGCTTTTAATGTACTGTCCATAAGTAATAGCAAAAAAAATAAAGTGGTTAAACGTATCATAATTTTTTCATTTCAGCGTAATACATAAAGTAGTATGGTATGGTTTCTATTCCCTTATAAAAGTTAAAGAGACCATAATGTTCATTTGGAGAGTGAATATCATCCGTATCAAGTCCAAAACCCAATAGAACGGTTTTAACACCTAGAATAGATTCAAATAAAGCAACGATAGGAATGCTTCCACCGGATCGTTGAGGCAGAGGTGCTTTACCGAAACTCTTTTCCATCGCTTTGGAAGCAGCTTTGTATTCAATGGTATCCGTAGGTGTTACAGCCGGCTGTCCGCCATGATGCGGTGTGACTTTGATGGTGACGGAAGGTGGTGCTATGCTTGTGAAATGTTTTGTAAACATCTCTGTGATTTTATCAGGATCCTGATGTGGCACCAGACGCATACTGATTTTGGCAAATGCTTTTGATGGCAACACCGTTTTTGCTCCTTCACCGATATAGCCACCCCAGATTCCATTGACTTCCATGGTAGGTCGGATGGATGTTCTTTCCAAGGTGGTATACCCTTTTTCACCCATTAATGCATCGACAGACAATTGTTTCTTGTATTCTTCCTCGCTAAAAGGTGCCATATTCATTTGCCTTCTTTCTTCATCAGACACAATATCCACATCATCATAAAATCCGGGAATGGTAATATGTCTGTCAGCATCATGCAATGATGCGATCATAGTGCATAATATGTTGGCAGGGTTGGCTACTGCGCCTCCAAAGACGCCGGAATGAAGGTCTTTATTGGGGCCGGTCACCTCCACTTCTACGTAACTTAATCCACGAAGACCTGTAGTAATAGAAGGAACGTCATTAGCAATGATACCTGTATCGGAGACAAGGATGACATCCGCCCCCAGCTTGTCCTTGTGTGATTGAAGAAATTGTCCCAGATTGACGGAACCTACCTCTTCCTCACCCTCAAACATCATTTTGACATTACATGACAGCTGACCCGCTGACAGCATCGCCTCCACAGCCTTGACATGCATATATAGCTGTCCTTTATCGTCACAAGCACCACGGGCATAAATTTTATCATCCTTGATGACAGGTTCAAAGGGTGGTGATGTCCACAAATTAAGTGGATCCGGAGGCTGAACATCATAGTGACCATAAATAAGGATGGTCGGAAGGGATTCAGATACTTTTTTCTCTGCATAGATAATCGGATGGCCTTTGGTAGGTATGATCTCTACCCCATCCATTCCAATGCGTTTTAGCTCTTCGCTCAACCATGTGGCAGCCCGCAGGACATCATTCTTGTAATTCGTATCCGCACTGATGGACGGAATCCTCAGAAAATCAAGCAATTCATCTAAAAAACGTTGGCGGTTGGCCTTGATATACTCTTGTACTGCTTCCATGTAATACTCCTGTTTTTGGCTAGATGATCACGTTTTTGACCCGGATAGTAGTGGTCTCTAACAGGCGTGCAAGGTACACATTCAAAAGAAAACCGTCGTCTGCCGTCTACAAAACAATCCGGTAATCAGACAAAGAAATGCAGACTTCCGGGCCAATCACTAGCCTTGCTGTCAACAAAGCCTTATTTTTACTAATTCTAATGATCCTCCAAGGAATGAGATTCACCAGCCAATGTAAGGCAATCACTTTTTTAACCTTGATGCTGACCGCATCATCGGTGACTGCATCTCAACGAGTTAGCAACAAATCAGACCAAAATCCAGTCACTATTTATCCTCATATATTCATTATTTCCACCCTTTTCCCTCCGGCCGTATTTTACGGTTACTATCCTTTGGTAGGACATACTTTGATCCTGGATCTGATGCCCCTTGAGACTGATCAGCAGGGGAACCAAGGGGAAGAATATGCGTTTCTACTCAAGCAATGGAATGAACTTTTTTTAAAAATACGCGAAGAAGAAAAGCTCGTTCAGAATATTTTCAGGGATGCTACGAATGCTCAGTTTAAAGCCAGCCAGCAATTAAGGACTGCAGAATTGAACAAGAAGCTCACAGAATCAGATAAGCTTGCCAAACTGAATGAGGCTTATGAGCAAAGCGTCCTCCATCTTAAAGAGGCAAAATTGCGCCAAAAGGAAGTGAAAAAGCTACTTGATAAAGCAAGAAAAATTAATTCCAAACCAGCCGATCTCACGGAAAAGAAACTGACAAAAACTCGCATTACATACAACATGCTAATGGCTCGATATAGCCCTGAACGGACTCCACTGCCAGAGCCCGCTCCTTCACAATCTAAACCACAGACTCCTACTCAAACTTCGCCTCAAGAAGGTTCTCAGAAAAAAACACCTGTTCCTACTACGCCCCCTGTAAATCCTTCAGTTCCAGAAAATAAAATGGTGGAATATGATCTGGATATGATCAATACACGGCCGGGACAACTAAAGGTCAAAACCTATACTTCCAGCCCTTTTGATTGTGTGTTTGAATCAGATTCCATAGATCAGGCCAGTGGGCTGCTTCGGCAGGCAATTCAACCTTCTTTGATGTTCACCCACACAGACCCTGACCTCAGGCCATACTTTAAAGACAAAGAACTTATCACATGCCTTGGACGATTGACTAAAATAGGTCACTATATATACCTCACCGTTGAATTCCAGATAGCCAGTTCTCATTCCCAGGGCAATTTTGGTTCCCTACAAAATGGGAGTTTGTTGAGATTTAAATTAATGAATGACGAATTTGTCTCGTTGTACAATCTCAAAACAAATGAAGGGCGCATAGATCCGTACAGCGGATATACAGTATTCTCAGGGCAGTATGCGCTTGGAAAAGAGGAAATCAAAAAACTAAACGCTTCCGAACTTGACAAGATGCGTGTGATGTGGACCACCGGATATGAGGATTACGACATTTATCATCTTGACTTTATGATCAATCAACTTAATTGTCTGAAGGCGAAAAAATGATGTGGGATCATCTTTGAAAGCAAAAAGGAACATGATATGCTTGGATTAAAATTACCTACAGATCCAAGGTGGGTTAACCTCGCCGAAAAAACACTCGAAGACATTCTGACTGATCACGCTTATTGCGAACAAAAAGCAGCGACTTCTTGCATTACCCTGATACAGTCCTTTCCCGACAAAGAAGAGATGGTCACCGAACTGGCACCTATTGTCACAGAAGAATGGGGCCATTTCCGGCTGGTCCTCAACGAACTAAAAAAACGAGGTCTTCCGCTGGGCCGTCAACGCAAAGACGAGTATGTCAATGCCCTCCTAAATTTTGAACGCAAAGGAGGTTCAAGAGATGATCGGCTTCTTGAAAGATTACTGGTCTGCGCATTGATCGAAGCCAGAAGTTGTGAACGATTCAGACTCCTTTCACTTTATATCTCGGACGATTCTCTTAAAGAATTCTACCATGGTTTTATGATTTCCGAAGCAGGCCATTACAGGTTATTTATTGATCTGGCAAATAAATATGCGGATCCAGCTAAAGTGAAACTTAGGTGGAGAGAATACCTGGAATATGAAGCTGAAGTCATGACGCTGATGTCGCTGAGGGGTGACAGAATACATTAACCTATAAACACTTTAGGTCTTAAGGCAATACATCACTTTTAGCTAGCTGCACCTGCGTAGCGTTGTTACCATACGTCTGTGTGCCTACCCAAACCATCATCTGGTTGTTGTACATCACTGTCCATTCGCTCATCATAAAGGCACGATCATCAGGTTGTAAAAACAAGATCTTCGTTTCATGATTATATGTCCACTTTCCGGTATGTGTTTGTTCTTTGAGCTTTCCTGCTTTAAAAGTCCCATTAGATTCGAGATCTATCCATTCATCCTTAAAAAGCTGCTGACCTTTTGTATCACCCCCAACAGCTGCTTTATAATGGAATAGTTTGTCGGTCAGAAAAGTATAGTCATGCCCGCTCATCGCTGTGGAGCCATTGGCTTGATCATCAGTCTGTTGTGATTTATTTTCTGAATTTTCTTGCACAGGAGCCTGTGTGGTATTCTCTTGGTCAGCAGCCGTCTCTTGCTTGCATGAAAAAGCAACCGACAGAAATACAAGGCAACAAAGAATATAAATTGATCTCATTACTAGTAATTTTAGCCTGCAAATTTAGACAACCTTATTCAATCGCCTACAGGAAGGCGCCAATTTTCTTGTTTGAACTTCTTGTTAATTATGTCCGATAAGCATACCCATCATGTCTCCGTCTCTGTAAGAAAAAATCTTTCCAGGTTCGGTGTGACGACTAGCTCAAAGATTCTCCTGGGCGTAAGCGGGGGCATGGATAGTATGGTGCTGCTCCATATTCTTAAGACAAGCGGATATAACGTTTCTGCAGCGCATGTCAATTTTAATCTCAGAGATGCCGAATCCATGAACGATGCACTCTTTGTAGGCAAATGGTGTCAGGATCAGGGTATTCCTTACCATGAACTCAGTAAGGATACGAAGACGTACGCCAAAGAAAATAATCTCAATACACAATCTGCCGCCAGAAATATCAGGTACGAATGGTGGGAATACCTCATGAAGACACACCCTTTCGATTATGTTGCGACTGCACATCACCTGGATGACAATATAGAAACAGTATTCCTAAACCTGTTTAGGGGAACCGGCTTGAAGGGCCTGCGTGGAATTCCACCGAAAAGAGATTTTTATATCCGGCCTTTGCTCGAAATCAGCAGATCAGCAATCGCCTCTTTTGCTTCAGCTTTTGATATCCCTTACAGAATGGATGAATCAAATATATCGGATCAGTATCAACGAAATCGATTGCGCCATCATCTGATTCCGATGCTGGAAGAGATGTATCCTGGTTTGCATTCGAGCATGAATCATTCGCTGCATCGGATCAATACAGAATGGGAAGCGTGGGATCATGCGTATCAGAAATGGATTTCCTCAGGCATCACCACCTACATGGATGGTTATCTGATAGAACATCAAGAAAATCAATTGTCTTTTGCCCTTCGCTGGCTTGAAGAAAAGGGTATTCCATGGATGCTCGCCAATGATTTCCTTACAGCCTTAAAAGCAGATTCCGGACAGGTCCTACAATACAATAACAACAGGCTTTCAAGAACAACAAAGGGCTTTTTTCTCGAGGAAACACAACCCTTTATTAAAATAAATCTTCACAGACCAGGGCAGTATGCATTCGGAAATTTTACACTTCGTATTGAAGAAACCGACGTTGAAGAATTTGTACCTTCAACTGATCCGGAAATTGAATATATCAATCAAGATGTGATAAGCTGGCCGCTTCAACTTAGAAACATTGAAGCAGGAGACTACTTCCAACCCCTTGGAATGGCCGGCAAGTCTAAGAAACTACAGGATCTTATGGTGGACCTTAAACTGGAGATGTTTGAGAAAGAACGATTGTTGCTGCTCACCAATCACGATCATATTCTTTGGGTAGTAGGTTTGAGGCTCGACGAACGTGCCAAAGTCAGTCCTGATCAAAAGAAGATCTATCGACTACAATACACCCGAACGGAAAGAAGCTAAGACAAATAAAATACGATGACGAAGGAGATGACCGTCAAAATAATACCATACATAAAGATGGTATAACATTTTCGAAGATGGGCATACTTAAACCCTAAGGTCCTTCCAAGGAAAAATAGGTCACGCATGATCGTGGTATCAAGGATCGTATCGTCAGCGACTGTCGCATTCATCCCTTGTTCGTATTCCTCAAAACTCATCCGATAATAATTGCCGAAAAAGAAGAGATTGGATTTTTTAGCCAGTATACTTTCCATACTGCTATATCCTTTCATGGGTATAGGTCGTGTGGCCATCGTGGCAAATATCATCGAGATAACACAGACACTAAGAAGCAAAATGGTGGGAATCAGGAGTGCCCTGTTGGCCGCAATTTCTTTACCCAACAGAGGCAGTGCAAAAGTGATAATTAAAGCATTGACAGACAACATGATGTTAGCTTTGTTGTCAGCAATGGCACTGAGGTCAATATGATTACGCAAAGCTGTTTTAAACATCGTCTGTGCACTCTTGCTGGTGCCTATGGTGTTACGTTCAACTTGCTGCCCGTTTTCGGCTGCTTTTTTCTCCTCTATCTTGGCATCAATCAGCACGAGTTCAGTCTCCAGCAGTTTTCGGTTTTCAACTTTTTTCTGGCCATACCGATCTTTACCAACGTCCGAAAAATACTCATGCTCGTCAAGGAATCGCAGATTTTCCAGTGCCCAATCCCGTTTCGTGAGCACCGCATTTTGAAGGGCATTCAATTCTTTTCGCAGACTATTTGAATAAATATGAAAATGAGGCCTTCCCAGGGAACTGGTATCTGCGTCTTTCAATAATGCTTCAAGATTGGTTTTAGGTTTGAGATCTACACGTGTAGAATTAATCAAACCCTCAATCGTAGCAATCTTATCTTTTGGATAGCCAACAGATGTTAGAAATTCTTTAGCGATCCGGATGCTATGGTCTTCATGACCTGTATATGCTTCTGAAAATCCAACATCGTGAAACAATGAAGCCAGGCTCAATAATTCCAACTCCTCTGGCTTGAGACCTGCCTGTCTACCCAGCAATATAACCTCATCCCTTACCTGACTCGTATGGACCCAATTATGGTAGACGTATACATTTGAGGGTATCTTTTCCTCAAAAATATGCCGAACATAGTCTTCAGCTGATGTAATGATATCTGGTTGTTCCACTGGCGGCATCGTCCCAAAATTATACCGTTTTTTCCGGTTTAATCATATCCCCATAAAATACTACAAGAAAATAAAGGCTTTATAGCTTTGGATCAGCGGTACCATTGACATCCCCGATCTTAATACCCAAAAACTGAATCTCGACAGGCTCGCCCGGTGGAAAGGTATCAAGCATTAAGTATGGTGGATCAAATTGCCAGGAAGGATTGGAAGGTAGCGCCTGTATTTTACCAAGTAAAAGCCTTAAAAGCAATACAATATCACCAACAGAAAGGTCATCATTATTGGTGGCATCAGCTGCGATAAATTGCCATGGATGCTCAAAGAAAACTTTGCCCAATAAATGTTTCTGAATAGCGATAAGATCAAGCGCATTGAGCCCATTGGAAGGATTGTCCGTCTTTTCAGGTGTGATAATATATTGTCCATTCCGACTGACCCCACTCAAAACAAATGTCCCGTCTTCCGTGGTCAAAAAAGTTTCCTCAATGGCTCCCGTAACGTTGATGGTTGCATTTTTGATTGGCACACCAGCAGGATTTAAAAGTAGTCCGTGTATGTCCACCAAATCTCCAATGCTTTTGTTTTCAATGGACGGCAGGCTGGTCACTCCGGTCTGATCAGGATCAAGCCAGTCACTAAGTCTTTCCTGAGGTGTAGTACCAGGATTCCACGATCTGGCTAATCTCCCTATGAATGCATTATTGGCGATCTCACAACCTGCTGTACCACCATGTAATTGGCCCACCAAAAAACCCTTTTCATTAAACAAAGGCCCACCCGAAGATCCGGACTCATGACCACCTTCAGTAAATTTTAATCTGAAATGGTGATTTGCGGGAGTAGTGTATCCTTCTATCCATCCGATTTGATTGGGATGTATTGTTGCATCATTGACAGACGTAGAGATTTTTCTTATATCCGCATTTGGATGATGAATGAGATAACTGGTATCTGGCGTCACCGTCTCGTCCCTGTTCCATCCGGCAAAGGTCACTTCCTGGTTGAAAGGAACGTCTTCATCAAGTAATACCAATAAAAAGTCAGAAGCCTGTCCTGCTGAAACTAACGAACAACCGGTATGTGAAAAATAGGATGGTTCAGTTGCAGGATTATTGCAGGTGGGAGACGTATATTGAAAATCAAACCTCCACATATCATACAAAGGGGTAAAATCATATTGGCAATGAAACGCAGTCAGCAGGTATGGCGTTTTGTCGTTTCGCGTATTGTTTACGAAAGAACCTGAACACCAACCTATCCCTTCGGCCATGACCAACCTTATGCGGACCGCACTGTTAGAAATCAGTTTCATCAGCGAATCTTGCTTGCACACAGCATTAGGATGACAAGATAATGCCGTACCAAATCCAATATCCAATGATCTCCCTTCTGCTATAGACTGATAGTAAATATGGTCAATACTGAACGCTGATGTGTAGGTTGAGCCTTCTCCACTTTTCCATACTAACAAAGTGGTGGATGGATCAAAGGCAGGTGTAAGAACACTTTTAACACTATGCTGTGCAAGATCAAAAATGATACGATCTCTCTTCATATCCCATAAGTACAAATCTTCATCCACATCCATTTGTCTGATATGCACCATGAGCTCAACCAAAGCAGAACTATTCACATCAAACGAATAAGTTGTAACACCCGAGACTGCCTTCTTCAGTTGCTGAGAATTAATATTGGTTTTGATGGCTGGGATTTCCAGTCTGCCATCGTTGTCCATGTGCCACTGCTGCTCTTCCTCCGGCGACCATCTTATAGCAATAACAAAAGCGCTGTCATATTCCTGCCTGATCAGGTCTACCTGGCCGTCGAGCTGTGCCGTCAACAAAGACACCCCAAATGGTAATGCACTTAATATAAAGAGGATGAAAGAAATAGTTAATCGCATGCCACTGCAGAATCTGAATGATAATTGAATACAAAAGTAACAGCTTATCCTGAAATCACTTTGCAAATAATTGCCCAATATCCTTGAAAGCCTTAAATTCCAACGCGTTACCGCATGGATCCATGAAAAACATGGTGGCCTGTTCGCCTGTCATCCCTTCAAACCGGATATAAGGTTCTACCACAAAGGAGATACCCGCCGCCTTGATCCTTGACGCCAGCAGCTCCCATTCCTCCCACGGAAGTACAACCCCGAAATGTGGTACCGGCACATCGTGTCCATCAACCGGGTTTTGATGCAGGCTATCAGCAGTTCCGGGCTTGAAATGAATGACGAGCTGATGCCCATAGAGATCATAATCCGTCCAAAGCTCCGATGTCCTCCCCTCTTTGCATTGAAGAATTTCACCATAAAAATGCCTGGCTGCCATAAGATCATCCACGGGGATGGCAAGATGAAATGGATAACTGTTTTTACTCATTTGGGGAAAAGTTGGAATTTTTAAACGTCAATCTTTCTGTTGATCCTTTTTATGATCTCAGGCATGATACATGATGCAACCTTTCTCAAGATATTATCAACTGAAGGATTTCTTCCGGCCCATGCTACAAGCCTAGAAGAAAGGAAATAATACAGCCTGATAAAGTATCTGCCAGCGACTGATCTTGATAATACTTCATCCCTGTAGGCCGTCATAATGTAGTATTCAGGGCTCTGTGTAGAATAACAATAGGTAACTACGTAACATGCCTGTCCCTGGATTCTGGCTTGAAGATGATATGTCAAAGGAACTTCAACACGCTCATGGCATGTCAGTACGATCCTTCCTCCGGGGGGTCTATCTCCGAGCTTTTCAGCGCTAAACAAAGCATTGGTACGAATAGAAGCCCCGGCATAAATCAAACCTGATACAAACTCACCATCCACCCACTGGTCAGCCATGACCTGATTCTTTTTGGTGTCAATTAATGCAGGCAGTTCAAGATGTAAATACATATTTCGATCTGAAGGATTAGATATGGTCAACCCAAGATTGTACCATTCAGCTCCTACGCCTGCCGCTGCCTGCCATTTCACCTTCAATTTGAGTTCAGATATCCTTTCCTCCTTTATATGCGAACCTGGATGAGCCTCTTGGTATTCAAGGTGGTTTTTTCCTTCGAAAAAAAGCTGACATAAGGCTCCGTATAAAGCATCCCAATCCCACAATTCAATATCACTTTCCTCAGCCAATTTTATACTTTCTTTCGAAAAAGAGGACGTAGTGACAATCCATGCCTGGTCTGTTGCATAAAGTTCCCTCGCCAGGATGGCCCGCTCAATGACATCAGCTTGCAAAATTTCTTCAGGATTTTTGCGTAATGGCATGATCATAAGCCTTATATCCTCCTTTTTGACAAGGATCAACCCTTCATGTTCCATCGATTTGCTGACGGGTAAAGGGTCATATCCGTCTACTTCAAACAAATACCGGACAAAATCCCCGTAGGCCGGAGGGCTCAGCTGCTTAAACCGTATAGGAATAGATTCCTGCAGGAAATGACGTATATCTTGTTGATGAAAGTCCATGTTTGACAGAAAAATAATAATTTCGGCACTCGTTAGATAATAAATATTTCCCATATGACATGCCAAAAGCTCTTCAGCACCCTTTCAAGCCTTATCATCATTGGCTTTTTGTTGATTTCCTGCAATACCTCTTCAACCTCAGAAACACAGGAAAACACATCCGGCACCCCTTCTGTTAATTCTGGCGAACGTAAACTGGATAAAAAAACCTTTGCCGCAGCCATAAAAAAATCAGGTGCTGTTGTAGTTGATGTGCGGATGCCCGGAGAGTTTGAACAAGGCCATATTGAGGGGGCTATCAATATCAATTTTTTTGACCCTGAGTTTAAGAACAAATTACTTGAACTCAATAAGAAGAAAAAATACTATCTCTATTGTAAAAATGAAACGAGATCATACCGATCCATGAAATTTATGGAAGACAATGATTTCAAAAACGTTTTTATGCTGGAAGGCGGCTATGAAGAATGGAATACGCCTGCTACGCAATAGATCTTAAACGCGTGTTTTTAAGTTGAATCTATTTTAAACAGCTGAATACAAATAAAATTATTGTATTCAGCGATTAGGGTATTTGACCTTCCTCGAAACATCTGTTTCCTTAATGGTGTTATTTCAACAATGAATACATATTACCTGCCACTCCTTCACAAATCAGTCCTTTTAGCCGCAATCCTTTTCTTCATGCTGGGTTGTAAAGGAGAAAATTCACTCATTTCCGAAATGGATGGGCAGTGTTTTAATGATTACTGGTACCAAGGGAAAGCTGAAATAAGCAGCTACGAATTGAGTCAATCAAGGTATGGTGCTATCCATAATGGCACCGCGGTCATGGTCTTTGTCAGTGAAGATATCAGCAAAACAACCCACATCAAATTAGATGATCCACTCCTGCATAAATCAGATGCCGTCAACGTACTGAAATTGAATACCAATAAGGAGTTTGTAACCGGTATCTACAAATACTCAATGATGAGTTCTGTCTACACACCTGTTGATCAAGAGAAATATCCACATAGCTTTAAACTCACCGCCGGTATCCAGGAATGGTGCGGCCAGACTTTTATGCAAGCCAATTGGAAAGGCAATAGATATGAAGTACAGCAGATGTCCTATTTTGAATCAGAAGGTGACTCAAGGTACAGCCTTGTCAGGGGCTGGCTGGAGGATGAGCTTTGGACCAGCATCAGAATAGCACCGAATAAACTCCCTATAGGTGAAGTAAAAATGATTGCATCCCCTCTATATCTTCGGCTGACTCATCAGGAAAACAAAGTATATGATGCGGTGACCTCCTTGACAATTCATGCAGACCTTTACGCCTATTCAGTATACTATCCGGAACTTAACCGTACGCTCGATATCGAATTTGAAACTGGTTTTCCGTACAAAATTCTAGGTTGGAGAGAAAGCTATGGGGACAATGAAGTCACAACCGGGCGCCTTCTCAATACAATCATGTCTGACTATTGGATGCGCAATCATCCAGAAGATGAAATTTTAAGGGACCAATTAGATCTACCTTACTAGTCTAATGGTATGGTCTTCAACGAACAGAGTCGTATCATCAGTCCTTACTCACAATCAAGCGCGTTTACATATTCAATTGGCTTCCCTTCTTCCCAACATGCGTGCAGTTGCATTGGTGGTCGTGTCTCAAGATCTTCAGCTTTGGCCCATCCAGTACAATCGATACCTATTATATGGATCCAATCACCTTCTCGGCCTACTACGCCAACCCAATCCCCGTTGTGCAGGAAATGCTGCGGTAATCCATCATCCCTTGGATGATTGAAGACCGGGGTTTCTGTTAGTCGTGCATATAGATGTGCCTGAATCATTTTTGGTCAGAAATCTTTGCTTATAATGAAGCGCTACACCAATGTAGTGTCTTGACAAGCTGAAATGTGACCGGAAAACGACGAAAAGGATAAAATAAATGACTACCGGGAATAAATACTATTTAAATCAAGGTCATGTAAACCTTTAGCGTAAGAAATGGCAGAGAAGATAATTCTTCTTTTCAAGGCCTGATTTTGGTATTTTCTGCTATCTCTTTAAGTTTGAAAATACTCTGATATGGATTTTCTGCCGCATGAAAATTGGCGAGCCATGGAGGTACATGGCCTCCAGGATCCTGGATTAAAACATACTCAAGGTTGCATTGATGATCAGTCCTGTTTTCAAGCTCCCAATAACCCTCATATCGTTTGATCTGAATGGCATCCGTCCGCTTTTCAATAAAATTGGGAATGGACCTGAAATGAACCTGTGATTTAGTATACGATTGTTTGATATTGAGTTGAGATACCTGATATCTGTTTTGCATAGGCCAGATAGCATCTTCAAGGATAAAAACATAATAGGCTGAATCAATCTGATTGACCAGGTAACTTTCATCCACCTGATTCATCCAACTACTATAGTTGCTGAAAGCCATCAGGATTTCCAAGACCTGCTCTAAAGGGGCATTGATAGTGGCGGTCACTTTAACTTGTTTATAAGGAGATAATTCATCCAATTGGGTATACACTCTGATACCCTCTTTATCAAATTCGAGCTCCCAACTGTCCTTTGGTGTAGAATAGGCCTTCATCGTCATGATCAGGAACAGGAGGCATAAGGCAGAAAGTAAGGTAGATTTCATTTCATAATGCTTGTTGGTTCATTTAGATCAATGCTATCAAGGTTCTGTGGAAGTCATGATTCTAAATGAGTCAAGAAATTTACTCATCAAAATGTCCGGTTTGTTTTTCTCAAAACCAAAAACCTGCAAACCATAATACTTATCCCCCGCGAGTATAATGTTTCCTCTGATGACACCCTGGCTTTTTTCATAATTACCTTTCCATATACAGACATCCCTTCCTGGTTGATTGATGATGTCCATGTATACCAACGTCCCATTCAGGGTGGTGAGTAATTCATCTATGGTGTTTTCAAAAAAATCGCGCATGTATTCCGCATCATGTATTGAATCAGGCACCGGCAATACATAATGATCTATGACAAATGCGATAGGCAATATTGAATCCGATACTGAACCGGCATGGTATTGATGCAATTGAATGACATCCAGATCGGTTGGAACATGGCTGACTTGATGAACAAGTGGGACGGGGGTAAGAACCTTAAATCCGGACTCAGGATGCATACTCCATGTCCATTCAGGCTGACTGGAAAAAATCAATGAAGTAAAGAAATACAGCATCGAGAGCATGCTGAATATGTATTTTGGAGCGTGATTTCAGTACTAACGCATATAGCTGCCAATATGTTACAGCCGCCGGGAAATCAATGGGCCAAATTTTTTATGGCTCCTTTATTTTCCGTATGCTTCTTCATCGCATGCAAATCGGATACCTCAACTCATACTGAAGATGAGGCAATGTATCTCCTTGATTATGAATCCCCGCAAGACAAATGGGGTTTTATGGATACGCTAGGAAATATGGTCATTAAGGCTACATTTGATGATGTAGGGCCTTTTTCGGGGGGATACGCTGCGGTAAGTGTGAAAGGCAAATGGGGCTATATAAACCGGGAAGGGAGCCTCATCATTAAGCCTCATTATAAATCTGCATGGGCATTCCATGAGAACCTGGGGAGGGTGAAACCATTTGCTCAAAATGACCAATTTCTCCATCGAAGTGGTAAAACACTTTCATCAAATGAATGGGCTGCAGCAGATGATTTTTATGGAGGGTTGGCAAAAGTTAAACTCGGGGACACTTTTGGCTACATAGATACTACCGGAAAAATGGTACTGCCGGCTATCTACTCAAGAGCCTGGACTTTTCAAAATGAATTCGCCATCATTGAATATGAAGATAAAAAAGGACTGATCACCAAAACCGGAGAAGAATTTATTCAGCCCCGTTTTGACAAAATCAGCATCCTGGAAAAAGAAAAACTAATCCTTTGCATCATTGATGAATCATCCACTGTTTTTGATTTTGATGGAAATGAGTTGGCCAATCTTCCTAACGTAAAAATGGTTGAAAGCAGCGGCTCACTTATTTCTTTGCGAAAAGGAGATAAGATGTATTTTTTCGATCTTAACGAAAAAACAATTTTAACAAGCCCTGCCTGGGACAATATTTTCTACCTCGGAGATAATCGCTGGGCTGGAAAAAATGAAACAGGATTTTATCTTTTGGATTCCAAAGGGGAAATGCTTCGTCGAAAGGCCTACACCCAGATCAACAGATATAGAGATGGACTGGCTGCCTGCTTAATTGGCGAATACTGGGGGTACGTGGATGAACACGGTTTAGATGTGACAGAGTACGTATTCGGCTTAGCCTGGGATTATAAAGAAAACTTCGCAAGAGCTGCTTTTACAGATGGTATAGCTTTCCTGAACCGGCAACAGCAACTTGCTTTCTATCCTCCTCCCGGCACCATAGATATGCGTGATTTTTCAGAAGGCCTCGCACCGGTACAAATTTCAAAATGAAGTAAAAAGTAGCATGATGTTTAGATCTATCCAATTTCCATTCTTTGTTATCATGTCGATGCTGTCGTTGTGGTTATCATGTCGTCTCGCACCAAACGAAGATTATCATGCAATAAAATCGGCTGCTTCAACAAAAGGGATGGTCGTCACTGCGCATACCCTCGCAAGTGAGGTCGGACTGGACATATTGAAACAAGGCGGAAACGCAGCAGATGCTGCCATCGCTGTTCAATTTGCACTCGCTGTCGTTTATCCCAGAGCGGGAAATATTGGTGGCGGCGGTTTTCTTGTCTACCGCGATCAAAATGGAGAAATTACATCTCTTGATTACAGGGAAAAAGCCCCGATGGGTGCGCACAAAGACATGTTTTTGGATTCCAATGGTGCGATCATTCCAAATCTAAGTACAGAAGGCATCCTTGCTTCAGGTATTCCAGGAACGATCGCCGGACTTGAAGAGACATATAAAAAACATGGCACCCTTAAGCCCTGGTCGAAATTGGTTGAACCTGCGATCAAACTGGCCGAAAAAGGATTCCGGATCACCGGCACGGAAGCGGAACGATTAAATCATTACGGGGATGTATTCGCCAGGTTCAACCCGTCAGACATGCCGTTTCTTTCAGCCACTCCCTGGAAAGCAGGAGACCTCTTGGTGCAAAAAGAACTGGCTCAGACATTAAAACTTATCGCCGAAAAAGGAAAAGATGGTTTTTATACAGGTACAAATGCCGAGGCGATTGTCTCCTTATCTACCAAATGGAATGGAATCATTACTGCAGCTGATCTAGCTTCTTATCAGGCAGTCTGGCGCAAGCCCATCACCAACCATTGGAGAGGATATGAGCTCCATTCTATGGGCTTGCCTTCGAGTGGAGGGATTATACTTGGGCAGATCTTACATATGATCGAAGAAAATCTGGAGGATAGTTTAGGGCACCACCATCCTCAGAACATCCATCTGATTGTGGAAGCAGAGCGACGGGCTTATGCAGACAGGGCCCATTTTCTGGGTGATGCAGACTTTTATCCGGTCCATGTAGATAGTTTATTAAATCAGGAATATCTGAAGCAAAAATTCAGTGATTTTAATCCTGAGCTTGCAAGCAGCAGTCAGTCCATTATGGTTGAAAAGTTCAGTATAACGAAAGAGCATTTCGAAACCACCCATATTTCGATTGCAGATGGCTTTGGCAACGCCGCGTCAGTGACCACCACACTCAATGACAATTTTGGTAGCAAAGTATGGGTGCCGGGTGGTGGATATTTTCTCAACAATGAAATGGATGACTTTAGTCCAAAGCCAGGTGTACCAAATCTCTATGGTCTGATTGGCGGAGAAGCTAACGCAATAGCCCCCGCAAAACGAATGTTGAGTTCAATGACACCAACGATCGTTGAAAAGGATGGAAACTTATGGATGGTCCTTGGTACACCGGGAGGATCCACGATCATCACCAGTGTCCTTCAGGTGTTTCTTAATGTCGCCGCGTTTGAGATGGATATCGATCTTGCTGTGCAGTCAAAAAGATATCACCACCAGTGGCTCCCCGATGAAATTATGTTGGAGAAAAATGCATTTTCTACCGAAACCATGTCATTCCTTGAGGCAAAGGGACACACCCTGAATCAAATCGAACAACTTGGATTGATAGAAGCTATTCTCAGGGATGAAAAAGGAACATTACACGGCGCTGCAGATCATAGAGGTGATGATCATGCCGCAGGTTGGTGACGTCAGGCCTTTTCATCTTTTACAAGGAGATCAAAATCGATACGGGTACTCATTTCGATCAGAGATTTGTAGGCCTTCCTGGTTTGTAATATCGATTCAGTTCCTATCAGAATAAACTGTTGCCTCGCCCTGGTCACCGCTACATTTAGTTTGCGGTCTACCCCATCATCATTTTCAGAGGTGATTCGGGCTAGCGCTTGTTGCGAATTGACTGTGGTCGACATGATGATGATATCCCTTGCCCCACCCTGATAACGCTCCACTGTGTCGATAGTCACTGAGCTCAAATCGATTTGCCGAAGATGCGCTAAATAAGTAATGGCTGCGATCTGTGCTCGGAAAGGAGTGATCACACCAATATTCCAGGGGAGTCCCATTTCTTTAATCTTAGCCAGCCATCGTGACACAAGATTGATCGTAATATTTGCTTCCCTTTGATTCGTCTTTAAATAGGTTTCTGCGAGCGTTGATGCAGATGGAATAAATAATAACCTTTCAGAAAATAACGAGGATTTTTCATTAGGAACAATCTGGCGAAGCTCCATCCCCTGAAGGTCAGGATTCACTGCTTTAAGTATGCCTTGGTAGACATGTTGATTGGCAAAATGCATGATGTCGTTATGCATTCTTCCTTGTTCACTCAGTATACCAATCAAATGCTGCCAGCCTCGTGCATGATATAGCCTAAAGAGCCTTTCAAAATAGGACATGCTCATATCCTTAAGACCAATCCGTTGACTCCATTCCTGGTCCTGAGCGATCTTTGTCATTTTAGCAGGCTGAATAGAAACTGCCGGCAACTGCATATGATCTCCAATCAGAATCGTTTTTTTGAAACGAGTCAACAACCCCACTATTGAAGGATCCAGCAACTGTGATGCCTCATCCATGATCGCCACATCAAATGGAATGAGATTAAATAACTCACTCTTCCCCTGGAGAGAAGAAATCGTAGCCACAAAAATCTTCGTCTGCTCAAGCAACTGTCTTATTTCAGCTCGTTTGGTCATCGGCTCAATGACCTGTTCTAACAATCGACGTTTATAAGCTTCACCTGACGCCGTTCTTGATCCGATGCGGATATAATGATTGCTGATCTCAGGACCTAATGATATCAAAGCCTCACAAATTTCATCCACTGCCTTATTCGTATACGCCAGTAAAACAATACGGTAGGAAGTATGTGTAAAATAATATTCGGCCCAGCTCTTGAGCATCATACTTGTCTTGCCTGTTCCTGGAGGGCCCCACAACAAGTATAGAAAGGATGCATCAATAGCTTCTTGAAAAATTAATTCCTGCGCCCGCGTCAGTCCTGATGGTACAACACGGGACAGCGATGGAGGTGATTTCGGAGGTGGCATCAATCCCAGTATGATCTGGCGCTTCAAGGCATCTGCACCCATCAATGTCCAGAGTGATTGATATAATGCTCTGAAACTGCTATCCAACAGATCATGTTCAAGGTTCCAAAACCGGTACTTTTCTATTTGTCCGGTATGGACCTGCATATTGCGAAGTCGTATAACGACATATTGAGCGTCAACCTGAATAACATTAGCCCTGTGCAATTGATTTTTAGTTGGATCTGCTACCTGGTCTCGCTCACATGGATACATCACCGCGATATCACCAGATCTGAAATTGGCCAAAGGATTGGTCATATCACTTTTAGAAAATCGAATAATCGTCTGATGGGAATCCCTCTCGATGGATAGCAATTCCAGGCCTTGTAGTATCTGATAGCGCTCTTCTTTTGATTCCGCTTTATCAAGCCACAGTCCTGCTAAACCACCGGATCCATCACCTCGTTCACTTCCTATTCGTGCCAGCGTATGCTCGCGCGCGATGAATGCCGCAAACGATTTAAAATAATTTTTCTCTCCGGTCGTCAGTGCTGAATAAACGATATGCCAGTTTTCAATATTCCTTTTGACATATCCCTTAAGTGTATCATAGCGGTGCGGGTCTATTTCGTCAAAGAGGTCCGGCATCAGTGGATCATCCAGTTTCATTAATCTGAATTGAAGCAAGACCAATTGATTCCTGTTGTGAATCGTTTCTTTTTGCAATGCTTCGATAGAGGCAGCATAGCGTAACGTATTTATCGATTCTGATGAATAAAGGATGAAGTTTGAACGTTTGTAATTTGCCCCGTGACTGGATTTGATCAACAAGTCATACAGTAGGGTTTGATGGTAATTGGCGCTACTAAGACCATAACTGTTTGGTTTGAACGGTCGGCTGCTTTTCAATTCAATGATGGATGCCGATTGTGCTTCCTCGTGTTCATAATATAAATCCAGCCTTCCTTTGATACCATATTGCGGGGAGAAATAACTTGGCTCGATCACACAATATTTGCTTTCAATGCCCAGGGCAGGAAAACGTTTTTCGATGACCATCAGAATGTTGTCGTAATGAACTTTCATTCGGGTATGCATGCCCTTAATTTGTGCATCGGTCAGGCGCACAAATTCGATAGGATATATTTTAAAGGACTCGGTAAACAACACTGAAAAAGGTTTTGTCGCATCCCGTATTAACTCATCAAGAAAAAAGTTTGCTACCTGCCCCGCCATGATCGCCTCTGTCGAGGGTGAAGGCATGAAAACATCCATGACATTAATAGCAAGCGGATCAGAACCCGTAGTAATGACTTGCGTAATAGATGTGACATCCAGAAGCATATCAGGCATGATCACGATGTAAGACGGAATATAATGGCCCTCCTCTGTGCAGTCAATATCCGTAAGCCCCAGGATAAGTGGCATCCCGATTTGCTGAATGGCCAATTCAAGGGTATCCGCAAACAAATCATTTATGCCTGATACAGAATATTGAAGAATAATAGTGGTATCAGGTTCCTCTTCGTCAAGTATGGTCAACTGCTTTTTCTCCTTATCCCATTCTATCGCAATTACCCTGGCAAATTTCTTTTTATATCGTCCACTCCGCTTTTGATAGGAAAGCCTGGGCAGTGGTGGCTTTTCAGGTATACCAAGTGCATCGGCTTCATTCAATTCCTGATGGCAAAGATTTAAAAGAAAACGAACAGAAGCTTCCAATACAGGCCATAATGCCTCATCAGATAGTTCCCGTTGATGGATTTCCCTGCGGGGAATCTGCAATGCGTATGCCCATGCTTTCCCCATGGTATATCGTGACGTAATAAAACTAACCCTGGCGAATAACGTATTGAAATGAAGCGATGAAGCTTCACTAAGGAAAACCACAAGGTCATTATATATTTTCAGCAGGTACTGGCATTGCTCTTGCCTGGACGCCACTTCGTCAACAACCCGGGTATAGAGTGTTTCAATCTCGTGAAGTTTGGAATTCATACCTGGTAAAGCAACTAAAACCTAAAAGTAAGGAGTTTTGACCCCATATATCAAAATTATAAATGGATGGCTTCGATTCAATCCATACCTAAAGCCACCATAATTTCAGATTACCGTTCAGACCAAAGTCAATTTCCTTTACTAAATTGTCCCCCCGGATTGTAGCGGTACAAGGATGTTTACTTTACATTTGTTGACAAGTCTATTGTCTATATAGGAATCTCAACACCAATTACAAATTGAAACACTATGGCATCGAATCTGATTGATTTGTTTAACAACACGGTTGGCGACCTTTTGGTCAAACAGGCTAGTGGTATACTCGGGGAATCTGCAGCTAATACGACTTCCGGACTCAACGCTATAGTTCCTACGCTCTTTGGTGCCTTAATACAAAAGGTGAACTCAACTAACGGGGCCACCGATCTGATGAATTATATGTCTGAGAATAATATAGATGGTTCTATTCTATCCAATGCATCCAATAGGTTAGGAGGTGGGATAGAGACCGAGAGGCTGATGTATAGTGGCGCAGGCATCGTCAGCTACCTTTTCGATGAAAATATTTCACCTCTCGTTGATTTCATTTCCGGCGCAAGTGGACTGAAAACTTCTTCTGCAACTTCCCTGCTTAAATTAGCCGCACCACTTGTACTTGGGATAGTCGGGAAACATATCAGCGAAAAAGGGCTTGATGCTCCAGGACTAAAAAGTATACTTGATAGCCAGCGTGATATTGTCGAGGCAGCGCTTCCGGGAGGTATCGCAAAATTGCTTGGCCTGCGGTCAGTCTCGCCAACCCTTACACCTACACCTCCTCCATATGTCAAGCCAACAACAGATGCAAAACCACAGACCCTTTTATCAAAACTGTTGCCCTGGCTAGTGCTTGGATTGGTCTCGCTTGGGCTATTCTATTTTGTCCAAAATGGTTGCGGTGCTTCTACTCCTTCCGAGCCTGAACCAGAGCAAATGGAACCTGCAAAAGATACCACCGCAGCAGCACCGGTTTCTGAATCGGCTACTCCTTTAAAAACATTCAATTTGCCTGGTGGCGGAACTATAAAATTAATTCCGGGCTCATTCACCGCCAACCTTGCAGCCTTTTTGGAAAGTCAGGAGAGCGGTGAAAAATGCCTTAACCTTGATAGGGTATATTTTGAAGATGGTTCTTTTCAAATCGCGGCTGGCTCTGATGTTCAGCTTCTTCAATTGAGCATCCTTCTAAAAGCATATCCTGACGCGCGCACAGCGATTACTGCCTACACCGATAATGCCGGAGATGCCGGCAAAAACAAATCACTATCGAAAGAAAGAGCAAAAGTGATTAAAGACTGGCTTATGGAGAAGGGAATTGCAACCGGAAAAATTACTGCAAAAGGAATGGGCGAAGAAAATCCTGTTGCCTCCAACAAAACTGAACAGGGACGAGCGCGAAATCGACGGATTGAACTCTGTTTTACAAAAAAATAAACTCTACTCAGGCGGATTTGCTAATCAGCCTTTTCTTAAAAATAAAGTAGAACGGCAGTCCGATGATCATCAGTATCAATCCTGCCACTGCCTGCCTTGGTCTACCGAGAAGTGTACTGCCCAGAAACCAAATGGAAATGACGATAAATATCAATGGAATGATGGGATAGAAGGGGACGGTGTATCTTTCTTTAGCAGGCTCCGGATATTTTTTTCTGAATCGGAATAATGCAATGGCAGCAAGTGTCATAAAAATCCAATCCATAAAGACAACATAGGTAGTCAGATCTTTAAACGTACCCCAGAAAACCATTAATACAGCGGCCCATGAGCTTTGCAGCAGGATCGCCTTTAAAGGAGTACCGAAAGTCGGGTGTATGTCTGCCAACCACGGGAAGAAAACTTTGTCTGCGCCCATCACAAAGTATATTCTCGGTGCAGAAAGAGTAAATATTCCGGCAGTACCGAAAGTGGACAGAGCGATAAGAACAGCCACCAGCATCCCTCCGGCTGTGGTTACTTTGAGCAAAGCATCTATGGCAACAGCCTCCGATCCAGAAATCTCGTCAATGGTGAGCACCGACAGATATCCGACATTGACCAATAGGTATGTTGCGGTTACAATTAAGGCACCCGCAATCAAGGCTTTTGGCAATACCTTTTGAGCGTTTACCACTTCACCACCGACATAAGAAGCATGATGCCAGCCCCCATAAGACCACAACACACCTACCAAGGCCACACCATACGAAACTGTTCTTGTCTCTTGGCTTGCAGCACCTAAATGATCCATAAGATTATACCCATAACTCAAACAAATCACCACGATTAATCCTATCCCCAACACTTTCAGTACCGTCATAAAGCTTGAAAAAAAGGCAGACCATTTGACACCAACCACATTGATCACTGTCACCGTCAGTAAACCACTCAAGGCAACCGGGATTTGCAGCTCAGCACCAAAACCAAACAACAGCGCAGCATACGTAGCAAAAGCTATGCACAAAGCGGCTATAGCCCCTGAGGTAATCACAGTAAGGATAGTCCAGCCATACAAATAGGCTACCAGATCTCCGTATGCCTCTCGCAAATAAATATACACACCACCAGTGCCTGGAAATCTCGAGGCAAGTTCTCCAAAACTTAAAGCCCCTGTCAAAGCGACAACACCACCAATGGCCCAAATGATAAGAATCTGCCCACCACTGGAAAGTTCGCTGGCTACATCAGAGGGTGATATAAAAATGCCTGAACCAATGCAAGACCCTACCGCAATCATGGTCAACGCAAAATAGGATATCGACTTTTTTAGTGGTTCCGTCATTGTTTACAGCTTTTCAGAGGAATGAAAGGTAGCCTTTAATTTGGTTGAAGACCCTTTAGTCTATGGAAAACAGCCTTAGGTCAAAACCATACGACATAGTGATTACCTTGTACTTCATTCGGGTGCACTATGTCATTGTTTTTTATGCCTTTCAACATTAAACTAAGACTGGAATTTGTATGTAGGATACTATTACTGGTCTGTATGTTTATGCATACAGCGTTAAATGCTCAATCGCCATATTTCAGCCATCTTGATCTTTTAAACGGCAAAAAAAAGGCAACCATCCCTTTCAAATTTGTCCACAATTTTATTGTGTTGGAGGCAAGGATATATGGCATCCTTCCTTTGCAATTCATTTTCGACACAGGTGCTGAGCATATAATCCTTTTTGATAGATCCTATACAGATCTGTTGGAAGTTCCGTATGACAGGCGCATTCCTGTCATGGGCTCTGATATGAGCCGGGAAATATATGCGCTGATCGCGCGCAATGGGGTCATTGAAATAAATGGACTTCCGCCAAAACCCTATGACATGCTGGTGCTCGAAGAAGATTATTTTAATCTTGATGAGATGATCGGCACACCCATAGCCGGTCTCATAGGTGGTGCTTTTTTCAGAAACCTGGTGATCAATATTGACTATAAAAAAAACCAGATCAACCTTTATGATCCTGCCTATTTTCAAATTCCGGACGATTATATCAGCCTGCCTATTCGTATCAAAACAAATAAACCCTACATCCATGCAGAAGCAAGTCTGATGGACGGCACTGTCGTACAGGTTGATCTGCTGGTGGATACTGGTGCCGGTGTCCCTCTCTTATTACATACTAATTCGCATCCTTCCCTTCACCTCCCGGATCAGTATATCAAAGGGAATCTAGGAATAGGCCTTGGTGGCTATCTGGAAGGGTATGTCGGTAGGGTTCAAAAATTATCAGTAGGAAGTTTTGCTTTTCCCAGTGTTTTGACCAGCTTTCAGAATGTGGCTGAAGAATGGCTGCTGGATAAAGATAAATTTAGGAACGGCATCCTCGGAAATGAACTGCTGAGTCGCTTCGATGTCTTTTTTGATTATGTCCATGGGCAACTCATACTCAAACCCTATAAAAGCAGGCAAGCCCCATTTATCATGGATCGAAGCGGATTAATACTCTTTGCGTACGGCCCGGGTTTCAATCAGTTTGTCATCAGAGACATTATAGAAAACAGTCCGGCGCAGGAGGCGGATATCAGAATAGATGATATCATCACCAGGATCCAGGGCACCTCCACCACTTATTTTACATTGGACGGGATCAATCAGGTTTTACAAAAAAGACCCGGTAAAAAGATCCGCTTACATCTCCTTCGCGGAAAAGAGGTAATCCGCAAAGAACTCGTACTCAGAGACCTGATATAACCTGTCTGTGCCTTAGATAGTTATACATTCCCGCAAATCATTTAAAAATATTTTGGAAATCGATTATATAATCATACCTTTGCCGGCCATTTAGGCATAAAAACAATAATTAGATCAACGTATGTACGCTATTCTGGACGTCAACAACAGACAATACAAGGTAAAACAAGGGCAGGAGATCTATGTAGACCTCCAGGCCGTTGAGATTGGTACTGATCTTACTTTCGACAAGATATTACTTGCTGATAATGAAGGTGCTATAAGCATTGGCACCCCTAACCTGCCTAACGCATCGGTGTCTGCCAAAGTCCTCGATCACGTAAAAGGTGACAAGGTCATCGTTTTCAAAAAGAAACGAAGAAAAGGATACAGAGTGAAAAAAGGCCATCGCCAGAATTTTACGAAGATCCGCATTGATAGCATTACAATTTAACATTAGACATTACAACATAAAATACTGATATAATGGCACATAAGAAAGGCGTTGGTAGTAGTGATAACGGACGGGACAGTAATAGCAAGCGACTTGGCGTTAAATTATTTGGCGGTCAGACAGCTATAGCCGGGAATATTATTATTCGCCAGCGTGGCACCAAGTTTCACCCGGGCAGAAACGTTGGCATCGGCAAAGATTTCACTTTATATGCCTTAACCGATGGAACGGTCAATTTCCAGACTAAAAAGCGCGACCGAACTTTCGTCAATATATTGACACAAGACGTGGTGGAAGCCTAAGTCCAAAAGAATCGAATAGAGTATATCGTTTTTTAATAAAGCCGGATCCGCACAACGGGTCGGGCTTTCTTTATTTAAAGTCATAACCTTTAAGGGTTACCCCTGTTTAAAGTGTCTTCTTTCGTAATGGATCAAAGTGACCCTTCCTTACTTTTTACTTCATCTCCTTTATGATGCAGTTAAATCCTAATTTTAACGTATGAAAACATTCAGGCAAGTCTTTTTCCTTCAGCTTTTACTTTTTTTCTTCTTTCCTCTTGATGCCCAGCATGAACTGACCATCCAATGGGACCAGGAAGAAATAATCTGCAAAGAACAAGAGAGAGCCAGCCTCCATATACATCAACGTGGTTTGCGAAATGTATTTGCTGATCAGACTGATATTATTTACCAATCCATAAAATGGGAGGTAGATCCCGCGCAGAAATATATCAAGGGAGAAATCACATACCATTTCAAAAGTCGCCTGGACAATCTGACTGCACTACATCTTGATCTGAGCAATTCACTCCAGGTCAATTCCATTTTGCGCGGGTTTACACCTTTGATTTATACCCATTCAGGTGATCAGTTGCTGACTATATCTCTTGGTAAAACGCTGGCAGTGGATGAAATAGATTCACTTACAGTGAGCTACGAAGGCACGCCCCCATCAAATGGCTTTGGGTCTTTTGAGACAGGTACACATGCGGGACAGCCTATCCTCTGGACCCTTTCAGAACCATACGGCGTCAGAGATTGGTGGCCAGGAAAACAAGATCTGGTGGATAAAATTGACTCCGTCGATATTTATATCACGACACCTATTGATCTATTGGCAGCCAGCAATGGTAAGCTCATGGGCATTACAGAAGTAAATGGAAAACACGTCCATCATTGGAAACACAGGTATCCAATTGCTTCCTATCTGATCGCATTGGCAGTGACCAATTATGCAGCCTACAGCCACTTCCTTCCTTTAGAAAATGGCGATACCATTGAAATCCTGAATTACGTTTATCCCGAAACACTGACCCAGAGTAAGACAGAAACCGAAAGCTCGCTGGACATCATGGCTCTTTTCAATGAGCTCTTTGGAACCTATCCATTCGCGGATGAAAAATATGGCCATGCTCAATTCGGTTGGGGAGGTGGTATGGAGCATCAAACTATGAGTTTTATGGGTGGATTCAGCTTTGGGCTGCAGGCACACGAAATGGCGCATCAATGGTTTGGCGATAAAGTCACGTGCGGATCATGGACCGAAATATGGCTCAACGAAGGATTCGCTACATATCTGACAGGCTTGACCTATGAGCGCCTGAGTCCAGATCTTTACTGGCCACTATGGAAAAAATCCACCTCCAACTCAGCAACAAGCCAACCTGGAGGATCTGTCTTCGTTGATGACACCACTAGTGTAAACAGGATATTCAGTGGTCGCCTCTCCTACAACAAAGGTTCCTATCTGCTGCATATGCTGAGATGGGTGATAGGAGACCAGGCTTTCTACGGAGCTTGTCGTGACTATCTCGATTCTCCCGGTACCGCTTATGATTTTGGACAAACTGAAGAACTTCAAGCCTACCTCGAACAACATTCAGGAAAGGATCTTGATGGGTTTTTTGCGGATTGGTATTATGGTCAAGGATATCCAACGTACAACCTCAGATGGAATCAGCAAGCCGACTCACTTGTGTGCTGGCTAGGCCAATCACAATCACATGTATCCGTTTCCTTTTTCGAAATGCCGGTACCTGTTGTTGCAAAACTAAATGGAACGCCAACAACGTTTGTGCTTGATCATACTTCACAAGACCAAAGATTTTCATTCTATATCGGAAATACCCAGATAGACAGTGTCTTCATTGATCCTGAGATCTGGCTGCTTTCTAAGAATAATACCATTAATGAAGTGACTACATCTTCATATCACCCGATCGCTCAAAATGACTACATCGTTTTTCCCAATCCCGCAAATGATTTTATTGAAATGATTCCTGCTGATAAAATCACGACTGTCAATATCACGGATGTATACGGTAAGCAATGGAAAAGCTCCTTTTCTTCAGGACGGGTAGATTCAGGTTCTCTGCCTTCGGGATACTATATCCTGATGTTGAAAAATGAAGCAGACGAAATCCTCTCCATTCAATCTGTCATCATCGCACATTGATGGCATAGTTGTTTCAAACGTTGATGGCATTGAGAATTATTTGAAGAAGAATTGTACGTTTAGTCCATGGTCAATGGATGCTTTCATTCCAGCGCGAATGATTGATGATAAAGCTGAGCTAGAAGATGAAATACGACTTCAACAAGCTCAAAGTACTTTTCTGAAAAGGCTTAATGTTCACCTACGTTCTAGCTCTAGGTAATCAAGGGTCCATTGTTTGAGCGTTGCCTCATCCACTTTATGCGCGCCGAAATAGTGATGCATGTTGAGTTCAAATCCAATTGATTGAACTAAGGTTTTCTTTTCTTCAAATACAAAGGAGGTGAAGTACGGATCTTTATCTCCCAGAAAATAATGTGTGGATAGCTGCCGGAAATATTCTCTGCGATGATTAAATAGGATATCATCCGGTAATCCGCCTGCCCATAACAATAAAAAATCGACACGGGGAGCGATATCATGGAGCCATCGCAATAAGGTAGTCACGCCTTGCGAAAATCCAAAATAAATGACCTTAACCTCCGGGTTTTTATCCCATCCGATTTTGGCACGAAGCAGTTCCAGGAATTCAATCAAATCAGCGATTTCATCTAGCCTGTCTTCGCGCGTCATCCAACTGGCTACCGGTCGCTCGTTGACCCCTTCAAAGTAAAATCTGTTAAGCCCTTCAGGTGCAATGACAAAATGGGATCGGGGATCAAGGAACTCAAAGCGTTGTACAAAATATTTTGCCAGTTGGCCATACCCATGAAGACATACCCAGACATAGCGGGTTTGACTTGTTAACGATCCGTGCGTATAGTAATGACCTGTTTTCTCAGTCCGGATTTTGTAATGTGCTCCCATAGTGGGCCTCCTACTCTTTTTTGGGATTACCCATGATGTCTTTATCTTCTTTCCGATCCTTCCTTTCATCTGTCATCGGAGGGTTCTTTTGTTTTACATCATAAATCTCCTCTTCATATACCCAGTTGCCTTTTTTCAAAATCCAGGCCTCAAGGCTACCATCTGAAACAGGAAGTGCCTCGCCTTCGGGACCAACACCCGGTAAACTTTCGATGTGATCATGAACGATACCGCCAATCTTTGGATCATAAGACATACGTGCAGGAGCGACATCGGCATATGTTAAGAGTATCCTTGTTTTAGGTTCATCCTGTCCTGTGAAAACTGCTAAACCAAGCCGGGGTTCAGGCCCGGACAGATCCAGGACATCTGCCACCTTTGTATTCACCAGGACATTTTCTGCATTGTAGCCCAATAGTATATAATACTTTACTTTTTCCCTTTCAAAAGGAATGATCTGGTAATATAGACACCCATACCATCCGGCAGGAGTATAGGTCGTATAGGCAGATCCGTTGATAAATGGTCGGGTATCCTTCAGCCGAACCAGCCTGTCAGCCCATTGGATCAGACCGCCGTATTTATATTCATCATCCGAAATCCGCAATTGCCATGTTATCAACCTGAAATCATCGCCATGCAGGATGGATAGCCCGGAAATACTGTCCAGACTGACATTATATGAACCTTGTATATTTAGGAAACTGTCAAGCGTGGCTACCATCATATCATTTGATCGGATCCTGTGCTTGCTCACTTGCGCATTAACTAATATATCTGCGTAATAGGCTATTTCCCCCTTTAAGCGATCCGACTCCACCTGCTGCCCATAGGCATACCCATTGCCTATCAGGAAAACGACCATAAAACATACCAATCGATTCATGAGTTTATAAACGCATTCGGATGAAAAAGGATTGCTTTTGAAGGAAATAATAAACCTTTACCATGTATGCTAGTTTTGATTATTTGTGCCACAAAGCGTAGAGAATGCAGATAGCAGGAACATATTACAGACAAATTGGATACTTTTGTCGTCCATGAACATTTTTAGGGGACTTTCAGCATTGCCGGAGTTCAGAAATTCTGTCATCACCATTGGCAGCTTCGATGGCGTGCACCAGGGTCACCAGAAAATCCTAAAAAGGATCCAGCAACTCGCCGAAGAAACCGATGGAGTTGATGTAGTTATCACTTTTCATCCCCACCCCAGGGAAATCGTCTACCCAAAAGATGACGATCTCCAGATCCTTACTACCCTTGATGAAAAGTTAGCGTATTTCAGACGCGCAGGTGTCTCCAATGTGGTAATTGTACCTTTTACAATCGAGTTTTCACAACAACCTGCACAGGAATATATTGAGAAATTTCTGGTCTCCCGGTTTCATCCCAAATACATCGTCATCGGATATGACCACCGTTTCGGACTCAACCGAGCCGGTAATGTGCATCTCTTAAAATTATATGGTCAGGATCACGGGTATGAAGTTGTCCGCATTGAAGAAGAAGAGCTGAAGGATATTACCATAAGCTCTACTAAAATCCGGCATGCCCTGCAGGATAATAATATTGATCTGGTCAACAATCTGCTTGGTCATCCTTATATGATTAAAGGTCAGGTTGTAACCGGTAACAGACTCGGCCATCATATTGGCTTTCCAACAGCCAACGTCCATGTCGCTGATCCTAAAAAATTACTTCCCAAAGACGGCATTTTTGCAGCCACTGCAACACTGGATGGTGTTGAGTATAAAGGAATGCTATATATCGGTCTTCGGCCATCCATTGAGTCAGCATCTGAACACAGGGTAGAAATACACCTCTTTGATTTTGACCGTCAGGTGTACGATCAGGATATTACTGTAGAGATTTATAAATTCATCAGGGGTGACCGCAAGTTTCCGGCTATGGAAAACCTCAAGGCAGCCATGATGGAAGATGAAATTGCGGTCAGACGTTATTTCAGAGGAAATTCTTCAGAGCTCGCCGATGTGGCTACTGTGATCCTCAACTATAATGGCAAACATTATCTTGAACGGTTTCTTCCATTTTTCTTATCCAACCGTTTCCCTACTGAAAAGATCTATGTAGTAGACAATGCATCGACCGATGGATCCGTCAAATGGGTGAAATCAACCTATCCTGAAATTGAATGTATAGCCCTACTGGAGAATAAAGGATATGCAGGCGGATATAATGAAGCGCTGAGTCGGATTCAAGCAAAGTATTATGCCATCGTCAATAGTGATATTGAAATCACCCCACAGTGGTTGCATCCCATTATTACGATGATGGAACAAGACCCCACTATTGCCGCTGTTCAACCAAAGATTTTATCCGAAAGCCGTCGCGGATATTTTGAATACGCAGGTGCATCAGGAGGGTATATGGATTCGCTTGGCTATCCGTTTTGCAGAGGACGTATCCTTCAAAACATTGAGCGGGATACAGGTCAATACGAAACGCCATCACCGATATTTTGGGCCTCAGGTGCAGCACTGGTCATACGAAGTGATGCCTTCCATAAATTGGAAGGCTTTGACATAGATTATTTTGCCCACCAGGAAGAAATTGATCTTGCATGGCGCCTTTTGCTTAGCCATTACAAGATCATGAGTTGTCCTCAATCTATTATTTATCATGTTGGCGGGGGGACACTATCGTATAACAGTCCACAAAAGGTCTATCTCAATTTCAGGAATAATCTGGTCACCTTGTTTAAGTATCTTCCAAAACCCGATCTCGTTCCCATCGTTTCGTTGAGATGGGTTTTTGATGGATTAGCAGGGATGCGCTTTCTCGCCAAAGGAGAGTTTGCTAATGCATTTGCCATCATACGGGCACATTATTACATCTACGGGCATATACGAATGATCAACCGTAAAAGAAAACAAGTGGGTGAGTCGTTCACCCGACAACCCCTTGCGAAACTACCAGGCGTTTATCAGGGTAGTATCATTATGGATTATTACCTTCGGTGGAAGCGTAAATTCAGTGATCTCTTTCCCTCATGAAAAACAGGCCTGCGGTCCTTTTTCAAAATGATACCATTCTGGCTCTTGACAAACCTGCTGGTTTGCTGAGTGTACCTGACAGATATAAGGAGGATAAACCCTCACTTGCAAACCTGATACTACCTGCTTTTCCATCCGCAAGACCTTTGCATAGGTTGGATTTTGAAACCAGCGGCATCGTACTTTTTTGCCTTTTACCTGAGGCTTTCGGATGGTATAGCGATCAGTTTGAACAACGTACCATTTCTAAACAATACAGCTCCATTACGGAGGGAAGGGTTATAGGAAATGAAGGGCTCATCGATACACCTCTATTTACGCAGACGATCGGTAAAGTGGTGATATCCAAAAGAGGTAAATCAAGTCAAACTCAATGGAAATTGTTGGAAGGCTTTCAACATCATTCCTTTGTTGAAGCCAATCCATTGACCGGCAGAACGCATCAGATAAGAGTGCATCTTGCATCTATAGGTCACCCTATCGTAGGCGATGTGCTTTATGGATCTAAAGGCCAGTTATTTTTATCCTCGCTCAAAGGGAAAAACAAGTACAGACTTGGCAAAGATGAAGAAGAAGAAAGACCCTTGCTTTCGAGATTAGCATTGCATGCTTCTTCCATACAATTTACAGATTTTACGACAAAGAATGTGATCCAGATCGAAAGTCCTTTGCCCAAGGATATGCAGGTAGCCATTGCTAAACTCCGGCAATATGCAGCCCTGCTTAAATAGTGGGATTTTTTATATATGTTTACGGCTTATTTACAAAATCCAATGAAAGGAATTCGTTTTTACCTCCTTATTCAAACCACCCTCTTTATGATCGTGACGAGTGCATTATCCTGTAAACAAGCTAATGTCGCAGAAGAACAAAAAATCACAAAGGGAAGGGTCAATCCACCCGAATGGTCGTATACTTCCAATATATACGAAGTCAACATCAGACAATACACCCCAGAAGGCACTTTTGAGGCCTTCCGACAACATCTGCCAAGGTTAAAGAAAATGGGTGTGGATATCCTGTGGCTGATGCCTGTACATCCTATCAGTGTGCCTGAAAGGAAAGGCACTTTAGGGAGTTACTATGCTGTCTCTGATTTCAGGGCAATCAATCCTTTGTTTGGTAATCATGAGGACTTCAAAAGGCTCGTTGATTCCACGCATGCAATGGGGATGCACATCATTCTTGACTGGGTGCCTCATCACACCGGCTGGGATCATCCTTGGATCAAAGACCATCCTGAATATTATAATAAAAATGATAAAGGAGAAATCCGTGACCCTGTCAATGAAGAAACGGGTGAACCATGGGGATGGACAGATGTCGCCGAACTCAACCTTGAAAATCCAGCCATGAGAAGGCAGATCATAGATGACATGATCTATTGGATTGAAGATTATGATGTGGACGGCTTCAGGGTTGACCACGCCCATGGCGTACCAGCAGATTACTGGGATGAAGTAAGCAATACCCTGGCAGGCCTTAAAAAACAAGTCTTTATGCTGGCCGAAGGAGAAGATTCTTATCTGCGTAATGATTCCAGTTTTGTTGCTACCTACGCATGGAAGATTCACCATAAGATGAATGATATCGCTAATGGCAAAGACAATGTAAATGCACTTGATACCTTACTTGCGGAAGAGCGTAAAGACTATGCTTACGGCTATCATATGTATTTCACCAGCAACCATGACGAAAATAGTTGGGCCGGTACCGAATTTGAAAGAATGGGAGACGGGCACAAAACTTTTGCAGCTTTATGCGCCACACTCGACGGAATGCCATTAATCTACAGCGGCCAGGAAGAACCTCTAAAAAAGAGACTGGCCTTCTTTGAAAAAGACACCATTCCATTTAAGAATTACGCTTATGCACCTTTCTACACTACTTTGAATGAACTGAAGAAAAAAAATCAGGCATTGTGGAACGGTGAGCGTGGTGGATTGTCGAGGCGCATTAATGAGTCCGATGAAGTGTATGCTTTTATCCGGGAAAAGAACGGGGATAAATTTATAGGCGTATTTAATCTGTCCCCAAAATCACAGGCAACAACCTTGCAGGCTGCGATCACAGAAATGAACATTGTTTTTACAGATGATGAACTCACCCTGGATACCGGACAACCTATCAATCTCGGGCCATGGGAGTTTTTTATGTTTTCCAGTAAGTAATGAAGGTACATCTGTGGGCTATGGGGGCTGCTTCTGATCCATGGGTCACACAAGGAGAGGATATGTACAAAAAGCGGATAGAACGATATCTGCCTTTCGAATACAAATGTATCCAGGCATCTAAAAGTAATCAGCAAAATCTGGTCCTTGCAGAAGAATCAAAATGGCTATTACAACAACTTGACGGGACGCCTGTAAAATTGATCCTGCTAGATGAGAAAGGCCCGCAACTCAGCTCTGTAAATTTTGCCAAACGTTTTGAAACATGGCGACAGGGAAGTCATAAAAAACTAGTCTTTGTCATCGGATCCGCTTATGGTTTTGACCAGAAAATATATGACCGGGCAGATGAATTACTGGGACTTTCTTTGATGACTTTACCTCACCAATTGTGCAGGTTGATGATGCTTGAGCAAATTTACAGGGCATGTACTATCTTGAGAGGCGAATCCTATCATCATGCCTGATTTTAATTTTAATTTTAAAAAACTAACCGGATGGATATATCCATCACACTGCTGATCATTCTTTTTACCGGCCTGGTTTCCTACCAGGGGTTTTCAAGGTATGATATCATCGACCGGCTCAAACACTTCCCTGTGCGGGAATCCGGATCAGGCGAATATTACCGTATGCTCACCTCCGGATTTGTCCATGCAGACTGGACGCATCTCCTGGTCAATATGTTTGTGCTCTATAGTTTTGGAAACTACATTGAGTCCTATATCGTCAGTGAATTTGGAAATGTACAAGGTCGGATCATCTACCTTATCCTCTATCTGCTCAATATTGTTTTGGCCAATATTCCTACGTTACTAAGACACAAACTCAATCAAGGGTTTTCGAGTATTGGTGCGTCCGGAGCAGTGAGTGGAATTATTTTCATCTTTATCCTACTCCAACCCTGGTCTATTCTCTATCTCTTTTTCATTATCCCTGTCCCGGCGATCATTGCTGGTGTTGGGTATCTTATTTATTCATCATGGGCTGCCAGACAAGGCCATGGTCGCCTGGATCACTCAGCACATTTTGCCGGCGCCATCGCAGGCATGCTGATGATCATCCTGTTGAGGAAAGAAATTGTTTCTGAATTTTTCTTCAGACTTATAAATGACTTCCCCTTGTAGTGTATGACAGTAAGAAGGTAAGAAGGTAAGAAGGTAAGAATGTAAGAATGTAAGACTGCAGGAAGGTAAGACTGTAAGAGAGGATGACAAATAATTTCAATGCCAATTAACCTCTCTCTGTCTCTATGTCTTAGTTATTTATTGCCTTACTTTCTTATTGTCTTACTGTCTTACAGTCTTACCGTCTTACTTTCTCACACCCTACTCCATGAAAGGATATCTGAAGTCCAACGGTGGGTTAAAGTTCTCTTTGATCGTTCGCGGGGATACCCAACGATAGAGGTTCAATACACTTCCTGCTTTATCATTTGTACCTGAAGCACGCGCGCCGCCGAATGGCTGTTGTCCGACTACTGCGCCGGTAGGTTTGTCATTGATGTAAAAATTACCTGCCGCATGACTTAGTTTTTCTGTTGTCATACTGATCACAGCTCTGTCTTTTGCAAAAACAGCACCGGTGAGCGCATATGGCGATGTTGAATCAAGTATGGTGAGGACTTTCTTGTAATCTTCATCCTGATACACATAGATCGTCAGCACAGGACCGAACAATTCTTCACACATCGTGACATACTGAGGATCCGTCACTTGGATCACCGTTGGCTCAATAAAATAACCTTTGCTTTTATCAAAATTTCCTCCTGCAACAATCTTCGCGGTTTTATCTTTTTTCGCTTTTGTGATATAGGAAGTAATTTTATCAAATGCTTTTTCATCGATGACAGCATTGATGAAGTTTTCAAAATTTTCAGGAGTACCCATCTTCATGGATGCTACATCAGCAACCAATCGCTTCTTGATAGATGGCCACAACGAGGCAGGCAGGTATGCACGACTCGCCGCCGAACACTTCTGGCCCTGGTATTCAAATGCTCCTCGTGCCAGGGCAACTGCTACAGCATCCGCATGAGCAGAAGGATGGGCAATGACAAAATCTTTGCCGCCTGTCTCCCCTACTATCCTTGGATATGATTTGTATTTGGATAAGTTATTTCCAATAGTTTGCCATAATCGTTGAAAAACACCTGTACTGCCGGTAAAATGAAGACCTGCGAAATCAGGGTGATTAAAAATTACTTCACCGGCGACCTGGCCTTCCACATATACCAGATTAATGACCCCATCCGGCAAACCGGCTTCCATCAAAATCTCCATGATCACATGGGCAGAATAAATCTGTGTCTCTGCAGGTTTCCAGACTACGGTATTACCCATCAGGGCTGGGGCACAAGGCAGATTACCCGCTATGGAGGTAAAATTGAAAGGTGTCAGCGCAAATACAAACCCTTCCAATGCTCTGTATTCCATACGATTCCAGATGAGCGGTGCACTGATTGGTTGCTGCGCATAGATCTCCATCATAAACTTGGTATTGAACCTTAGAAAGTCGCACCATTCGGCTACTGCATCGATTTCGGCCTGGAAGATATTTTTACTTTGGCCCAGCATAGTAGCGGCATTCATCCTGGCTCTGTATGGACCGGAAAGCAAATCTGCCGCTTTAAGGAAAATAGCGGCCCTATCCTGCCAATCCATTGCTTCCCATGCAGGTTTAGCCTTGAGCGCAGCCTGGATACCCTGGCGGACGTGCGTTGCACCTCCTTTATTATACCGGGCGAGTAAGTGTTTAAGTTCATGCGGAGGCCTGATCTCCATTTTTTGGTCGGAGAGTACTTTCTTGCCCCCTATATACATCGGTATCTCAATTACCTTTCCTTTCAGCTCCTTGATGGTCTCTACTAGCTTGATCCGCTCTGGAGAACCTTTGATATAAGACATTACCGGTTCGTTGTGTATCTCCGGAAGATTAAAGACTGCATTTGCCATAAAAGTGAATCTATTATTTAAGGATTATCGTCCTGTTGTTATTTACTAAAACTGAACGCCCTCGGGTAGAAATGGTTTCGCATTACCACGGCCTTTTATGATTTCCCGTACAATCGTCGAACTGATGTGGGAAAACTCAGGCTTACTGATTAAAAAGACTGTTTCAATGTCTTCGCCAACAATATGATTTAGCTGGCTGATGGTTTTTTCGTAATCGAAATCAGACGCATTTCGGAGCCCCCGAAGTAAAAAATGAGCATCTACTTTTTTACAAAAATGTACCGTCAAGCCTTCAAAAACATCCACACTGATTCTGGGCTCATCCTCAAATACCTTTTCAATCCACCTTTTCCGCTCCTCCACAGGAAATAAAGTCTGCTTCTGACTGTTGACCCCGATCGCAATAATGATCTCATCAAACAATGGCAATGCCCTCCTGACCAGATCAACATGGCCGGTGGTAATAGGGTCAAAGGATCCTGGAAATACAGCTTTTTTCATCGTATGAAGGGTTTGGTTTCAATCGCGCAGACAAGGTGCAAATATCATACCTTCTGCTGGATTAATGGGCAGGGTTATCCTCCTCTGTAGCCATAGATTTCCCTTTCAACCTTCGCTGCAGCAAAAGAAAAGGGATCATGAGCAGGAGAAACAGTATCACCATGACCACTTCACCCATGAAAATATACCAGGGCCAGGGCCCCATAATATCAAGTATAGAAGGTCCGGGCGGTTTTTGCATGGTATATGCATAATTGCTTCCAAGGCCCTGATTGACCAGATGTATAATAACGAGATATAGCTGAGCATAAATGATCGCATTGAGAAAGTCCTGCCAGCCTATTTTGATTCTATGGACGATCACAGTGTATAATACAGCAACAACGATGCCTCCATGACTAAAGAAATATCGAAAGAAGTGAAAAGATGGAAAACCTTCCTCAAGGTCAGGTGTAATCAATGCCTGCATCGTACCCGCCAAAGCCCAGAAATACAATATACCTGTCCATTTTCTGTTTTGATAAAGGAGTACAAAAGGCAATACCATGGCCACCAGGTCACACATAAACAATGGCAAATCAACCAGAATATCATATGTCCGGAAAGCTATTTTGACTGCTGCCTCTAATATCAAGGCTGACAAAGTCAATCCGGCGATGACCATGCCTATATTGGACTTTAATGGCTCATCAACAGATTGTCCCTTTCGGATAGCCACGTATGTAATCACGCCAAAGGCAAAAAGAACAGAAAAATGTTGAATAGAAAAGGATTCAAATCCGGAGCCCATGAATGGCATAAGTTAGTGCTGGTCTGTCAAATGTAACTATTGATCTGTTACAGGGAAGGCTTAAAATCATTTTTATATATCTTGTCTCGCACATTATAAAATGATAAAGATGCAATTACATATCACTAAATCATTACGACATGTCACCGCAATCCTTTTGGTGCTCATGGTCTCAGCCCTCTCCGTTCTGGCGGGTGAAGGGATGTGGCTCCCGTTGCTACTCAAATCGCTCAATGAAGCGGAAATGAAGTCGATGGGTATGAAGATGAGTGCGGAGGATATCTATAGCGTCAACAAAGGAAGTCTAAAAGATGCAGTGGTCCATTTTGGAGGATTTTGCACGGGGGAGTTGATTTCCGACCAGGGATTGCTGTTGACAAACCATCATTGTGGATATGATGCCATACAGACGCATTCCACCATGGAAAAGAATTATATTAAAGATGGGTTTTGGGCGCGCAATCAAAATGAAGAACTACCGAATCCTGGGCTATTTGCCACCTTTATTATTCGAATAGATGATATTACCAGCCAGGTTTTTAATGGCATCAATGCAGAAATGACGGTTACTGAAAAACAAACTGTCATCGACCGAAATCTCAATGCCCTAAAACAAAACGCAAATAAAGAAACCTGGCAGGATGTATTTACGAGATCCTTTTTTGAAGGAAATCAATATTATCTTTTTGTGACAGAAACATACCGGGATGTAAGATATGTTGGATCACCTCCTGAATCGATAGGAAAGTTTGGTGCGGATACAGACAACTGGGTCTGGCCACGTCACACAGGAGATTTTTCTTTGTTCAGGATTTATGCTGGTCCGGACAACAAACCGGCTGAATATTCACCTGAAAACAAACCGCTGAAGCCTCGACATTTCTTTCCGGTTTCGTTGGATGGTGTTACTGAAGGTGATTTTACACTTGTATTTGGATTTCCTGGACGTACCAATCAATATCTTCCGTCTTTTGCTGTTGCCCAAACAGCTGATATTATTGATCCTGTCAGAATTGCAGTGCGCGATATCTCCCTTGGCATCATGGATAAACATATGCGAAGCGATGAAGCCGTTAGGCTGGCTTATTCCTCAAAATATGCAGGCATTTCGAATTCCTGGAAAAAATGGATTGGGGAGGTGCTGGGATTGAAAACCAAAAATGCAGTCAGCGTGATAGAGAAAGAGGAAGCGGATTTTACAGCCATCATCCATAAAGATAAGCAACTCAGAAAAGAATACGATCATATACTTCCCGAAATGAAGACGTTGTATCATGCGCTTGATCCAATAGTCAAGGACAGATTCCTGCTAGGTGAAGTGCTGGGAGGAAGTAATGTTGAGCTATTTCTGCTGACCTCCTATGCAGACAGATTAGTGAAAGCATACGCGGCTTCAGGTGACCAGGGTTTTGCAACCATGGCCTCGCGCATAACGCCAGAATTGGATGGTTTCTTTAAAGATTACAGCGTCCGGGTTGATCAGGAATTGTTTTCATCTCTTACCTCCCATGTCTTTGATAATCTCACACCTTCCTACTTGCCAGACGCATTTTCAACCAAACCAGCCAATATAACTTTTGAGGTGTGGGCCAGTGAAGTATATGGCCAAACGATTCTGATTCAAAAAGATACTTTGCTTGAGTTGCTAAATCTAGGAGGTGCAACGTTCAGCAATGTCATGCAAAATGACGCTGCCTACCAGGCTTATCTCGCACTAAAAAAAATAATGGATGAAAATTTATCCCCTGCATATACCGATCTCAACAACAAACTTCAGGTGCTTCAGCAACAGTATGTTTCAGCCCTGATCCAAGCCTATCCTGACAAGCGATTTTGGCCGGATGCAAATAGCACCCTGAGGGTTTCCTATGGCCAGGTAGAACCTTATGCTCCCAGGGATGGCATGTCCTATAAGACACAGACCTATCTGGAGGGAATCATGGAAAAATATATACCCGGTGATTATGAATTTGATGTGCACCCCAGGCTGATCGAATTATATGAAAAGAAGGACTATGGACCTTATGCTGAAAACGGAAAGTTGCCCGTATGTTTTATTGCCAGCAATCACACCACGGGAGGTAATAGCGGGAGCCCTGCAATTGATGCCCATGGCAATCTGATTGGTATCAATTTCGACCGCGTCTGGGAAGGTACGATGAGCGACCTTTATTATGACAAGTCGATCTGCAGAAACATCATGGTGGATGTCCGCTACATTTTATTTGTGATTGATAAATTTGCCGGAGCGAAGCACCTTCTTAAAGAAATGAAAATAGTTCATCCCAAAGCCTGAACACTTAAATCATAAATGATTGATTAGGAGTCGACTATCAAGAAATACGAATCATATCCTTTGAAGTTTGCCATGTAGTTTTTATACCGTTACGTTGAAAAAGTGAAAATATGTACATTTGTCACCCCGAAAGGGGTCATAGAGGGTGATTAGCTCAGTTGGTTCAGAGCGCTGCCTTGACAGGGCAGAGGTCAGCAGTTCGAGCCTGCTATCACTCACAATTCAGAGTGAGTGTGAGTGTGGGAGTGGGTGTGTGTGGGATTATGTTTTTAAAATGAAAAGTTGAAATGTTTGATTTTGAGAAACTGGATGTGTATGCTCATTTGAGGAACTTGAACAAAGTGGTGCTGAAGTTTCTTTTTTCAAACTCCGTTTCAGACCTGGGCCAGATCAGCCAGACTGATTTCAATACGTTTTATAATCAATATGAGGCCGTGTCGAAAATGCTACTAGGCCTCTACCACAGCAAATAATGCACACTATTTTATTATAGCAAGCCACACACACCCACACACTGAATTCGGGACGTAGCTCAGCTCGGTAGAGCACACGTCTGGGGGGCGTGAGGTCGCAGGTTCAAATCCTGTCGTCCCGACATTTTGTAGTAAGCCACCGTAGCTCAGTTGGTAGAGCAACGCATTCGTAATGCGTAGGTCAGCGGTTCGAGCCCGCTTGGTGGCTCTCTTAATTGAAGAGTGATGCTTCGACTACCTCACCAACCAAAAGTGATGCTTCAACTGCTGACTGTAAACTATAAACTAATAAACTAATAAACTAATAACTACCCCTCACTGGTATTGAATATAAATTGGCACAGGGTACAATTTCAGTATCTCATCAGGTTGCATCACATAAGGTTTTGATGGATCGACTGTATCATTTTTGTAAAAAAGCTTAAATCCGGTAAATTGAACAGGTTCTTTGGTAATGGTGAGTTGATAGCTTGAAAGTTTTTTAGCTCTGCCCCCAAAGCCATCCATATGCATAACCACCTGCACTTCAGGACTTATTTTGATCTCCTTCGCATTGGTTACCATTCCTTTCGTAAAGCGATGAACCACCAGTATTTTGGCAGGCAAGTTAAGTTCCCGGACAAGATTGCCAAGGTACGTGGAGGCATAATTAATATCCTTAGCATCAAAAGTGCCTACTTTCCTCCCGGGTATATAATTGCCTTGCATCGCATATTCCGGGTCAATCCCCAAGTGGACATTGGGCATTGAAAGATATTTCCTCAGCATCGGAATCTCCTCTTCCAACGTGCTATGTCCAATCTGTATATCTAAAAAAACAACGGCATCGATTTTGGCGGCCATTTCAATGACCTTGTCGATTTCCTTGTCAGGCATGCGGAGTCTGTATTTTTTATTCTTTCCAGGATCACGCTGGGCTGTGACGGCTATGTAGTGAAGCGCAGGCTTTACTAGCCTTGAGGAGTCTGCATCCTGCCACCGTCGGACCTCTTGCATCAAGCTGTCCAACATCTCATCCGGAGGTAACGCTCCAAGCACCCCCATCCTCTTGGAGTAAAGGTTCCCATAAAAAGCTATTACCCTGTAATATGGTAAAAGCGCTCCCGTCACCGGGTATTCCGCTATGGCTGGCCATAACGGGGATCCCCCGTTTTGTAACAGCTCCTGATATTGTCTTCTATACAAGGCTGTATCCAATTGGCCAGATATTTCTTCCTTTTTAAGCGAATCTGCCTTTATCCCGACTTCCAATTTTGGATCTCCGGTTGATGTCACTTCGATCTTGTTGGATCTTGAGGTGAGCTCACACCCGGAGAAAATGCAGGTGAACATACCAGCCAGCAACAAATGATAAGTTTTATCTTTCAATTCCTTTAGTCTTTTCATCTTTAAATATCGTTCTTTTTCAGTAGAAAGGTGGTTCGTAAACACGCTGCTATCTATGGATCCAACCTACCTTGGTCTCATCATTTGTTTTTAGCACGATTCCCCATGAAGCAGCAGGTAAGGAACGATTTTTGCCACTTCCCACAATAATTCGTAATTTTTCACTTCCAACGACTTATAGCTCAACACTATACCAATGCAAAGAATTCGAATACTAAGCCTTTTTTTGATTGTCACCCTGCAGGGTATTGGCCAGACCAACCTCCAGACCAACCTGGTATTTGGTGGCAATTCAATTGACGAACCAAAAGATATTGCTGTCAATCCTGCTCAGACGACACTCTTTTTTGGAGCCAGGTCTTTTTCTTCCGACGGTGACGTACCAGAAAATGCAGGAGGAAGTGATTTCTGGCTTATGAAAAGGAATTTGGATGGCTCCCTCATCTGGAGTAAAACGTATGGCGGAATCAACAATGATGATCTTGAAGTAGTCATGCCTCATCCTGATGGTGGGGCCCTGGCTTTTGGGACGACCCGGACGGATCAAGGTATTTTTGGTGATATCATTGGCCTTGCCGGAAGTTGGCTTATGCGCACCAACAATGCAGGAAATATTATAGATGGTAAAATCTTTGGTGGAAATATTACAGAGACAGCTGTCGATGCTTACAGGCACATCAGTGGCAATGTCACACTTGCTATGGAATCGGGCTCACCTACGCTCAATGGCCAGAGTAATAATGGCCTTATAGACGTTTGGATAGTCCATGTCAATGCAGCCCTAGCTATTCAATGGACCACCTTACTTGGAGGCACCGGAGTAGATGTTCCGGAAGCGATTACGTCAGATATCAACGGTAACATTTATGTTGCTGCTACAAGCAATTCCAATCTGCCCGGGCTCGATACAAATAAAGGTGGAAAAGATGTTTGGGTGATCAAGATATCCCCAACGGGTGAGACCTTATGGCAAAAATCATTTGGCGGCACAGATGATGAGGAAGCCACTGACATTGTATTTCATCCTGATGGCTTCGTATATGTTTTGGCGCAGTCTTCATCGGTCGATGGAGATTTTGATACCAATGACGGTTTAAATGATTTATGGACCATCAAATTAGATGCTTTCGATGGAGAAACATTAGGTCTTTACCATTTTGGAGGCAGTGGCAATGATTTCAATGGACATGCCGCACTATTCGGAGATGATCAACTGGCGATAACGGCAAGCACTACAAGTGATGACCTCGACCTTACCGGCAATAAGGGATTTGCAGATGTATGGATATTTAATACTGACCTAGATGGCACAATTGTACATCAAATGAATTATGGAGGCACCCTCAATGATCTGGCCGCAGATATCATGATCATTGATAGTATCTATTATGTCTTGTCTTCAACATTTTCTGCTGACAAAAATGTGCCGTTCAATGCGATCACACAACAGGACCTGTGGTTTTATACACTGACCACCGATCCAGACACATGTTCTGAACAGTATTTATGTCAACCGGATTCTATGTTGACCAATCATCTGTATCCCCCCGCCAATGACGCACTGGTTTGTGTGAGCGGTTGTACAGCAGGTTACGGTCCCGGCCCGATCTTTAACAATGGAAGTTGTCCTGATTTTATTAATCCTACTGCCTATTTCTTTTTGACGACAGATACGACAGCAGACCTGCTGACACTCAGTATCACTTCAGATGAATTTAATCAACCTCAGATAGCTCTTCTTAAATCGGTCAATTGTATCTCTTTTCAGCAAATTGAATGTGCTACTGGCAGTGATGGCAATGTGCTCATGGCCTATATAGATATTGAACCGCTGACAACCTATGTGATAGCGATTTCAGATGCTGAGGGTAATATTGGAGAATTTGAATTTTGCGCCACCTCTATCGATGTGGAATTTTGCAATGAAGAAGACAGAATATTTGTCACCCAGACTTCAATGGGCAGCCAATTAAATGGTCCTTACAAACCTGGCGAAGAGGTACAGATTTGTTATGAGCTGGAAGATTGGACGAAACTGGATTGTAATGGATTCCAGGGATTGGTTCCTTCATTTGGTCCGGGATGGGACTTGGCCTCTTTTGGGTTATTCGGCGAACCGCTGCAGATGGATTCATTGATTTCAACAGTGACAACCGGATTTTGGGATTGGTATAAAGTTGGGGATGTCAGGTATAATGTTTCAAATCCTATCAATGGATACGATGGAGGACAGGGCATGCCTGCAGGATGGTATTTTACCAATACTGGTAATTCACCACCTGCTACCGAACCTGATGAGACTACTGGCGATATCAATTCATGCCTACCCACTTCGGACAAATGGAAAGTATGCTTCACCCTTAAAGTGGTTGAAGAATGTGAAACCAACCTGGATTGCAGCATTACTATGAAAACCTTTTCTGATGGGGAAATAGGACGAAACATAAGCCTTGGCTGTGCTTATGACCAGGAGGAAATTTTTACCGCCACGATGTTATGTTGTGTCAATCCTGGAATTCAGGTTATTCAAAATTTCTCCATCTGCAGCGGCGATACGATATCCTTTCAACCTCAAACCAATCTACTTCCTCCTGTAACGTATAGCTGGACAGCTGACCCTGATCCTTTTATCACAGGAGCAGGCAATGGGAATAACGTCAATCGTTTCTATCAAATTTTAACAAATGACGCTGCAGTTCCCTTAAAGGTTCGTTACAGTATAAAAGCAGAATCCAATGACTGTGAAACGGATACAGAAGATTTTGAAGTGACTGTGCTACCCCTTCCAACCAGTCGGATCACTATCACTGGACCAAATATCGTATGCAGTGGATCAACGGTTACTTTCAATTTTGAAAGTACAGGTACGCCCCCATTTGCCATCGGATTGTTTCGGGAAAATGAATTATTCGCCAATGTGTTGAGCGAATCAAATATCCTTTCTATTCCTATTGATCCCGTCTTCAGTGGTAGGTTCAGGATTGGCACCTTAAAGGATGCAACCTGTGATGGAGTAGGAACAGGTTTTGTCAATATAACAGTTAAACCAATCAGCAGCTCAAATATTGATACCACTATTTGTGAAGGAGAATCTTTTTTTATTGGAACTGAAGAATTTTCAGCAGCTGGCACGTATACTGTTACGCTTGAAGAGGGAGGTGAAAATAATTGCGATAGTGTTGTGGTACTGAGCCTCAGTATTGCACCGACCATCACGGAGACCATTGATGAAGTGATCTGTAATGGAGATACTCTTTTTGTACTAGGCCAGCCGTATACAGAAAGCACCGATGTAGTCATCGAATATACAGGGCCTGAAGGTTGTCCAAACTTCATTGATTTACATTTATTGGTGCAGGACACTTTTTATGTTGATATCAACCAAACTATATGTAATGGAGATACGCTTGATTTTGGCGGCAACCTGGTATTCGAGGAAGGAGAGTATTCATCTGTTGTAGAAACACAACCTGGTTGCTTTGAAGAAACCACGTTACATCTGGAAGTTTTACCAGCCATCATCATCAATGATCTTGCGATTATTGGCGATAATGGATCCAATTCAGGGGCTATACTAGTTGAAATTGTTGGAGGCACCACCCCATTTTCTTATCTGTGGAGTTCAGGTCAGATGACTGAAAGCCTCTTTAATATTATGCATGGAGCATATCAATTGACGGTCACGGACATGCTTGGATGTAAGCAGATTTTTTCGTTTGTGGTTCCGATGATCATAGCCTCTAATGAAATTTCAGAAGTAAGTACCGCTTTGTTGATTCATCCAACTATCACCACGTCAGGATCAAGTATTCAGCTTGTTAATCCATCTACAACGTCTATCAATATTTCATCAATGGAATGGTGGTCTGCTCAAGGTCAATACATCGCTATCCCACTTCGCACTGAAATTGCTCCCGGTGCACATACCTTTGTGGAAGTGCCTGAATTAATGTCACAGGGAATATATTTCCTGCGCTTTTCGCTGACCGATGGCAAGCATGTCTGGAAAAAAGTAGTGATCGCTGAATAAAATAAAGGGTAAATTATTAAAACAGGAAAGGGATACATATGTGATATATGCATCCCTTAGCCTAATGTATCTTTTCCATCTCAAGTTGGTTCGGGATGTTTTCTGTTGAAAACATCCACAGTTGGATTTGAAGACACAGTTCCGGTTTTTATGACTTTCTTAGTCACCGGCAACAGGGTTTTGACCACTAGGTCACCCCAATGTCCGTACTATCTTTCCTGTTAATGGCTACTCATTTTTGCAAAAGCAATCCTTTTCAACCACAGGCTATCATCAATTGATTCGTTCAATATGATGATGCAGGAAGTGATAACCGAACTTATCTTAAAAGGCTGATCCATCGACCAGACGCATTACATAAATGTAATAAGATCATAAATAAAAAGCAAATATTCCAAGCCTTAATTTTCAACAATGTTATCCACAAGCTGCGCGGACAATTTCGAGAAATCCAGAGGCTTGCAAGGATGCTCCACCGACAAGACCGCCATCGACATCCGGTTGGGAAAAGAGCATTGATGCATTATCTGATTTAATGCTGCCTCCATAGAGGATCCTGATGTTTTGGCTGACGACCTGGCCATACATACGATCAATAGTTTTACGTATAAACAAATGCATCTCCTGCGCTTGATCGGGAGAGGCAGTAACCCCCGTCCCAATAGCCCATATCGGCTCATAAGCTATAACCAACTTTGAAAATGAAGTAGCATCTAAATGAAAAATACCTTCTTCCATTTGCGTTTTGACAAATTCATTCTGATGGCCTTTCTCCCTGATATCCAAGGATTCACCGCAACAGAAAACAGGCACTAATCCATCAGAAAGAATGGCATCTACCTTTGATTTGATGATATGATTGGATTCATGAAAAAGTTGTCTGCGTTCTGAGTGCCCGGTGATACAATAGACAGCGCCAACACTTTTGAGCATACCCGTAGAGATTTCACCGGTAAAAGCACCCGATGATTCAAAATAGCAATTTTGAGCAGCAGGAACAATAGCTGAACCTATCACCTTAGCCACCATCATAGGAATATGCGTAAAAGGCGGTGCAATAACAACCTCACACGACAAATCTTCAGGAAGACCTTCCAACAACTGATCGATAAGTGTTTCACCTTCAGGTAGATTGAGGTTCATTTTCCAGTTGGCAGCGACTATTTTTTTTCGGCTCTTTTGCGTCATATATTTTGAGTTAAAATTGTAAAAGTTATGATACAAAGATAACCAGCCAAGTGTCCATCCAAGTATGGTTTGTTTTGTTTGTAAAAAGATAGGTAAAGTAATGTCTGAGGTTACTGTTTATCTTTATTGGATTAGTGTTTGCTACACGTTTATTCAATCATGATAACAATCCTTCAACCTTTTCTAACGTTTTGTGTCAGTTGTATTTGATGTAAAATAATTTATAGATAGAAAATTTATATTTGCTTAGTTTTCAAATGATTGACTTAGGAATTCAGATAGAAACATAGACCATTAAGGCGTAACCAGAGATGATGGCAAAGGAACACACCGCAAAAGGAAGTAGATATATACACCGGGACTTTAGCTGGCTGGATTTTAACTACAGGGTACTGCAGGAAGCCAAAGATCCTAATGTACCGTTAATGGAACGACTTAAGTTTCTGGCCATTTACTCCAGCAATCTTGATGAATTCTTCAGGGTTCGTGTTGCTAACCATAGGAATCTGTTATTGGTAGGGAAAAAGACGATCAAACAATTGGATTATGATCCTGAAGCCGTTCTTTTAAAAATACAGAAAATAGTCAGTGAACACGCCATAGAATTCGGGGAAATTTTTCAGCATCAGATAGTCCCTGAGCTAAAGCGTCATGGGATCCACCTTGTGCAGCGAGAGGAATTAACACAGGAACAGGAAGCCTTTGTTGATACCTACTTCCAGGAAAACCTTCTGCCCTTTGTTCAGCCGGTTTTATTA